>CAZZFP010000007.1:0-38767 GCA_964653575.1 uncultured Lachnospiraceae bacterium
CCTTGAACTTAAATAATCGAAAACATCTCTTTTAATCTCATCTTGCTTTGTTCGCACAGCACCCTTTTTAATCTGCCTGTACATCAATAACAGGTTAACAGATTACGCTTTGTAGCGTCCTCGCTAAAGCCGGTTCAAAGGCGCGGCACCTGAGCGCCTTTCGATTTCAGCGCTCGCGCTGAAATGTACTTCATTTGGTTCGTTTCTTGCCGAGCGGCAAGAAATGAACGAAAAGCCTTGTCGAGTGACAAGAAACAGGCAAAAATACACCGCAAGAAATGAACGTAAAACCGCCATCGCGTCAAAAAAATAAATGTCTATTGACATAGCCGCGATTTTGTAATATAATACTTATCGGAAATATATCGCGCTTCACATTTGAGCCCGATCTGCGAAAATATAGAAACGTTAAAGATAATAAAACAACAAAACGAAAGGAAGCAAAAATGAATATAGAATTTATCAAAACCTCAACGCCAAAGGAGATGCCCTCCGAGGAAACCCTCGGCTTCGGACGATTTTTCTCCGATCATATGTTCATTATGGATTGGGAAGCCAACCGCGGCTGGCACGACGCGAGAATAGTACCTTTTGCAAACATTTCGCTTCATCCCGCATCTACCGTGCTTCACTACGGCGCGGAAATATTTGAGGGGCTTAAAGCATACCGACGCGCAGACGGCGGCGTGCAGCTGTTCAGACCGATGGAAAACATTCGACGTATGAACAATTCCGCCGATCGTATGTGTATGCCGAGGATCGACGAAAATGAAATGCTTGAGATACTCACAAAGTACGTAAAGACCGAGGAAAGATTTGTACCTCATTCCTTCGGAACGTCGCTTTACCTGCGTCCGTTTATGTTCGGTAACGACGAAAATCTCGGAGTGCATACGGTAAAAAGAGCTACTTTTATGATAATTGCCTCGCCGAGCGGAAGCTACTACGCCGAGGGAATAAACCCTGTCAAGATAATGATAGAGTCGGAGGATGTCCGTGCGGTAAGAGGCGGAACGGGCTATGCGAAATGCGGAGGCAACTATGCCGCTTCAACTCGCGCCGGCGAGCGCGCGGTACAGCTCGGATACACGCAGGTGCTTTGGCTTGACGGCGTCGAACGTAAGTATATCGAAGAGGTCGGAGCTATGAACGTAATGTTCAAGATCGGCGGCGAGATCGTCACCCCCGCACTTTCGGGTTCGATACTGCCCGGTATCACGAGAAAATCCTGCATAGAGGTGCTTCGCGATATGGGATATAAGGTCACGGAGCGTCTGATCTCGGTTGACGAGCTTGTCGGGGCACTTGAGGACGGAAGCCTTGAGGAAGCATTCGGCTGCGGAACGGCGGCGGTCGTCTCACCGATCGGTCACCTCGGTTATAACGGCAAGGACTATATCGTCGGCGGCGGTAAGATCGGAGAGGTCACGCAAAAGCTTTATGATACGCTGACGGCGATTCAATGGGGCAAAGCCGAGGATCCGTACGGCTGGACGTATCGGGTCTGAGCTTGTAAGCCGAAGGTTAAATCACGGTAAAAAACAATAATATAATTACGATGGTAAGAACGAAATAATATGATCCCCTTATGGCAGATGTTAAAAAGCGGAAAGCTTTAAAAATTGCCGTAAGGGGATCGTATTATTTATCGTTAATATCAAAGGGGTTTGCGCTTATTTTATTCTTCGCACCTTTTCACCCGGCTTTGGCGCGACACCGCGTGTATACGAGTCTATTATGCGGTCGATCTCTTCTCGCGATTCGACCGAAAAGATGAAATGATGCGAACGAAGTCCTGCGCTTTCGAGCACGTTCTGTCTGTCTGCCATATATATTGATTGAGAATTGTATATGACGTTGCGATGCTGCCATTCTCTTACGACAGGGAAGCCGGCACCCGTGCGGTCGATGAGGGTGTAATTTTTATCGCGGCATACGGAGCAGCCTTCCGATGGTTTTGCGTTACCCCGCAAAATGCAACGTTCAAGCAACATAAGAGGCACACGTCCGTATACGGTTACCGAGGCGTTTTTGTGCTCGCGAGCTATGTCTCTCATTTGCGGAAGCGTTGCCTCGGGCGAAAGAATGACGATTTTGAAGAAGTAGTCGCGGTCTAAGCTCTCGAATGCCGAAAAGCTTTCGTTGGAAGCTATATTGAAGCGCAGATCGGCATATAGCTCAAATCCGAGCTCGTGCGCAATTTTGATATTGCCGAGATTGGTAACGAGCGCGTACCGTATACCTGCTTCCTTTGCGTTTTTGGCTATGCGTTCCGCCGCGAAATATTCAAGATCTGTTATGACAGGCGGCAGGGCTATGCCGTTGGCAAGCCTTGCAGAAGATCTGAAACGCTCATTGCCGTCAAATTCCGATAAGGGCAAAAATCTTATGTCGAAATATTCGATCGCCTTGTCGGTGATGCTGTCCGCGGATCGAAAATAGGCACTTTTTATATAGACCGGATCATCGTTGTGCTCTTCGACTTTGTTCTTTTTCGCGCGGCGGCTTGAGGGAACATATTCGCCGACGGAAAAGCTTTGGCGTCCGAGATAAGGCGCGTTGAGCTTCTCTTCAAGCAAACAAGTGGCGTCGCGCCGCAGCTTGTTGAGCGATGACATCGGCATAAAGACCGCACCTTCAAGCCGAACCCCTATGCTTTCGGCGGAGAATCGCGTTGCTCCGAATTTGTTTATTGCCTTTGTGACCGAGGCGACATCGAGCGGCGCGCTTTGCGCCTCAAGAACTGTGTCCCCCTCGACCTCTATGCTTATTGTCCCGTTGTCGGTATCGGTGCTGAGCGTAAGCTTGGCGGGTTTTCCGACCGAGAGCTCGATATCTGCCTTTATCGGTCGTGTTCGTTCGGTGCGGAATACGTTGTCTGCCGAGCCCTGGCTTTTTAAAGTTTCTTGTTGAGCTTCTTTTTGCGAACGCGGATCCTTGCCGCTTCTTTGCGCGGTGCCTTTTCCCGAAAGGGCTCCGAGCTTTTCGGCTTCGGTCCTGACTCCCGACATAGATTGCACGGAAAAGCACTGATTGACACTGCGTGCTCCGGACAGAAAATATGCGTCGGTAAAGCCGCCTCGCGAGAAGATCTCGGCGAGCTGCCTTTCCTCGGCATCACTTGCGTTTCTGCGTTCGTCGAGCAGGCGGCGATAAATCGCCCCGACCTCTCTTACGTAGTAAGGGGATTTCATTCTTCCTTCGACCTTGAGCGAGTCTACACCGCTGTCGATAATATCGGTGATGTGACGACAAAGCGTCAGGTCTTTGAGCGAAAGAAGTGCTCCCGATGAAACGGTCTCAAAGCCTTTATCGCGTCCCTTTGTACCGCGAGTGAGAGAATAGTTCATTCGGCACGGCTGAGCACATTCACCGCGGTTTCCGCTTCTCCCGCCGACTAAGGACGAAAAAAGGCACTGACCCGAGTGGCTGACGCAGAGCGCGCCGTGTACGAATATTTCTGTTTCTATCGGTGAATTTTTTGTAAGGTATCGAATGTTTTCGAGAGAAAGCTCTCTTGCGGGGACGACTCTCGTGTATCCGAGCTTTGTAAGCTCCTCTGCCGCGGCAAGATTGTGACAGGCACACTGTGTGCTTGCGTGAAGACAAAGATCCGGAATGTATTCGTGCAATATCTTTGCCGTACCGTGATCGGCAACTATGACGGCGTCGGCGCCGCTCTTGTATATCTCCTCCGCGGTTTTGAGCATAAGAGAGTATTCTCGATCGTAAAGCACGGTGTTTAACGTCACGTATGTTTTCACACCTAACGTGCGTGCAAGATATACCGCAGAGCGCATCTCGTCAAGAGAAAAATTTCGAGCGTTGGCACGAGCGTTAAATCCGCTGGCTCCGAAATATATCGCATCTGCGCCGCCGTCAAGCGCGGCGCAAAACGCCTCGGGGGTCCCGGCGGGCAAAAGAAGCTCGGGAATGTGGTTGTTGATCGTCATTTTTGTTACCGTTACCTTTAAAGCTTTAAACAGGTCCTCTGTATGCTTTTTGACTTTTGTCGTTTGTCAATATTTTCGCGTTTTTTCGAAAGCTTAGCTCTCCGTTTGAACGCGCACGGATCCTTTGCGCAAACTAATCTTCTTCTTTCTTCGTTTCAACAAGTAAGAGCTTTGGGTCGGTCTTTTCAAACAGTGCATCATATTTTGCGAGAAATTCATCAAACTGCTCGTCTGTTACCGCTTTGATCGGATCGACGATCTCTTTTTTCTTGCTTTTAGCCGCCTTGGAGCTTTGCTTGCGCTTTCGGCGTTCGCTTCCCGTGATATCCGCGAACAGGGAATCGAACAGTTCCAATGCCCCGTCGGGGACTCCGTCCATCGTGATGCCTTCTCCGTCAACGGACAGCTTGCGCAAAAGATCTGCCACACCGTCACCGTTCGTAATGAAGGTTACGCTTGCGGTGTTTCCTCTTGGAGGCTTTTTGCCGTGCTTGCCGTCGTGCTTATTTTCATCCGAATCGGAATCGTCGTCATTTTCCGCATCATCACTGAAGTGGCGTTTGATAAGAGTGTCGATATCGGGCAGCTCGATATCATCGCTGATATCATCAAGCCCCTCAAATTCATCGAGATCGTCTATATTGTCAATATCATCAACATTATCAACATTATCAACATCATCGGCATCTGCATCGTCGGTGTCATCCGAATCGGACGGTGTCTCGGCGCTTTTACCGTTTTTGCTATCATCTACGGTTGCGTCGCCCTTGTCGGCTTTGCTCCGACCCAAAAGCTCGGAGAGCCCCGGGATTCCGCTGAGCCCCGCAAGAGATGAAGAGTCAATGCCGTTTTGACCCAGAAGATCCGAGAGCATCTTCGTGACCTCGCCGATGTCGGCACCCGTCTCTTCGAATTTTTTCATAATTATCGGCATACATTGAGCGTAGTATGTCGGAAGAGCCGATTTTATGTGACCTGCCGCCTCGGAAAAACGGCTTATGAGCCGAACAGACTCTGTTCCCGGGATCGTAAACACACTTTTGATATTTGTGCAATTTCTAAAGAGATCCGTTCCGACTTTTGCAAGCATAGGTGAAACGGTAATATCCGTCAAAGCCGTGCAGTCTGCGAATGCGCCGTCACCTATATTTTCAAGGCTCGGCGGCATAGTGACACTTTGCAACAAGTGACATTCGGCAAAGCTTCTTTTGCCGATAGAAACGAGTGTTGCGGGCATATTGACGAGTCGCAAATTTTTGCAGGCGAGAAAAGCGTTATCCGCGATCTCGGTCACGCCTGCGGGAAGGGTAAGTTTGCCATCGCGGAAGCCCTCGGGACAGCGCACCGCGGCACTTCCCGATTTGTTGAAGAGTACACCGCCGTTGGAGCTGAAATGTGTGTTTGCGGGATCGACGGTTATTTTGTCAAGCGACGGGCACATATCGAACGCATTGGTCGATATCTTTCTGACGCTTGCGGGAATGTATACAGCTCGCACCTTTGTACATCCTCTGAAGGTATCGGCTCCGATAGCGATGACGGGTGCGTCGCCGATCTTCGGCGGTATTCTTACGACACTTTCGCCGCCGTTGTAGAGAGAGAGCTTTGCGCCGTCGTCCGTAAATTCGCAATCAAAATCATATATCGGAGAGAAAAATGAGGTCTGTCCGTCTTTTTGCGGAGAATAAAAGGCGATCTTCTCAAACAATACGTTAAGCTTTCCCGTGCCGGAAATATCCGCATCGTAAAACTGCTTTGCGATCCATCTGTGGGCAAAGCTGTCTTCGGTAACATAAATCTTTTCGAGCGCATCCGAGTTCTCAAAAGCGTCGTCGCCTATACTTTCGACGGACGGCGGAATGACAACGGTACGCATCGATGAACAGCCCGCAAAGGCATTTTTGCCGATTCGTCGGACCTTCGAGGGTATCACGATCCGCTCGAGCGACGAGCATCCGTTAAAGGCGAGGTCACCGATATCGGTCAGCTCTTTCGAAAGCGTTATATTCTTTATTATGGATTTGCAGTTAAAGGCGAGATCAGCAACGGCGGTGACCGGAGAACCGTTTATCTCGTCCGGAATAGATATCTCCGTTGTTTGTCGAGGACACTTTTCCACCGTATAAAAGCCGCGGCTCTCGTCGTTCTCATCATATTGTGTGAAAAGATATCGGCATACGCCGTCATCAAAATATTTACTCATAATATCTCTGTATATTCCTTTCGTAAAGGGATCGCATCGGAAGAATCCTACGTTTGTTGTTTATTCGAAGCAATGCTTCGACGGTACCTTGGAGAAGGAGTTTAAAACTCCTTTTTCAGCAGCTTTTCGATCGCCACGCCGTCTCTTTTCGGCTCAGCGGTCGGGAGCGTTTCGGCAATTGTCTCGGAGACGAGGCCGCAGGCGGTCTTAACGGCTTCAAAAAAGATCTTGCCGTTCAGTATGTCGCCGAGAATGACCGAGGCGAATATGTCTCCCGTACCCGGATATATCGCGGGCAGATGCTTGTTCTCGACGCAGAAAGCTTCACGTCCGTCGTAAGCCGCGGTGAGAATGTTCCCGTCGGGGAGCACGATGCCAGTTATTACTATGTCTGCATCACAAAGCTCTCGCAGTGCCGCAAAGAGCTCGTTCGTGTATTTGCCTATATCGGACTCTGTCATTGTCGAGGTATCTTTGTGCTCGATCCCCGTAAGAAAGCACGCCTCGGTAAGGTTCGGAGTTATTATATCCGCATCGCGGCATAGACGCCTCATTCCGCTGACAAGCTCGGGTGTGTAGGTGGAATAGAGCACACCGTCGTCTCCCATAACGGGATCGACAAGGATAACGGGGGCGGACGCTCTTCCTTTTTCACGTTCGATTATCTTTTTTACAATATCGACCTGAGCCGCACTTCCGAGGAAGCCCGTATAAACGGCATCGAATTCGATGCCGAGCGCATCGAAATGCTCGGCTATGGGCATCATATGCTCGGTAAGATCAAGAAAATGTATGTCGGTAAATCCTCCCGTATGCGTTGAGAGCAGGGCGGTCGGGAGCGGCACCACCTGATGCCCCATAGATGACAGCGTGGGGATTATGACGGTGAGCGCACAACGCCCAAAGCAGGACAGGTCGTGAACGGCGAGTATTCGCCGAGGACGTGTAGATTGATTATTTTTCATTGTTTGATTTCCATTCTGCGTGTTTACGGTTACAGATTTATTTGCGTGAAGGATATTTTTAAAGTATCAGTCCGACCAAAACTCCGACAAGCACGCTTACTGCATAGAGCAGAGCGAGCACCGCAAGATTTTGCTTTTTGTTTTTATTGACTTTAAAGAGCACCAAAAGTCCGACGCCCGAGCCTGAAAGCAGACCTGCCATCATAGGACCTGCGGAGATGAGCCCGTCAAGATAGAGCTCGGTTATGATGACCGATGCGGCGCAGTTCGGTATCAGACCGATAAGTGCCGCGATCGCCTCGCCGAGAACGGGTATCGACGAAAATACCGTCGAGATCGTGTCCTCTCCTATTGCATAGATCAAAAGATTCATAGCAGCCGTTGCGATGAAGATAAACAGAGCGATCTGAAGCGTGTGAAACAGTGCCGATAAGAATATACCTCTTTCGCAGTGACAGTGACCGTCCTCGCAAAGCTCGTGTATCGAGCTTGCGGCGGTGTTTTCGCATCGCTTACGCTTGTTCAAGAGCATTGCCGCTATGTCTACCGCAAATCCAACCGCGATGCCGACCAAAGCTTTGCACAACAGTATCGGCAGTATGCGAGAAAGAGATACCTGCTCCGAGATCATAATGGGAAGCATCTCGTCCGAGGTGGACAGGAAAAGCGCCACAAGGGTGCCGAGAGAGATCATACGTCCCGCATAGAGTCCAGATGCCGCCGCCGAAAATCCGCATTGCGGCACCACTCCGAGCAAGCCTCCGACAAGAGGCCCCAGCTTGCCGGATGATGAGATCAGCTTTTGCGCGCGTTCACCACCCTTATGCTCGATAAACTCCATCAGCAGATAGGCAAGATAGAGAAACGGCATAAGAACAAAAGTATCCTTTACCGCGTGTAAAAGCTCATGTAATATATCGTGTATGATTTCCATAGAGTATAAACTTCCTTTTTATTCCTTGCGCTCTGTATTTTCAACGATCATAAAATGGATGAGCGCATCTTTACCCATTATAATACTATAAGAATTATATCACTTGTCGCACGGATTGTCAAGAGAAAAGATAAAAGTCTCGTAAAGACCTTCATTAATAAAATATATACGCGGCAAAATCGCCGTGCTTGTTGACAAATGCGAATATGTGTGTTAAAATTACTCGATCGGTTATCCGAACCGTGACGTACGGTTTGGTAAGCTTATTTGAACTTTGTACGCATTACAGAAAGGAACAAAGATTATGAAATATGAAGTATGGGGCGGTGCTATGCCCGCAGTTACGTTGACTCTTGACAAAGGGGAGAGCATTTATACGCAGTCGGGAGGACTTTCCTGGATGAGCGACGGGATAGATATGTCAACGAACGCCCGCGGAGGATTCGGAAAAAGTATAGGAAGACTCTTTATGGGAGAGTCCATATTTATGGCAACCTACACGTCGCGTCGCCCGGATACAAGCATCACCTTGGCGTCAACTATGCCCGGAACCATCAAAGCGTTCAGAATAACGCCCGAATATGACATTATCGCTCAAAAGCAAGCGTTTTTGTGCGCGACCCAAGGGGTCGATCTGTCCATAAAATGGTCAAGAGCGCGTGCGGGATTTTTCGGCGGAGAGGGTTTCATACTTCAACGTATCAGTGGCGACGGAATGGCGTTTTTCGAGCTTGACGGCTCTCTCAAGGAATACGATCTGAAGCCAGGCGAGGTTATAAAGGTTGATACGGGACACGTCGCTATGTTTGAGGCGTCGGTAGATTACGATATCGAAGTCGTAAGAGGATTTAAGAATGTGCTCTTCGGCGGTGAGGGACTCTTCCTTGCCGTGCTCAGAGGTCCCGGAAAGGTTTGGCTGCAAACTATGACCGTCGGCGATATGGCGGCAAAGATAATTCCGTATATCCCTACTTCAAACGATTGAGATGAGCATAGAATGACATACGATACGAAAAAGATTTTGAGCCGCTCCGACGAATCGAAAGCCGACAATTCGGCAGAGAAACCGTCGGTAAGACACGCCGAGATCGCACGCGAACTTTTCCTCGGCGGGAGCAATTGCGCGCAGTCGGTCTTTTGCGCCTATTGCGACGTTACCGGTTACGACAGAGAGCAGGCTCTGAGGCTTGCCTCGTCGTTCGGCGGCGGAATGGGAAGGATGCGAGAGGTCTGCGGAGCACTTTCGGCGGTTTATATCATTATAGGCATCCTTTACGGATATTCGACCCCCGGAGATGATGAAGAAAAAGGGAAGCATTACGCGCTCGTTCAGGATATTGCCGAAAGGTTCAAGCGGAAGAACGGCACTATCATCTGCCGCGAGCTCCTTAAAGAGCTTGAGGTCGGAAGTCTTCCAACTCCCACGCCGCGGACTGCGGAATATTACAAAGTGCGTCCTTGTGCAAGGTTCGTTATGGACGCGTGCGATATACTTGATGACATTATAGCGGAGAGAGGCGTGCAGTTGCACGAAAAACAGTGATGTGTTGACTTTTTCCTCTGTTTGGTATATAATATACGCACAAAGACACAAAGTATAAATAAAGCATTAGAAAGAAGTATAAAATTCAAAATGAATCGCAATCCCCATTCAAAAAACAAATTTCTGCATTATACCATCTCGTTTTTCCTTTTGCCTGCCGTGGCGGGACTGATAACGGGCGCATTCGTGTTTTGCTTTAAGCTTTTAGCCGAGCATATTATGGAGCTTTCACACGATATATATCATTTCGTTGGTGAAAATCCCATATACATAACACTGTTGATCCCGGGCGTGTGCGCGGTGGCTGTCCTCGCTATGCTGTTTAAGCGCATTGACCCCGCGTCGAGCGGCGGCGGAATACCGACCGCTATCGCGGCAATGAGAGGAATCTTACCCTTCAAGTGGATCAGAACCTTGACGTGCGTATTTTTCTCCTCGCTGTGCACGTTTATATCGGGCGTACCTCTCGACAACGAGGGACCGAGCGTTCAGATGGGCGCTTGTATCGGCAGGGGCGTGTCCAAAATGACGGGCGAGCGTTTTAAAGGTGCGGACAGATACGTAATGACGGGCGGAGCCTGCGCAGGCATCGCCGTGGCTACGGGAGCTCCCATCTCCGGCATCTTCTTCGCGCTTGAGGATTCGCACAGAAGATTTACGCCGACTCTCTTTATCTCGGCTTCGGTCGGAGTATTTTGCGGAGTGTTCTCGGCGAGCCTGCTTGAACGTGTATGCGGTATCAGCTTTTCGCATTTTCTTATTCCCGAGCAAGCGGCTCTGGATTTTCAGCATATCTGGATAGTTATTCTGATAGCCGTAATGGCGGTCATAATAAATCACGGCATACTTTTCGCGTTTGAATGTTCCAAAAAGGTAAAGGAAAAGATCACAGCCATATCACCTTTTGCACGTAAGCTGGCGTTTGCCGCATCCTTCGTGGTAATGGCTTTGTGCGGTGTGGCTCTTCCCGACCTTCTCGGAACGGGACATCATCTGACGGATGAGGTCATCCTCGGAAATCGTGTCTGGTATATTCTTGTTATCGCTATCATCGTAAGAGGAATATTTGTTTCGGCGGCAAGCGTCGGAAACGCCGCGGGCGGACTTTTTGTTCCGCTTATAACCTTCGGAGCTATGACAGGCGCGCTTTGTGCCAAGAGCCTTATCGGTATCGGTGTTATACCGCCCGAGCTTTACGGCTCGCTGGTTGTTATGGGTATAGGAGCCTTCCTCAGCGTGGCTCACAAAACGCCTATAACCGCCATATTATTTACCGTTGAGATATTCGGCGGCATCTCGAACGCGCTCTATCTTATTCTCAGTGTTTCCGTGGCGTACATATTGTCCGAGCTGCTAAACGCCGAGTCCATCAACGACGCCGTTATGGAGCATAGGATCGAAAAGGCACACAGGGGCAAGACCGCGGAGATAATCGACACGGTGCTTACGGTGAAGCCCGATGCCTTTGTTATAGGACTTGAGACGCGAGACATCCTCTGGCCCGCGTCCTGCAGAGTGCTGAACATACGCCATTCACCGAGCTTTACCAAATCTCACGCACACGGTATGCAAGAGGGCGACCTGCTACATATGCACTTTTTAACGTATGATTTTAACGCCACGGCTAACGAGCTGTGCGCTCTGCTCGGCGAACAGAATGTTCCGAGAGAATATTCCTCGGATATGTTGGAACAAAAACAGCCAAAAGGTATTTAAGTATATGAATTATGTAAAATTATGTTAAAGGAGAATACTGATTATGAAAAAATTAAGTAAGCTGCTTATGATCGCTCTTGCGCTTGTGCTTATTCTTGCACTTGTTGCTTGTGACAGCGAAAATAACGGTGACGAGACCAAGAGTCCCGCGGACACCGGCTCGGAGACGAACACGCCGAATGATTCGGACAACGTTACGGATGATTCCAACGGTACACAGGATCCGTCGGATACTTCGAAGGATCCCTCGAATGACACTGCGGATGCCGCAACGGGCACAAACAAGCCCGAGCAGCCCACAGAGCCCGAGGATCCCGATAAGACTGCCAAGATAGTCGATTCCGTAAATAAAACGGTAGAGGCGCTTGCAAACAGTATCGGCGGTCAGACGGGAAGCGAGCTTCCCTCGGTTTCACTTGACTCTCTTGTTGAACTCTTCAAAACGCTCGATTTTCAGGTTACGGGTATTCCGAATCTCAAGGGAGCGTTTGTCGTCAAAAACGGTATGGTCTCTTACAGCGAATACGACCGCAATGTTATCGAACTTCCGGGAGAGGAGCCCGTGGTGTCGGTGTCAAAATACATTTACAAGCTTTACTCCGACGGTTTGGCAATGGTTGAGACCGATGAGTACGGACAAATTGTTTCCGGTGGATTCAGCTCATTTGAAGACTCCGGTGTAAGGCTGCCGAATATCTCGATAGACTTTGCTCCGGTACTCAATGCTTTAAAGCTTGCCAAGGACGATATAAAGGCAGATGTTGAAAAGCAAACGTATACCTTCTCGGATAGCTATCTTACCCGTGTTTCAAACGCAATATATGATCTTGTTAAATCGAGCGGCGAGCAGATATCCGTGCTCGGTGTAAACGAAAACAATGTTATCAGCTCTCTTGTACTTGATTTCGGCAAATTTGAGTCCGAGGGCAAGATCAGCGCTACTGCAAAGATAGGCAAGACGGGCAAGGAGATAGTTCTTGATCTGACCGTCGGCGATACGAATTTTGAAATGAATGTTGAATGTAAGGATATGTTTACATTCAATATGAAGCTTTCGGGCACGCAGGAAGTAATCACAAGCTTTGAACTCAACGCAGAGCTTTCCTCTGCAAACTTAAAGCTTGCCGTAAAGGGCAGCCGTGCGGAAAATACGAGCTTTGAGGCAACTCTTTCCGACCTTAAGTCCACGGCGCTGATAACCGTTGCGGGTACAAGCAAGACCGAGACCAACGGAAAAACAGCGGTAAACGTCGAGATCGCCATTGATGTTGAAAAGATCGGTACTGCGTTCGGCGGTAGTACTGAAAAGCTTTATGGCGACAGTGCCTCGGATGGCGTAAAGAAGGTGAACATTAAGATCGGATGTACGGTTATCCCCAATGCGAACGGTGCCCCCGATATAAACGTGTCGGCATCCGTTACGACCGACGGCACGGAGATGCTCACGGGAGAACTTTATATCTCCGCCTCCGCTATAACGACGCCCTCCAAGGAATGTGCGTCGCTCAACATAGCTATCAGTAACCTCGGAAAACTCAGCGCATCCGTAAAGACCGTGGCTTATTCTGAAAAGGGCTTTGAATATCAGATCAATGTTGACTATTCGAGCGGCATCTACACCTCCGAAAAGCTTCAAATATCCGTAAAGGCTCCATCAACAATTGAAATAGAGCTGACGGATATCGAAAAGGTTTATATCGGTAACGCAGATAAGATAGCCGCAGATTATCAGAAGGTTAAGGATAAGATAGACGAACTTAATGCGCTTGCAAATGCTTATCTTAACAGTAACTACAATCCCGAAAACGGCGATCCGGATTCCTTCTTTACCGAGGATAAGGAAACCGGTTTGATTTATGTTACGCATATATGGCAAATCTGGGATGATGAGGACAAAGAATTCTTGAATATACGGTATGAGGCTCATACCTATGTCGAGCTCGGAGGTCCGGAGGAATTCAGGGACGATATGGCAGAAAACCTCGGAGATTTTAAAAACTATAAGAAACCTTTCGGGACCACTGCGAACGAGGAAATAGAATCCGTGCTTGCAAAAGAGTTTGACGCTCTCGGCGATGCTTTTTCCTACGAAAAAGCAGATTACTATGTCTGTTGCAAGGATCCCGACACCGACACATACTACGTATTTGAGTGTTATATGTCCTACACCTTCGGTTGGCGTACCTTTGACCATAAGCCAACTGCGGATGAGATAGGCGGTACTTCCGTTCATTGGTACACGCTCGGCACGGGTAAGATACATTCCTTTGCTACTTCAAGCACGGGGCATACTTGCTCGGATTGCGGACTGTCGCTTATGGATATAAGCAGTATTTGGCACTCATAAGAGCTAAGGTCGGATGATATCTTGATCTTTCGCTCCGTAATACGATGGTATAACGGAACGGTAATATAAATTTAAGACTCCGAGATGGAAGCGTCGTGTTTCCGTGCTTGGGGTCTTTTTCTGCGGAGCTTAAAGAGAATGCTCGGCGTTACATTTGAAGTTCCGAAGACAAAAAACGTGAAAAAGTCTCTTGACAATGTAGCTATTTATGATATAATTATATCGTGATACGTATTGCGTATTGCAAACATATTAAGTAAGAAGAGTAAGGATATAAGCGTCAAGTGCCTGTCGGACGGGGAGTTGTCGATGGGACGAAAAGGAAGCTTTGGTAAATAAAGCTCCCTTGCGGTTCATATCCTGCATCCCGCTTCATACGGCAAAAGAAATAAGGATACCTGTCTCCTCATTCCCTCGCCATATGCAGTTTGGGAAAAGGAGGTTTTTTAGAATGAAGCAGAATTCAAAAGCAGGCGTGCTTTCAAACGCCAAAAACGTGACTCTCTTGGCAATGATGACGGCGCTTTCCGTCATTATCGGTATCTTTTGCAAGAACTTTTTGAACTTCGGAACGGGACTGTTTCGTATCACGTTTGAAAACCTGCCGATCATTCTCTCGGGGATCCTGTTCGGACCGATAGCGGGAGGACTTGTCGGCGTTTCATCGGATCTGATCAGCTATCTGCTGTCGTCGCAGGTATATCCGCCTAATCTCATAGTGACTGCGGGTGCGTGCGCCGTCGGTATAGTTTCGGGACTCGTACCGCGATTTATCATAAGAAAAAAGGGAACGCTCCAGATAGCCGTGTCGGGCGCGCTTGCGCACATAGTCGGATCTATGATAATAAAGCCTATCGGTCTTTATCAGTTTTACGGTGTCCTCGTGCTCTGGCGCATACCGCTTTATCTTGTGATCGCACCGATAGAGATATCTATATTGTGCGCTATGCTGAAGAGACCGAGCTTTTGCAAACTTACGGGGTATCTTTGATCCCGTGGACGACGAAGGCAATCGAAAGGAAGTGGACGTATGAATTACAAAGAAGCAGTTGAATATATATGCGGAATAAATCCGCTGTTTTGTCACCCCGGGCTTGCACGTGTGGAAGCACTGTGCGAGCAGCTCGGACACCCCGAAAGGGGACTGAAATTTATACACGTTGCGGGCACGAACGGAAAGGGCTCATTTTGCTCGATGATGTCGTCTGTCTTGCGCGCGGCGGGATATAAGACGGGACTTTTTACCTCTCCGAATATCAAGGATTTCAATGAACGCATACAAGTAAACGGGGAAAATATTCCGAATGAAAAGCTCGTTGAGATCACGGAGCGCATCCGTCCGATAGCGGATGCTATGTCGGATAAGCCGACCGAATTTGAGCTGATTACCGTTATCGCGTTTGAATATTTCGCACGTGAAAAATGCGATGTCGTTGTGCTCGAGGTTGGACTTGGCGGCAGACTCGACGCGACAAATGTCATAAGAGAACCGCTTTTGTCGGTCATTACGGGTATAGCTCTCGATCATACGGCAATACTCGGTGATACGGTCGAAAAGATCGCGGCGGAAAAGGCGGGGATAATAAAGGATGGAGCCCCCGTCCTGTTCGGCGGCGACTCTGACGCGGCTTTCGGCGTGATCTCCGATATCGCACGCGAAAAGGGCTCCGAAATACGGCGAACGGATCGCTCGGCGCTCCGAAACATACGAGCCGATCTTTTCGGAAGTGCGTTTGATTATAGAGACAGAGTATCGGTCGAAATAAAGCTTCTCGGACTTTATCAGCCGCAAAACGCTTCGACGGTGCTCGATGCGATAGATATTCTGAGACGCAGAGGAATGAATATTCCCGAGAGTGCGGTACGAGCAGGACTTTTGTCTGCCGTGTGGCACGCAAGATTTGAAAAGGTCTGCGACGATCCGCTCATAATTTTTGACGGCGCGCATAATCCGCAGGGAATCGCTCAGGCGGTTGCAAGCATAAAGCAATATTTCGGTTCACGGAAGGTCTATATTTTAACAGGCGTGCTTCGCGATAAGAACTATACCGAGATCGCACATATGCTCTCCGAGGTGGCTTGCCGCGCCTTCACTCTTACTCCCGACTCTCCCCGTGCGCTGAGCTCGGAGGAATACGCGCGTGTGCTCAATGAGTCCGGTATAAACGCGTCCTCGTATGAAAGCATCGAAGCGGCATTTTGCGCGGCAAAAAAAGCGGCACGAGAAGCCGATGTTCCGCTGATATGCCTCGGATCGTTGTACGTATATAGGTCGCTTTGTCCGCTGTTTTGAAGCGTGCTCGATATGATTGAAATTATGTAAGATCAAAAGGTCAAAAAGGAGTAGAACAATGACAAACAAAGAACGCTTTATGGAAATATTTCGGTCTAATGTAAAAAGAGAGGGCGCGGATAAGCTGCTCGCCTATCTTGATTCCGATGCAAACGATTTCTTCCGTGCGCCCGCAAGTACAAAATTTCACGGCGCATATCCCGGTGGGTTGCTCGAACACAGCCTTAACGTTTACGACTGCCTTTGCGATATAATGTCAAGACCGAGATATAAGGAGGTCTACGGCGTTACGGCAAGCGACGAGAGCATCGCGATAGTTTCTTTGCTGCACGATATCTGCAAGACGAACTTTTACGTTGAGAGTACGAGAAACGTAAAAGAAAACGGCGTTTGGAAGGAAGTGCCGTACTATACTATAAACGATCCGCTTCCGTACGGTCACGGTGAGAAGTCCGTATACATAATATCGGGATTTATGAGACTTACCCGCGACGAGGCGTTTGCAATAAGATATCATATGGGCTTTTCCAATACCGACGACAAAAATTCCGTCGGATCTGCGTTTGAAAAGTTTCCGCTTGCCTTTGCTTTGAGCACAGCCGATATGGAAGCGACCTTCTTTATGGAAAAGCAATAATAGCTGTACATAACAGGACTGAAAGGAGAATACTATGTCAAAAGCTCTGAAGGCTTCAATAAAAGCACTTATATGCGGTGCATTGTCATTTTTGCTATACTATGTTTTTCTGCCGCCCATCAATTTGCGTACACGGCAGTTTTGGCTCTTTCTTATCGCCGTTTTGCTGATATTCGGAATACCTTTCGGTATCATCGATCTTTCGGCTCTCGATAATCTTGATCCCAAGGCGAGAAAGAGAAAAGAAAAGCGCCTCGGAAAAGAGGCGGTAAAGCCTGTGTTCAAGAAGAGCGTGGTTACGGTGATCTATTTTTCCGCGATCGCTGTAATGATAGCGGTCGTGTTGCTCGGAACGCTTTTCTCGTCGGTGGTCTTCAACGCGAAAGCATATTCCGAAATAATCGATGTTAAGGATTGCGATTTTGCGGAGGATATGCCAACGACCGATGAGGTAAAAAATATAGCTTTGATGGACACCGATTCGGCAAAAATGCTCGGAAACCGAAAGCTCGGCGCGCTTGCAAACGTCGTTTCGCAGTTCTGCGTCAATGAGTCGTATACGCAGATCAACTTCAATTCCAGCCCCAAAAAGGTCGCGCCTCTTGAATACGACGGATTTTTTAAATGGCTCAACAACAGGAAAGACGGTATCCCGGGCTACATAATGGTAGATGCCATCGAAAATTATGCGGAATACTGCGAGACGGACGGCGGAATGGTCTATTCCGAGAGCGCATATTTTTCAGAGGACCTGCGCCGCGCACTCAGATTTGCTTATCCCACGAAAATATTCGGCAACATAAGCTTTGAGGTAGACGAGAACGGTAATCCCTTCTACATAGTCTCCTGCGAAAACCCCAAGGTTGCGCTTTTCGGCGCGCAGGATATAGTTGAGGTCATCCTGTTCGATCCCATCAGTGGCTCACACGAGCTTATGGCGCTCGAGGAGGTTCCGACGTGGATAGATATCGTGTTTGACGGCGACCTTGCTTGTCAGAAATACGATTGGAAGGGAATATATTCGGGCGGATTTTTCAACAGCTTGATAGGGAACAAGGGCTGTAAACAGACAACGGACGATTTCGGGTATATTATGCTCGACGACGACGTATGGTATTTTACGGGAGTAACCTCCGTAACGGCGTCCGACGCTTCAAATATAGGATTTATAATAAGCAACGCGCGCACGGGTGAATACAAATTCTATTCCGTTATCGGTGCCGAGGAACATTCTGCTATGGGTGCTGCCGAGGGAGAGGTGCAGGAAAAGGAATACGTTGCTTCCTTCCCGTCTCTTATAAACGTAGCGGGTCAACCGTCTTACATTATGGTGCTTAAGGACGCACACGGACTTGTAAAGCTTTACGCACTCGTAAACGTTCAGCAGTACAATATGGTGGCGACGGGCGAAACGCAGGCTGATGCTATCGGGGCATATATTAAGACTTTGGCTCAGAACGGTATCGATGTTTCGAACTCACAAGACGCCCCCGACACTTATGAAAAAATAGTAATAGCGGATATTAAATATCTTGCGGTATCCGGCTCGACCACGGTATATATCACCGCCGAGAACGGAAACGTCTATAAGATGGACTTTAATTCGAAGAACGAGGCGATCATCCTAAAACGAGTCGGAGACGAGATATACGTGAATGTTACAGAGACGGATATAGAGGGAATTTACAATGTAACGTATTTCAGCCTTACCGATCCGAATGGCGATCGATAAAACGATAACCGATAAAACGATAATCGATAAAACGATAATCGATAAATTAATAAAGTTGACAAACAAAAACGAGCTGTTGCGCTTTAAAAGGCAACAGCTCATTTTGCTTTATATCGGTTTAATACATAAGTGCTACGCACAGGAATACATCACGGCAGGCGTTGTAGATTCTTTCGACCTGCTCATACGGGAGCGGATATTCGCCTTTTCCGCATTCAAGCGTTACCGAGGGGATCCCCTTTATCAGCATACACCAATCGGCAGACGCCGCCGTGAAGCTGTCTCCCCACCAGAGGTTATATCCCGTCTCGCCTTTGAGTGCGTCGGCAAGCTGTTTTGCCTCGATCCTTCCCGCGTTGTTCTGCCCGCAGTCCCAATAGATTATTTCGCCCTGCGAATGAAGGCTTATGCAAGCCACGGGATTTGAAAGGCTTTCCACGAGCTTTACGTAGGCTTGTGTTTCGGCTTCGGATCCGGGGTGCGTTCCCGCATATCCCGCGCGGCGCGGCGAATCTATCTCGGGATCGACTCCGCTGAGTCCTGCCGCCGTCGTATCAAAGTTGCGGTTGATATCAACACCGAGAGCGTTTGCCTTCCAATGACGCTGATAGTTTTCAAACGACATACTTGTGTTTCCCGCCGCTTTTTGATCTTCATAAATCTTCTTTACGCCCTCGCGTATCTCGGGCGTATTGAGTGCGTCAACGCCGAGCTGACTTATCGTAATACCGTCCGGGTTCAGCATCGGAATGATGTACAGATCCGTATCCTTCAGAATATCCTTTATCTTTTTGCCGTTGTAGGTTCCGCTCTCGTAATTTTTAAGATAATACTCAAGTGTAGCCATAACCGACATAGGATTCAGATATTCGCGACCGTGCGTACCGGCTTCGGCAATTATCTGCTTTTTCGCCGATCCGCTTCCGAGGATCGCAACGTATATCGAACGTCCGTCCGCGGTCGTGCCTATGGAACGATAGTTGAACAGCTTTGGATAGGTCTCCTTTAGCTCAATAAGGTCTTTTACCATTTCGTCATATGTATATTTGAGCTTGGAAGTATCAACTATGCTCGGTTCGCCGACATCGATCTTTTCCGTTGTGGGAGGCTCGGTAGGCTTTTCCGTAGGCTTCTCGGTAGGCTTCTCGGTAGGCTTTTCCGTGGGTTTCTCGGTGGGCTTTTCCGTGGGTTCCTCAGTCGGTTTTTCCGTAGGCTCCTCGGATATCGTGGATTCCTCTGTCGGCGCCTTATCCGTCAAAGTTTCGCTTTCGTTCGGATCCGAGGGCTCGGTATCTTGCTGCGACGGCTCGGGTGGGAGCTCGGAGTTGCTCTCGCTATCCTTGCCAAACAGATCGTTAAGGTCAAATTTGCATCCTGAAAGCATAACGGCAACGGTCAAGATACATATCAAAAACGGCGCAAGTTTTTTAAATTTTAAATTTGCGGTAGAAATCTTGAAAATCATATAACGATCTCAAATCTCCTTTTTAAAAAATTTCGATCAACAGACTTCGGTGAAGTCTTCTCCGTCAAATTTATAAAGAGCTATGATCGATGTAAAGAGCTTTCCTCCGTCTTCTTTTTTCGTGCTTGAATCGCGTGAAACGTAAAATCTTCCGTCTCCGACCGAGAAAAGTCCCGTCTGTCCGTACGGAAATTCCAAGCCATGTATCCCGCTGTCGTGCTCCTTGCCTACCTTTTTGAGTGTAAGCTTAAAGCCCGTCTCGCCGCCTCTTCCGTAAAGCTCGCCGAAGGTGGGAGCCGCAGAGCCGTCGATCACGTACATGGGATAGTTTGGATATTCGGGCTTCTTGCCCTTATAAACTGCAAGGAAATAATCGCCCGTGAAGGTATCATATTCCAAATTCTGTATTCCCCAGGTTGTGTTTCCCGTGTAAAGATAGTATCTTTTGTCGGAATAAAGTCCGCAGTGGTGCGGTTCGCCCTGAGAGAGCGGCTTTGCCGTTTCTCTGAGCTTTTCGCAATCGAATTGCAGGATCACTTGATTTTCCGAGTCGGTGCGCTCGGTCGTGCCGTATATTCCGTAAGCTATAAAAAGGTACTTTTTGCTGTCCTTTCCCGCACCGGGAACAGGCCCTATCGCCGTGCCGTCCACTCCGGAGCAGCCGTAATTGTGCTCGGTTCCGTCTGCATTTACCGCTGAATAATCCGCAACGACCTCGGGAAGGTAGACTGCTGTCATAACTCCGTCTTTCTCAGCGTCCATATCAAGGCGGTCGATCTTGTCCACGTCAAATATCGTGATGTAAAAGGCATCCTCATCCGCGAGCGTCGTTCCCGTACGCTTCATTATCCCCGTGCCTATCGAGTCGTGCTTGTACTCGTTTGAACCGTAAACTCTGCCGTCGTCCTCGTTGAAGGATATACATCCGAGGTGACCTGTAAGTCCCTTGACCGTACCTATGACCTTGCCGGTGAGATCGGCTTTCACGAATACCGTCGTGTAAGAATAGTATATATATCCTTTTTTGATATCGACAGCTATACCTTGAATGTGTCCCGTGTTATCCCAAAGACCCGTGTCGATCTTGTTCGGAAGAGAGGTTGTGTATTCCATAATAACTTATTTAACTCCAAAAATACTTTTTATTTGTTTGTAAACTTGTAAGATAGTATATCACATTTTGTCGTCGTTGTCAACCAAAAAAGGATTTGCAATTTGCGGCAACGCGACGTAATGCGGCAAAGAGAAGTCGCAAAAGCTTTTGATTTGCCCTTTTTGTTGTCGAGACGATGTCTCAAATGCGCTCTAAATACTCAATTATCTGTATAGCGGAGCTTTCAACTCCCACTGAGGAATCGATGACCAAATCGTAGTTTTGGCTGTCGCCCCATTCGGCTCCGGATATGTTTTTGTAATAGGAAGCTCTTGCTTTGTCGGAATGCCTGATGTTCCGCTCGGCTTCCTTTCGGGAGTCACCGTAGATATCCATTACCCGTTGGATGCGATATTCCTTAGGCGCGTGGATGAAGATGCGAACGACGTTATCGCGGTCCTGCAAAACGTGATCGGCGGCTCTGCCGACAATGACACAGCTCCCGTTTTCGGCAATGCTGTTTATGATCCTATATTGCGCTTCTATCGCGTGGCGTACCACCCGCCTTGAAAGATACAGATCATTCAGACGCTTCGGCGCGTTTTTGTTTATATCCGAGATGAATTCTCGACTGAGTCCGCTTTCCTTTGCCGCAAGCGCGGTGACTTCTTTGTAGTAAAACGGAATACCGAGCTTTTCGGACAGGAGCTTGCCTATTTGCTTTCCCGAGGAGCCGTGTTCTCTTGAGATCGTAATAATAACGCCGGGATGTGACGGTTGAAGCGCGACGCTGTTGTCCGAGCTTGCCGCCTCAAGCATATTCTCGGCATATGCGGCTTTGAAGAAATGATGGCAAAGTATATATCCTACGATCGTTGTAGTCAGATCCGTTATCGGATATGTCAGCCAGAAATAATCGAGACCGATGAGTGAAAACAGATATCCGAGCGGAACGAAGAGAACCACGGTACGTATCACAGTTAAAAGCGAGCTTTTGAAGCTTTTACCGACCGCTTGGAATAACACGGGGTATGTAAGCGAGGTTACAAGAGGCAAAAAGCTCCAGCCGATGATACGGAAAGCCGTAACGCCTATCTTAATGACATCTTCATCCGACGAGAAAAAGCGCAGCATAGGTTCCGGGATGATATTAAAGCACAGTGTTCCGAGAAACATCAGTGCCATACCGAACAGAATAGATATGTTCAGCGTTTTCTTGCAACGATCTATATTTTTTGCGGCATAATTGAAGCTTATCACGGGAACAATACAGGTCTGCATAGCACCGAGCGGAATGAAAAAGAAGGTCTGCCACTTGTAGTAAAGACCGAGGACCGTTACGGCGGCATCGGAGAATCCCGCAAGGATCAGATTGAGCCCGAAAATATAAAAGGTGTATGCCGATTGCATAAGGATGTTCGGCAATCCGAGACGAAAGATTTTTGCTACATAATGAGGATATTTTTTCAGCGCGGGAGACCTGCAAAAGCCCTTTTTCATAACGATGAGCGCGGCAACTATCTGCCCCGCTACGGTCGCGATCGCCGCACCGGATATTCCCAGCTTGGGCAGACCGAACATACCGAATATCAAGAGCGGATCGAGAATGATGTTCGTGACGGCACCGAATATCTGCGCGATCATAGGCGTCTTCATGTCTCCTCTTGCCTGAAGTACCTTTGTCCAAATACTTTCAAGAAAGAGTCCGAAGCTGAATACGCACACGATCCTGCCGTATGCGATAACGTCTGAAATGATAAGCGGATCGTTTGTAGACATTCCTGCAAAGGCGGGCATAATTGCATAGCATATCGCGGCAAAAAGTACCCATAACACAATGGCAAGAGGCGTTCCCACACCCGCATATTCGTTTGCTTTTTGCTTTTGCCCGAGTCCCAGCTTTGATGCCATAACGGTATTGATACCGACACCCGTTCCCACGGCAAGTGCGATCATCAAAAGCTGAATCGGATATATGATAGAAAGCGCGGTAAGACCCGAATCGGAAAATTTCCCGATAAATACACTGTCTATTATGTTGTATAATGCCTGTATCAACTGAGCCAACATAACAGGAGGAGCCATTTTAATCAGAATGCGACTGATCTTTTCGGTTCCGAAGTAATCACTTTGTTGCTTTATTTCTTCCATAGTTCTTCTGTCTATCCTCCCAAATAGCGGAAATATATACCGCGGTATGCCCACGGGCAAGATCGATAACTTTATCGTAACGTGTATTCTACCATAAGTAAAAATGCTTGCTTGCAAGGGCATTTTTACGCAGCCGTCAATTACGCAGGCGCACGAAGGGCGCGCAAGGGCGAGAGCCCGCAAAGTTGCGAAGCAACTTACTGCGTGTATTATACCATAAAACATACGGCTTTTCAACGTTCGACACCAAATTTGAGAAACAAATATGTAGTGTTACAATAGATGTGAGACCTAAAACAGAAAAAGGAATAGAAAAAAGTAACTTCGAATTCTTGACAACGATAAATATATGTGATATCATTTTAATGAATAACTATGGTCGGAGCGGGGGATCCGTGAGAATCCGAGTCTTCGATCGGGAAAGGGAAAATATGAAAGAATTAAAAGGATCGTCTTTTCTTAAGGCATCGCGCAGAGCTGTTCTTGTATTGACTTGCTTGGCGCTTGTTACGGTGTGCGCCGCGCTCGGCTCGTGCGGTATGCTCGGTGACGAGACCGAATATGCCATCGTATCCGAAAACAACAAATCCGACGACGGTTTTATATATAGTCTATACGAGAACAACACCGCGGTGATAACGGGCTACACGGACAGCGCCTCGGCGTACCTGACTGTTCCGTCAACCGTTGGGAGCTATCGTGTCGTCGAGATAGGTAAGAGCGCGTTTGAGGCGAACACGACGCTCAAGCACGTTGTGATAAGCGAGGGGATAAAGAAGATCTCGGAAAAGGCGTTTGCATCCTGTACTACGCTGTTTTGCGTGGATCTTCCTTCGACGCTGAACGAGATAGGCGTTTCCTCGTTCGAGTCCTGCTCAAAGCTTTGCGAGGTCGTAAACACATCGGGGCTTGTAAAAATCGGCGAGAGCGCGTTCAGATCTTGCGCTTTCCTTTCGGCGTTTGAGTTTTCCGATGGATTGGAAAAGATAGGTGCGGACGCGTTTTACGGTTGCTCGCGTCTTTCAAAGGTGATTTTGCCCGCGGGCATAAAGACGGTAGGCTCGTCAGCGTTCTCTTGCTGTGATTCTCTTGTATATGCGGATCTCGGCGGATTAACCGAGATCTCCGAATGCCTCTTTGAAAAATGCTCCGTGCTCGTTAAAGTCGATATGAGCAAGAAGGTGACGGCGATAGGCGATCGCGCATTCAGAGGCTGCTTCCTGCTTTCCGAGATAGAGCCGAGTAAGAACATAAAGACGGTTGGCTCGGCGGCGTTCGACGATACTGCCTGGGTCGATAATGCAACCGAAGAGTTTCTTATGATAGGAGACGGAATACTTCTGAGATACACGGGAGAGGATCCGGATGTCACGATTCCCAAAAACGTCAAAGCGATAGCCGATGCCTTCGCGGGCTCGGATACCATTCGTAACGTAACGATCGGCGGCAAGATAACCGAGATATCGGAATATTCCTTCAGCGGTTGTACCTCTCTAAGCAGCGTTACGGTGACGGGAAAGGTCAAAAGGATAAGTACCGGCGCATTTTACGGTTGTACCTCACTTACCTCGCTTACATTGCCAAAGACCCTTGAGACGGTAGAGGACGATGCCTTCGGCAAGTGCAATTCGCTTGATCGGGTCACCTTCGGCGGCTCATCATCCGCTTGGAACAAGCTTGTGATAGGAAAGAACAACGGTGCGCTTACGAGCGCCAACATTTCCTTTAAATAACGCTCTATAGGGTTAACTAAGAAAGGTCTGGTAAGATTATGATAAATGAGATCGGATGCGCCACCGCCGAAAGGCGGACGTGGGTAAGGCTGACGGCAATATTGATCCTGTTGTCGCTTGCCCTGTCGTGCTTTGTGTCGTGTGGCAAGGGAAACGATAATGATTTTGAATATCCGGTGCGTACCGTTTCCGATGAAACCGAGGATCGGAGCTTCGGAAGTTATAAGTACGCAGAATTCAACGACGGTACCTTGATGCTTACCGAATATTCCGGAAACGAGGAATATATTACCATCCCGGATAAAATAGATGATAAGATCGTAGTGGCACTTGCCGGAGATCTTTTCTACGGGAAAACGAATATTAAATCCGTAAAATTAGGCAAATACACGGAGATGATCGGTGATTATTGCTTTGCTGATTGCACGGCGCTTTACAGCGTCGAGAGGCTCGACAAAGTATGGTCGATAGGCGCGCGTGCCTTTGACGGAACTGCGTGGCTCTCGGCAAAGAGCGACGAGTTCGTTATCGTGGGAGACGGAGCACTGATAAAGTACAACGGAAATTCGGCTTACGTTGAGATTCCCGATAACGTAAAGCATATCGGCGGCGCTTTTGAACTGAATACCGACGTGACCTACGTAAGGATCCCCGATTCCGTATATACCATCGGTTCGTATTCTTTCTTCGGATGCGATCAACTCCGCGCCGTAGACCTTGGCAGTCGAGTACAGTACATAGGAGTCAGCGCTTTCAACGATTGCGCCAACCTCGCATCGATAGAATTTCCGGACAGTCTTAAGTATATAGATACCTATGCCTTTGCGTATGCGCTCTCGCTTACGAGCGTAAGGCTCGCCTCATCGGTAAAATACGTTGGCGACAGCTCGTTCTACTGTTGCACGCTGTTGAGTACGCTTTACATTCCGCGATCCTGCGTTACCTTTGAACCATATACTTTTGCGGATTGCTACGGGCTTGAGTTAGTATTTTACGAGGGAACAGAAGAGGAATTTAATGCTTTGGGGCTCGACTATCGGAACTATATTCTTTTGGACGCCCACAAGATATACAATGCAAAGTGATCATCGGCGTTGACAGATATCGTCAAAATTCAAAAGGAGTGATAAAAGATGAAAGATAGGCGTAAGCGTATCGGCTTACCCGTTATAGTAACCGTCGTTTTGACCGCTCTTATCTCGGTGGTGTTTATGGCGCTGTACGGAGTGACGAAATACGTCCCTTTGTTTATGCTCGGACTTATGTGCCTTATGCCGTCGCTTGTAAACGTTATAGTTATGCTTACAAGTCTCAAGCTTCCGCAGGGCAGCGCAGATAAAGCGGCATCGACATCCGAGGAGACGTCGTCGGGAGACGATTTGTCCGATACGGAAGCGAATATCAAAAGCGACGAAACGGAGAGCTCGGATGAAGGGGAACCGAAAAAGAAAAAAAGGAGAGCACGCGGGGCGTTTTCCTTAAAAGGCATTGCTTTGACGGCAAAAAGATTTTGGTCGGGCTTTGCACGATTTTATAACAAACGGCGCGCGATGCTTGCGGGCGTACTCTGCTTTGCGGCGGTCGCGCTGATGCAGATATTCTTTTTCATTTATGTAAGAAGAATGACGTCCGTGTATACGCTCGGATATGTCATTCTCGTTGTATTGATGTTTATATTCATACTCTTTATAACGCTTGATAAGATCTGTGCGCATACTGTGACCGATCTTGAATTTATCGAAGCGATAAAGAAGAATATAAGGAGCGTACTGATACTTCTGCGTACCGCGCTCGTGCTTTTGATGGCGGCGGTCTTGGTTCGGCTTTTGGGATTTTATGATGCTCAAAGCCTGCTTAAGTACATAATGATCGTGATATGGATCTATATGTCCGTGTTTACCGTTATCTGCCTTGTTGTCAGCCTGATAAAGAAGGAACTTTTCGTATCTCCGAAGCTCAATATTCCCGCACCGTTCTCGATCGGTGCGCGCGACTTTGGAGTTATCTCCTATCTTGAAGAAAACACGGGTATAACGATGCGCTCGCTTTGGAGTATCAAGGTGATAAGAACTCTCATCCCTTATACGGCGGCGGCGATCGCTTTGATATTCTGGCTTTCTACAGGAATAGTCCAGGTCGAAGCCTATCAGGCAGGTGCGGTCTATCGGTTCGGAAAACTTTCGGATGAGATGCTTGAGCCGGGACTTCATATATGCTTGCCGTGGCCCGCGGATAAGGTCGAGATATACGACACGGAATCCGTACAGCAGTTCTCCGTAGGTTACATATCTACCGAAAACGTTGATAATACGTGGACGGGTGAGCACGGACTTTCCGAATACCGACTTTTGCTCGGAAGCGGCGATGAGCTTGTTTCTGTCAATCTCCGCGTTGAGTACAAGATAAAAGATCTTTACAAATACTTGAAAAATAACAGCGATCCGAAGCAGCTTCTTGAAGCCGAGGCGTATCATCTTGTTACGGATAAAACGATAAATACCGACCTTGAGACACTGCTTTCGATTGACAGAAGCGCGTTTTCCACCGAATTTAAGCAAGAGCTCTCGGATCGTGTATCCGTGTATGATACGGGGCTTGAGGTAGTTTCGGTGGTGCTTGAGAGCATACATCCGCCGATCGAAGTAGCCGAGGTGTACCAAAGCGTGATAAGCGCTCAGTTGCAGGCTCAGCAAATGATCCTTGAGGCGCAGGCGTATGCGGCAACGACTAAGGCGGGCGCCGAGCTCTCCTCGTACAATACCGTATCGTCGGCAAAGATAAATAATATAACCTCAATAGCCGCGGCAAAGGCGAGCGTTGCCGAGTTTATGGCGTCTGTAAGTGCCGACAAGGAAAATTCAAGCTCTTACAGATACTACAAGTACCTTGATGCGATAAGAAAGGCTTACGGTGACGCAAGACTTATCATCGTCGGAGAGGGAATAGACAGCTCGAATATCTACTTCGGAAGCCTGTCTCCGTCCGGAAGCGGGACAAACTGAACAGATCGAACCAAAACAGAAAGGAATGGCATAATATATGAGATCAAAGGATAAGAAAAATATAAATGCCGAGGCTGAGGCTGTTTCGGGCGGCGCAAGAGTCGCTCGCAAACGTCTGCCGATATTTAAAATACTTATAGCATCCGTGCTCTTGCTGGTGTTGTTTTACTTTGGATTTACCTGCGAGGTAAGAGAGGGGAACTGCGCCGTGATATTGCGGTTTGGCGCGGTACGAGAGGAGATAACCGAGGCGGGTCTTTATCTTAAGCTTCCGTGGCCGTTTGAGACCGTGGTAACTTACGATAACCGTTTGCAATACTTTGAATCCAATTATCTTGAACCGCTTACCAAGGACAAAAGAACGGTTATCATAAAATCCTACGTTGTTTGGGAGATCGCGGATCCCGTGCTTTATCACAACAGCGTCGGCTCTCAGGGCAAGGCGGATTCATATATAAACGATCAGATCTTCGGCGCTACCAACAGCGTTATGGGCGCGTATGAGCTTACCTCGCTCGTGTCACTTGAGACGGAAAGTATAAAGACCGAGGAGATACAGGAGAAGATACACGAGCGCGTCAGGGAAAAGTGCCTTCAGAATTACGGCATAAACATTAAGGATACGAGCTTCCTTCGCATCTCGCTTCCCGATACCACCCTTCAAGCGGTCTTCGATCAGATGGTAGCGGATCGCCAGAAGGACATAGAGACGATTCTCAAAAACGCCGAGCTTGAGGCGGGAAAGATCACGAATGACGCCGACATCGAGGCAAACGAGATCATAGGCGCGGGCACGGAAGAGGCGGCGGCTATCAAGGCTCAGACCGAGCAGGATGTAAACAAGATATATACCGAGGCTTACGAGGAGAATATAGAGCTCTTCCAATTCCTCAAAAATCTTGATACCGTTATCGAGTCGGTAGGAGAGAGCACCGTGCTTGTGGTCAAGGCAGATGAGTATCCCTTCAACGTGCTTACAAAATACGGCGAATATATCACCGATGAGGGCGATCAGACTATCATCAAGGATCTGAATTATATACTTACAAGGCTTCCGGCAGAGGACAGAGAAGCGCTTATCACGGCGATAGGTCAGCTTATCGACGCTGCCGCCGCTAACGGAGGCATACAGAAATGAGAAAGAATAAGAAAAACGGCGTTTTTTCCGACATTCTTACTACCGTAACTCGGTATTTTCTCGTCTTTGTGTTCATAGCCGTTGCCGGAATTTGCCTTTCGGGAATACGCGTGGTAAAAAGCGGCGAGGTTGCAATAGTACTCAGGTTCGGAAAGATCGTGGGAGATACTTACGAGGAGCAGATACACGAGCCGGGGCTCCTGTTTGCCTTTCCGTATATAATCGATGAGGTTGTTACCGTTCCGAAGGAAAGCGTTATGCAGACGACAGTGAATACCCACTATACCGACGGGTATATGTCAACTCTCAACAATAACGGCTATGTTATTACGGGAGACCAAAATATTGCCGTTGTCAGTGCTTCGGTCAAATACGTGATATCCGATCCCGTCGCGTATGCGCTTCGCGTTAAAGATATAGATACAATTATCAACGCATTCGTCAGTAACGCGATGATAGAGGAAGCGGCGAGGATCTCGGTAGATACGCTTTTAACTTCGGGCAAGGATGCCTACGGTACGGATATACTTGCTCGCGCACAGGCGGGGCTCAGCTCCATAGGCGCGGGAGTTACGATAAGTACCGTCGAGCTTACAAACGTAAGTATGCCTGCCGAGGTCAAGGAGGTATACGATATGGTCACCTCCGCAAACGTGCAGTATTCCACTGCGCTTGAAGAAGCCAAGCTATACCGAGACGGGCTGATCCCGTCGGCTCAAAAGGACGCCAACACCTTAGTCGCAGCCGCTCAGCAGGATTATGCGCAGAGAGTAGCGGCGGCAAAGAGCGATCTGGCTGAATTCTGGGGACTCGTGGATGAATATAAGCTACATCCCGATGTTGTCAAAACGAGAGTTTACAGCACGAAGGTCGCACAGGCTATCTCAAAGATAGGAAAGGTCCGCGTGGTTCAGGACGGAGAGACCAAAATATTTATAGAGTAGGTGAGATGATTGGAAAATATAGATAATATAGGCAAAAGCAGTCTTGAGGCTCTGTCAAGGGATAATTTAACAGAGAAGAACAAGCGTCGGCTTACACGCGAGATAATCAACGGAGCACTGTCTCTGGCTTGCCTTTTGGTCGGTATTTTGTATGCTTATCTGTTTCCTCAAAAGCCTACGGTGTCCGCGTTGCTCTATACGGTGGGATTTCTTATCGAAGGCATACCGATATTTATCACCGCGGTGAAGGGAATAGTTACGAAAAATTTCACTAATGCGATGGAGATGCTTGTCGCTATCGCTATCGTGGCTTGCTATTTCAACGGCGATCTCATCCTTTCTGTCCTCATACCGATGATACTTAATATCGTCCATATTCTCGAAGAGAGGAGTATTATGGGCGGACGTGATGTTATAGACGGACTTAAAAAGATGCAGCAGAGCACCGCGATCCTGCTTGACGGCGAGACGGAGCGCACTGTCGATGCCAAGGAATTGAAGGTCGGAGACAGGATAGTCGTAAAGCCCGGTACGGGTATACCGATCGACGGAGTCATAATCGGCGGAGCTACGAATATAGACCAAAAATCTCTGACAGGTGAACCGCTTCCGTTTCACGCGACCGAGGGTGATGACGTGTATGCGGGTACGGTCAATATCGACGGTAGAATAATAGTTGAGGTCAAAAAAGAGTACGTAGATACGTCTTTTTCAAAGATACTTCAGCTGCTTGAAAAGTCGGAGGGCATATCGGCTCCCGAATCCAAGCTTATCGACAGATTTATGAGATATTACATCCCCTTTGTGCTCGCGCTTGCGGCGGCGGTCGCACTCATAAATCAGGATATTTCGCAAGCGATCGCTATTCTTGTGGTGTCTTGTCCGTGCGGACAGATGCTCGTAAGCTCGGCACCGATGATAGCCGCTCTCTCTGTTGCGACAAAAAGAGGTATACTTATTAAAAATTCGAAGTTTATCGAGGAGCTTACCGAGATAGACGCGGTGGTGTTCGATAAAACGGGTACGCTGACCGAGGGGGATCTTTCACTTGTTGATGCTTCTCCATATGGGGATGCGGACGCAAAGGTGCTGCTGTCTTTGGCGGCTACGGTTGCGGCGGCATCTAATCACCCTGTTTCACGCGCCGTGCTTGCAGCATCTAAAGGTGTCGAATACGATAAAGACTACGAGGTTCGAGAGCTCCCGGGCAAGGGAGTGCTTGGTACCTCGAGCGATGGATCGCACACGGTTGTCTTCGGAAATCGGGAATGGGTCTTCGAGACCTGCGGAATGTCGCTTGACGTTGAGTTTGGGGCGGATGTAACGCTTCCGTCAAGCTACGTGGCTCTTGACGGAGCTCTTGTAGGCTTGCTTACGTTTAACGATACCGTAAGGGCACCGGCAAGGCAAAGCGTCGAGGAGCTTAAGAATCTGGGCGTCAAAAAAACCGTAATGCTTACGGGAGACCGCGAGGCGGCGGCAAGACTCATTTGCAATCAGACGGGTATCGATATTTTGCACGCAAAGCTGCTCCCGGAAGATAAGCTTGATCGCTTGCGTGAGCTTAAGAACGATAACTACGTTCTTGCGGTCGGCGACGGTATCAACGATGCGTTGGCACTTCGTGAGGCTGACGTCGGAATAGCTATGGGAGCTATGGGTTCGGATATGGCTATTGAGTCCGCGGATATCGCGCTTATGAACAATAACCTTATGAACGTACCTTTTGTTATCAAGCTTGCGAGAAAGACACGCGCTTTGATATATCAAAATCTCGTGCTTTCAATCTGTATCAGCGGAGTGATGCTGACGCTTTCCGCTTTCGGCGTTATTTCGGCGCTTGCGGGATCAATCCTGCACAATTTCGGAGCCTTTGCTGTCCTAATAAACAGCTCAAGACTTTTTAAACTGAATAAAGATTTGGAAAAATAAAAAATAGAGGGACTGTTTTGACGTAACGGTCCCTTTTGTTTTGTATATTATTTTAGCCGATTTTTTCATAAAAGAAGAGAAATTTGAAAATCGTACGGTCGGTTGTGTTTACTTCGAACAACCATACAAACCGTTTTCACTCGATAGGTGAGCCGATGCGACATATACGTTATTGATTTGTGTTACTTTTAATGCTATAATAAGGACATCAAGTACTTGAAAATTAATTATTCGAAACAAAGGAGAATCATATATGTGTATTGGAAACAAAATCAAACAGTTGCGACAGAAGATCGGTGCAACACAGGAACAGTTGGGAGAAAGATTGGGCGTCAGTGCTCAATCTATATCAAAATGGGAAACGGGTGTTACAATGCCCGACATCACTCTGTTACCTTTTTTATCAAGTGAGCTTGGTGTTACCATCGACGAGCTTTTTGACTTGACCACAGATCAGAAATTACAACGAATAGAAAACAGGCTCGATATCGAAGAAAACCTTACCGATGACGTGTTTTTCGAATATGAAAACATATTAAAAATTCAACTTGAAGAATCGGTGGATAGGAGAAGAATTCTATCTTTGCTTGCAAAGCTTTATCATCATCGCGCGGAATCAGATCTCCGCAAAGTAAGCAAATACGCCCGTGAGGCGATTTTGCTTGCTCCCGAAATCAAGGACTGTCAATGGCTTCTGCAAAAATCAAACGGAGCGGTGGTCTGGGATTGGAACTGTTCCAACCATACGGATGTTATCGATTTTTACAAAAAGGTAATCGAAAGCGATACCGTTATTCCCCACACGCCCCTGCCTTATTATGATCTTATTGATAATCTGATCGCCGACCGTAGAACCCACGAGGCGCAGGAATATTTGGATAGGTGTGCGACACTACCCGCTCACAGACCTTTCTTAATTCCTGTCTACAAGGCGTATATCGCGCTTGCGGAATTCGATGTAAAGAAAGCGGACAGCATTATGGAATCTGCTATGTCGGAGTTTTCGGATAACGCCGATTTCCTCTTTGAAACAGCACAGTATTATGCTCGCAAATGCGAATATGAAAAAGCGATCGCTTTCTATGAACAGTCATGGGAAAGGGGAAGCGATCAAAAGCCCAGATTTACCGATGCTTTGGAGGGGATTGCAACGATATATATCATTATGAATAATACCGACAAGGCTGTTGAAACCTATGACAGATTGATTGATTGTCTCAAAAACGAATGGGGATATAAAGATGACGATGCTGTTGTAATAGATGTAGAGCGAAAAAAGAAAACGTTGATAAAATGATATATAGACCTTGTTTGCCGTTATGGCATTAAAAGCTCGGCAGAATGCGACAGCTTTGGGATAGCCCTGTTTCTGTTATTCCTCATCTTCGGAGTATGCGCCGACCCCTTCCATCTTATCGCTCGGCTTGAAGCCGTCGATCTCGCCGCGCTGGATCGCGCCGAAGATACGGTATCGCAGACCCTTATTTTCTCTGTCGAGCGTGGCGACGAGCCGCTTCATTTCCTCTCGCCTCGTATTTCCGTCGGCGGGGCAAGGGGATTTTATAACGGGCAGCTCGGCCTTGGATGCGAAATATCTTATGTCCTTTTCGGGCATATAAATGAGCGGTCTTATCAGCGTTATTCCCGTGTTTGAAAGATATGTCACGGGACGGAAGCATCCGAGTCTGCCCTCAAAGAAAAGATTCAGCATAAAGGTTTCGACAACATCGTCGAAATGATGCCCGAAGGCGACTTTATTGCATCCCAATGCCACCGCCTCGGAATGTACTGCGCCGCGCCGCATTTTTGCGCAAAGCGAGCAGGGATTGGACTCCTTGCGGACATTGAAGATTATTTCGGCGATGTCGGTCTTGACTATATGATATTCCACGCCGAGCTCGTCACAAAGCTTTTGTATCGGCGAAAAATCCATTCCTTCAAAGCCCATATCTATCGTCAGTGCGCAAATATCGAATTTTTTCGGATAAAAGCGACGCAGACCCGCAAGTGCGTAAAGCAGAGTGAGAGAATCCTTTCCTCCGGATATTCCGACAGCTATTTTGTCGCCGTCATTTATCATTTCGTAGTCGTCTACGGCTCGGCGCGTAAAGCTGAGTACTCTTTTTAATTCCTTCATTTTCTATTCTGATTCCTTTCGGATGCTTGTGTCTTGGTTATATGCTCGAATGAGCAGGTGTTGTAGATTGTCTGTGCCGCGTCCGACATCCTTCGGGTCTCGGAATTTTCGGCGTTGGCTGTGTTGTCATATATGAGCAGAGGCTCGGTTATCCTGAGCGACGGTCGCCCGCCCTTGCGCGCCTCTATGAGTACCATCGACGGTTCGCTGTCTTGATCTGAATGGACAAAAGTCATAATTTTGGGTTCAAGTGAGTTTTGACGCAGAGCGCAAACAAGATCTACGAGCCGGTCGGGGCGATACACGCAGTAAAACGAGCCGCCGAATTTAAGCAGACGCTTGGCTGCCGCGGCAAAATCGTATATATCTCCGCAGACCTCGTGACGTGCTATGTATTTTTCATCGTTCTCGTTGCGTTTTCCGCTGTCAGTTTTCATATACGGCGGATTGCTTATCACTATGTCACATTCGCCGCCGATGTCCGTGGGGACCGCTTTCCTTATGTCTTTTGCGATCACGAAGAGCTTATCTTCAACTCGGTTCAGCGCGGCGTTTCTCTTTATAAGCTCGGCAAAGGTCTGCTGTATCTCGTATGAATACACCGTTGCCGCTTTTTCTTTTGCAAGCAATAGTAGCGCGGCGACTCCTGTTCCGCCGCCGAGCTCGCAAGCGACAGCGCGCGGGCTTTTTTTGACATATGCCGAAAGCATATATGCGTCCGTTCCGAACACGAGCCCGTTTTTGTTTTGTATGAGATTCAGCTTTTCGTTTATCTCATCTATGCGCTCGGTCTCGGGGTCAAATATTCCGTCGTATTTGGAAGCGTACGGTGTTTGTGACATTTGCTTTTCTCCTTGTAACGATCTTATATAGACGATTGTAAAAGTCGGGAAATTCAATAAAATCTGTTTTTTCGGTGGCTTTGCCGACGAAAAAACACCTTAAAGGCGAGCCAAGCGAGCCCGCACGCCGAGGGAAGATTTTTAAAATTAAAAATTTTAAAAATCCGATAAGCGTGCGAGAAAAGCGCGTAGCGCGTCCCGATTGTAAAACGGAGTTTTACAATCGCCTAACGATCTTATAATTGTCAATTCAAAGTCTTGAAAAAGAATTTGAGGCGGCGCCGAAAGCTCCGCCATATTTTCAACAAGCTTCAAAAAGAAATAACATATAAAGAACAAGGGGTCGGAGCACTAAGCTAAAGTGCGCCGACCCCTTCTATGTAAGCCGAACGCTTACAAAAGATGTGCCGATTATTCAGCCTTGGGAGCTCCAACGGGGCATGTGCCCTCGCATGTTCCGCAATCGATACATTCGTCAGCTTTAATAACGTACTTGCCGTCAGCCTCAACGATCGCACCTACGGGACACTCATCAGCGCAAGCGCCGCATCCGAGGCACTCGTCAGCGTTTATTTTGTATGCCATAGTTAATATACCTCCAATTTATTTATTGCAATATATATTGTATCATATATTAGGATTATTTCAAGTCCTTTTTGTCAAAAAAACTTAAAAAATTTTCGGAAATTTATGTTATTTTCGGACTTTTATTCGGACTTTTTATTATTTCTGTCAGAATTTTGACGATTTTGCCCCTGACCCTTGTGCTTCGGTTGCCTCGGCTTTTGGTTTTGGCTTCCGTTTGATCTCTGGGCTTCTTTACCTGACTGATCCTTACCGCCGTTCTGAGGCTTGCTTTGACTTCCCTCGGCGGGTTTTTGCACGTTTTGACGGTTTCCGCCATTACCGGATCTGTGGGGCTTATGATGACGCGAATTGTGCGGTTTTGCGTCGCCCTTTTGCTCGCTCGAAGCGGAATGGGCGCTTTGGGCTTCGGCGTTTTTCTGCTGAGCCTTTACATTCTGATCGGACTGTACATTTTCTTTTCTGTCGGTACCGTTATGTCCGCCTTGGCGGTTGCCTCTGCGTTTGCGATTGTTGTTGCCTTGCTTTTTCTTTACATCGTCGCCTTGAACGTTCTTTTGAGCGTCCGGATCATTTTCTCCGACGAGGGGCTGTACTTGCGCTGTGACGGCTCCGCTTGAGAACATATCCTCGTGCGGGGCGATCTTGGTTTGGGGAACAGAGGGACGGTGCTGTGCCGCCTGAGCCTTTTGCGCCCTTTCCGCCTGAGCGATCGAGGCTGATGCAACACTGCTTCTCGCTCTTTCGAGCGCCGCCAAATATTCGGGATCCTTGGGGTCGGTCAGCACGACGCTGTCTCTGTGGAAGAATGCCACGGGCGTGTCGCACTTTTCGGTCATTCTGACCTTTACCATCTCGGCGAGCGGATTGATCTCTATTACGGTGCCGAATCCGTTCTCGGTCTTGACTATCGACTCTATGGGCGGAGTTTTGCTGATCTCCTCCTCGTACGTATCGTTTTCATATCGTAGGCAACACATAAGTCTGCCGCAACAGCCGGATATTTTGGACGGATTTAGGGACATTACCTGCGATTTCGCCATTTTTATCGAAACTTGAACAAAGTCCGAGAGGAATGACGAGCAACAGAGCGGTCTGCCGCAAGCGCCTAAGCCTCCCATAATGCGCGCCTCGTCACGTATTCCGATCTGCCGAAGCTCTATTCTTGTGTGGAAAATGGACGCCAGATCCTTTACCAACTCACGAAAATCGACTCTGCCTTCTGACGAAAAGTAAAAGAGCAGCTTGGAGCGGTCGAAGGTATATTGAATATCAATAAGCTTCATCGGAAGTCCGTGCGCGTTCACGCGTTCGATGAAAATCTTTTCCGCTTCCTTTTCGGTTTCTTCGTTTTCTCGGCTGATTTTAATATCCTCGTCGGTCGCGATCCTGAGGATCGAACGCATGGGCTTCAGTGGCTCAAGCTTTTGATCTTCGATAAATTTGTTGGGGACAAATACGGTTCCGATCTCGATACCTCTTGCAGTGTCAACGATCACGCTGTCTCCGCTCTTGGTGTGAATTATCTTGGAGTTTATTCTTCCGTGATCGTCGGGGATATAGGGGAGAAAATAGTAAACCTTTCCCGCGGCGCGAAATCTTACGCCCACGATCTCGGTTTTCCCCTCGGTGTTCTCCGCGCTCGCGCGGCTCTCATCGTCGTATACGGGAATGTCCGCATAATTGGGGCATTCGATTTCAAGCTTTTCACTCTCATTGATGCTCGGCAGTTTGCTTTTCCAGAAGAATTCGGTCTTGGGTCTTACCTGAGTCTCGCTTGCGGTGATTGCGGCAATGTCCGCTTCGAGCGCACTTATACGAAGGTCTTCCGGGGTATCCGTATGCTTTAAATGCGGAGATGTTCCGCGATTCGGACGCTTACCACCGTGCTTTGGGTGATTTTTCTTTATTTCTTTGTTGTTCATCTGTATTATACCATTCCTTTCCTTATCGAACCCGTGCTATCGATCAGAATATGTCGTTCACGAGCTTAAGTAAGGTCAATTTTATATTTGTGTTTTTCACTGTCACGGCTATGCGCGCTTCCTCGCAAAGCTCAATATATCTGATGAGATTTACCACGCTGAAGCGCATAGCAAGCTCCGAGGCACTGTCGGGATCCGTGTAGTAGCATAGCTTTACGTTGTCTGCGCGACGGAGCAGCAATAGATCCCTTTGCGCTGTGATCACGCTCGAGAGCAACTTGCCTGTGTTATCACGACTTTTGAAAAACGGGCTTTCGAACATAGATAGAAGCCTTGCGTTTCCGTCACTTGCATGTAACGCCGCTATAAATTCTTCCGAAAGTGAACGAAGCTCCGTAAGTTCTTCTTTTTGAGCGGGATCGAGCAGTCTTGCCGCAAGTCCGATGCTTCCCGCGGCACTGACAATTATCTCGGAAAGCCCCTTCGGGTCACGCCCTTCGAGCTCTTTGGCACCTTCAATATTCTCTGTCAGATACTTGCGAACCGTTCCGTCGTCAAGCCTCTTGATCCTGAATATCGGCGCACGGCTTCGAACGGTCTCGAGAAGCCCGCGGGAGTTTTCCGTCAGGAGTATGAACACGACATATTCCGGCGGCTCTTCGAGCGTAAGTAACAGCGCGTTCTGGGCCTCTGCCGTCATAAGCTCGGCGTTTTTGATTATTATGACTCTTTTTTTCATTTCGTTGGGAGAAAAGCAAATCTTCTCTCTCATCTCGCGTATCTGCTCTTTTGAGATGGAACTTTTTCCATCCTTGCAACATATTACCGAGACATCCGGCGTGATCTCTCCGAGTATTTTTCGGCAAGAATTGCAAGTACCGCAGGGGAGCACGGCGTCCGACTCACTGCTGTGCTCGCAGGAGATCGCCGCGGCAACGTTTAGCGCAAAGGTGTATTTTCCCGTTCCGAACGGACCCTCTATGATGTACGCGTGCGCGAGAGTGCCTAACCTTATATTGTTGCAAAATCTGTCGCACAGCTCGCGGTTGCCTATGACGGTGGGCATATTCTTTTGCTTTTCGCCGTTTGTATAGCTTTGCAGAGTACTCACCGTCCTTTTGCGTTCAATATCACTTACTATCCCAATTTTATATTATATCAGAAATCTTTAAATATGTCAAGAAAAAAGTTTTGAAACGGCGCGGTATTGACGAGTAAAGAATTATGTGCTATAATACAAGTGACATAGCAAAATAGCGAAATATAAAAAACGTAACAGTAAGATTATGAATAACGAGAGTACATTTGATAGATCACACACAGACGTTGCACGTGTCTTGATATGCCCCGATTCCTTCAAGGGAAGCATTTCGTCGGCGAACGCGGGTCGAGCAATGGCAAGAGGTTTTGCGGCGGTCTTTCCCGACTCCGAGCTTGTTTGTGTGCCCATCGCAGACGGCGGAGAGGGAACGCTCGACGCACTTGTCCCGACCGAGA
>CAZZFP010000007.1:38867-46997 GCA_964653575.1 uncultured Lachnospiraceae bacterium
GTGCCCATCGCAGACGGCGGAGAGGGAACGCTCGACGCACTTGTCCCGACCGAGAACAGAATTGAAATATACGTAAGTGACCCCATCGGCAGAAAAATAAAATCCGAATACGGATATATTGTTGACGAAATCGGCACACGCACGGCAGTGATCGAGAGCGCGAGAGCGGCGGGATTGACATTGCTTTCGGAGAACGAGCGGGATCCGAGGTTGACATCGACATACGGTGTCGGTGAAATGATAAAAGATGCACTTGACAGAGGCTTTGAACGGATCTTGCTTACGGTCGGAGGCAGTGCCACGAACGACTGCGGCTGTGGAATGGCGGCGGCGCTCGGTATGAAATTTTACAGGTCAGACGGAGAGAGCTTCTTACCCGTCGGCGGCAGTCTTGAGGATATAAAAGAAATAGATGTGTCGAAATTTGATCAAAGGCTGAATGATGTCAAGATACATATCGCCTGTGATGTTGAAAATCCGTTGACGGGAGAAAATGGAGCCGGCGCCGTTTATGCGCCTCAAAAGGGTGCCGACGTTGCGGCAGTTGCCGAGCTCGAGCGCGGAATGGTGCACTGCGCCGAGATAATATCGAAAATGTGCGGCAGAGACGTCTCCGCGATTCCCGGCGCAGGAGCGGCAGGCGGAATGGGAGTGCCGCTGATAGCTTTCTGCGGCGCCCTGATGATATCGGGTATCGATGCCGTGCTTGATTCCGTGGGCTTTGACGGTTTGATGACAGGGTGTGATGCCGTGATAACGGGCGAGGGAAGGATCGATGCGCAGAGCCTTTGCGGAAAAGCCGTAAGCGGCATTGCAAAAAGAGCCAAAGCGCGCGGTATACCCACTTATGTGATATGCGGTGCTGTGGGAGACGGGATAGATACCGAAGATGATCTTGTAAAGAATATGGGGATCAATGGGATATATTCCATATCCGATGAAAGCTATTCGCGCTCGGATAGCTCGGATAGCACGAATAGTACAAAACGCGTAACGCTCGAATACTCTATGACACACGCAGACGAGCTCATTGAACGTGCGGCGAAGAGGCTCGCTTTATGTATTGCCGAAAAAAAGAAGGATCAAAGTTGAGATCAAACTTATAGCAGGGGAGTTTATTTAATGAAGGTACTTATTGCTTATTATTCAAAATCCGGGACGGCGCGGACGTGCGCCGAGCTGCTCGGCAGAGAACTGTTAAATCATAAAGTAGAGCTTGCGGATCTTTCGTCAGCCATTCCCGATCCTGCAAAATTTGATGCGATCGTCGTCGGCTCGTCGGTCAGAATGGGAAAGCTCGGCAAGCCTTTTATAAAATTTGTGTCCGAGAACACTAATACCCTTGCGAGCAAGCCTCACGGCTTCTTTGTCTGCGGGGCTGATTCCGATTTATATTCGGAGTACATAAGAAAGGCGATCAACGAATCCCTTATCGCTTCGGCGTTTGACGTTTCTTATTTCGGCGGCGAGCTTCGCCCCGAAAAGCATAAAGGTCTTGAGAAGATCGCGGTAAGGATAATGAGAGATTCATATACCGATACCTCGGATACCAACGATTCGGAAAGCGCGTCGGCTCTGCCTACCATATCCGAGCCGACTATCGCCCAATTTGCGGATAAACTCAAAAAATCAATGCTTGGCTGAGCCCGAAAATGTAGTTTTTGTTTATTTTGTTGTGAACTTTGCACAAATTTGCCGCGCATTTTGTCTGCAATTTTTGTGTGCGGCGTTTTGGCATTGGTCTTGACAAAAATGAAATAATGTGGTATCATATATGGGTCGGTTAGGCGCCGATATCAATTCAATATTATTATGATCCATTAGCTCAGTAGGTAGAGCACATGACTTTTAATCATGGTGTCCGGAGTTCGACTCTCCGATGGATCATAATTTTTTTGCTTTCGATATCTGAGCTTGCGAGAATATCATATCAAAATTTATCAAAATACAGATATAGCAAAACAGCTTTGCGCATTCTTTTTTGAACGCGCAAAGCCGCTTTTTTTATTTCATAAGTTCATCCGTAAGCTTTATGACCTCGGGGGCTATCTTTTTTCTTTCACGCTTGACGATAAGGTTATATATTGGGTATGCCGAGCAATCGAGTACGATGCCGACAATGCCGATAATTATTCCTATTATCATCGCAAGATCCTCATAGCTGCCGAAAATATCGGCAAGATCTGTCATAACAAGACTCATTCCAAAGCCGAGAATAAGTGTTCCGATGATACCCAAGGTCATAGAAACGATCTGTGCTTTTTTGGTAACGCCGCTGTCAAGACGACGCAGTCGCTCCATTTTGTCCTCGCTCTTTTCTTCCGGAGTGTATTTTTCGCGTATCTTTTTTATCTCATCCTGCTCGTTTGCCGAGTAGGTGTATTTGAAGCTGTTGTTATCCATTTATTTGATCTCCGAGCTTGAATTTTTTAACTTTTTTGTGCTTTGGACTATCATATATATCGCCATAGCTATGATGAATACAAATATCGCCGCGCCGCTTATGCCGATAAAGCGTGATCGCATAAGCTCCGTTTCGTTACCGTCTCCGAAAGTAACGAGCATAGTGGATTCCAAGTTGAGCATTGAAACGGATGCGGCGGTCAGCGAGATGGCTTTTGCGGCGGAGAACACGGGACTTTCGTATTTACGATACCGTATTATATTTATCACCGCCATAGTGAAAGTGAAAAACGTGTATGCTGCCATAGCTATCGTGGTGATCTCGTGATGCTCGGTCGTTCCACCGCTGTATATGAGATAAGCTGTCATAGCGGACAGGGCAAGGGTTATGACGATAAATATATATCCGCAGGCGCGGTATCTGACGAGCTCCTGCCGCAGCTTTTCACCGGGCTGATTTTTGGTGGAATGACGGACTAAGAAGAAGCGCATAAGAGCCAGCGAAAAGTAGTATACTGCAAGCGAATAGAACCACGCCGAGCCGTGATATATTCCGAGTCCGAGCTGTAATGCCGCATATCCCGTATTCCATAAAAATGAAGCCGCAAGGGATATATTGACACGAATGCGCGCGTCCCCGAACCATAGCCGAGCGTATTTGTTTTCGCTCTTGAATGTCTTGCAAAAACGTATTATGTCGGGGATTTTTATGCACCATACCGTCAGAGTGTATGCAGACAAAACATACGAGATTATGGCAAATACGGAGTCTTGCTCCGTGTACGTCATTGCGTAGAACAAAAGCGTTGCCGAAACGGGAAGGAGCAGAATGGGGATGACTATCGGCGGAAAGAGCAGGGCTCTGATAATTTTTTTAACTGTCATACTTTATATCGCCTCTTTTGATCTTAACCGTAAAGGAAGTTCCGACACCGACGGCACTTTCGACGCTGATATCGCTCTTGGTAATGTCTATTATGCGCTTGACGAGCGCAAGCCCGAGTCCGTTCCCCTGTGTTGCGTGGGATGTGTCCCCCTGATAGAATTTTTCGAATATGTGCGCGCCTACGTCGGCGGACATTCCGCATCCCGTGTCACTTATTTCGACGGTAGCATATTCATCGTCTGCAAAAAGTTTAAACGAGACCTTGCCGCCGCTTCCTGTAAATTTGAATGCGTTTGAAAACAAATTGTTCCAAACAAGCGAAAGGAGCTCGCTGTCGGCGCAGACGAGCACGTTTTCCGATATGTCGGTATCGATCTCGATATCGCGACTCTCCCATACGCTTTCATATTGCAATAGACTTTCACAGAGCTGTTCACTGAGGTCGTAGGCTTCGGCGTTTGGATATATCTGCTGATTTTCAAGGCGGTTAAGCTTTAAGATGTTTGTCATCATATCAGCAAGACGGCGCGAGGAGTCCGTGATCGCCTTGGCGTATTCGAGCCGCTTTTCTTCGCTGAGATTCGGAGTCTGCAAAAGAGTTCCGTAATTTTGCATCACGGCAAGCGGGGTCTTCATTTCGTGCGAGACGTTGGAAATGAAGTCCGCGCGAAGCGTCTCGACTCCGGAGAGCTCCTCTGCCATCTTATTGATACATTGGATTATATCGTTGAATTTGTCATCGGATATGAATTTTGAGGTGGGCTCGATCCTTACGCTAAAGTCACCTTCGATCATTTTTTCAGCCGCCTCGGTGATCTTTTTTACGGGACGATCGACCGTGAATTTTCGCCGTATCGTGTCTATCAGTGCAAAGGCTGCGCTGATGAGGATAACGTTGAGCATAGTCGCCTTTGCGGCGGCGGTTATTTCATCTTGCGTGAATTTTATGCCTATCGTGTTTTGAAGTGTGGATATAAACAAGGTAAGGCAACAGCTGATAACGAAAGCGATCAATAGAAAGAAGGAGAAAAAACGGCTCAGCGCACTCATTATCCTGCCGAATTGCTTTTCGTTTCTCATTTGAGCACCACCTTGTACCCGAGACCGTGTACGGTCTGTATTTCAAAAGCGTCGCAAGCGGCAAGCTTGGAACGCAGCTTGGTCATATAGACGTCTACGGTGCGTGTGCCGGATTGCGTGTCCACGTCCCAGAATTCATCCATAAGCTGAGTCCGCGTGAATGTCTTTTTGGGGTATGACAGTAGCTTGTAGAGCAGATCAAATTCACGCGCCGTCAGTGGGATCTCCTCTCCGTCAAGGGTAGCGGTGCGTTCCTCGGCGTCGATGATAAAATTGCTTATCTCTATGTGACGATCCGATGCTATCTTGTATCGGCGCAGAAGTGCACCTATGCGCAAAAGCAGTTCGTCAAGATCGATGGGCTTCACCATATAATCGTCGATACCGATTCGATATCCGCGTTGCTTGGATGCAAAGTCGTCGCGCGCAGTCATAAACAGTATGGGAATGTCCTTATTCAGTGCACGGACGTTACCCGCAAATTCAAAGCCGTCTGTCTTCGGCATCATAATATCCGAGACGATAAGATCGAAGGTGTTCTTGTACATTTCATCATACGCCTCTTCGGCATCAAGACACCCCGTCGCCTCGTATCCGTTGTGGCTCAAAAACGAGCATACCGAACGGTTAAGATCTCTGTCGTCCTCGACTACCAAAATTTTAAACAATACAGTACCCCCTGTGATTTAAGGATCGACATCGGATACCCTACTTGAGGCTTTGGCGGCTACAAGAAGAGCTTCAAGGAGAAAGTAATTGCTTTCTTTTTTGAAGTTTTTTGGCTCCACCTTTTTTTCAAAAAAGGTGGAAATTTCTAAAAAACATCGATCCTGACTTTTACCTAAACCTTATTATACCACGCAAATGTTAAAGATTTGTTTGCGTTTGAGGGAGCTTTCGAAAAAAGTGCGGGAGTTTTTTATTTTTGGATAATTCTTTCGCTCATCTCGAGTATTTTTGAGCCGTATTTTCTTTTTCTTGAATTTAATATTCCTTTGTAGATAGGATAATTTACAAGAGCCATCGCCATACCGACGACACCTACGATGATGCCGGGGATCATAGCGTTCGCAAGTCCGATAGATGCGCCGATGTCGGTCATAACGAGGCTCATTCCCGCTCCCATAACGACGGCTCCGATGCTTCCGAAAATGTATGCGAATACGCTTGCGGGACGCTTTACTTTGGCGTCGAGACGACGCAGCTCATCAAGCTCGGTCGTTCGCTTTTCTATATACTTCTCGCGGATTTTCTGTGCCGTAAATTTCTGATCGTGATTGTTCATAATAGTTGTTACCTCTTTTCTGATTTATGACGGTATTATACGCCGGTTTTGTAAGTGAAACATTTGAGAAATGTTTGCGAAATGTTATAAATCAAGCTTTTTTCTTCCAAACGAAAATATTTCATCGAAAAATCCCACTGTATAAGTGACGGCAAGAAAGTAACAGAAAAAATCTTTAGTTAGCATATAGAGATTTAGTAACATCAAACTCCTTAGTCGCTTTTTTCTTTGAGACAAGAGGCACAAAGAAAAAAGCTTGCAAAAAAGAAATGCCGTAAGCGGGGCGCTGCCCCGTATATGGGAACTTAAGATGTATTTAAGAAACGAATTTTCGCCCTTGATCTCAACGTCGCAGGCGACGTTGCCCTCCTTTCGTCGGGTTCGACTCAGAAAACGATATTTAATCGTTTTCTTCGCTCAAGATGACACCTTCGGTGCGGGCGAGGGCTTGTTTTGCTTAAATTTTTGCTTGTTTTTCCCCCCGCCGTGTCATCCTCGAGCGAAGCGAAGGATCTCGGCGGATGGTGCACTTCAATTTTCTTAAGTTCCCATCTATGGGGGCGCCGCCCCGCACCCCGCAAGCCTTTAAAAAGGCTTGAGCGAAACTTCAAAAAAGAAAAATAATTATTTTTTCTTTGAAGTTTTTCGGGGGTTCGGACCCCTTTTTTCAAAAAGGGGTCTGAGAAAATATAAAAGATGCTTTAAATCGGGGCGCTGCCCCGTACTCCGTCCACCTTTTTGAAAAAAGGTTCTGCAAAAAGCCAATGTCGCAATATGTCAAACGGTTCTCGCAATACGTCGACCGCTCGTGTTGACAGCACCGTGCGACTGTGATATAATAAACATAACAGATCGGCTAAAGCCTTAAAATGAAAGGAGATCTATATTGAAAAAAGAAGCACAAAAAAGCCCTGCCGCACCGCCAAAGGGCGCGAAGGGCTCGGGATTTCGCCGCTTTATGCGGCGCGCGAACCGAGGCATAATACTCGGTGCGATATTGCTCGCGATACTTACTTCGTATATCGTCTACGATGAGGTCAGCTTTGCAAAGGGAAAGAGTAAGATCCTCGATCTTGTAACGGATACGCTTACCGAAGCGTTTGAGTTTTCCGAGCTTACCTCGGAGCTTAAGCTGGGCGATACCGTGCCCGCGGACACGCAAGCGCAGTTTTTGGCACAGTATGAGGAATTCCTCGATAAATATTTTACCGATGACGTTGTGTTTGAGTTCAGCAACGGCGTCACAAAGGAAAACGCCGCCGAGACTTTTAAGGCGTTTTTCGCAAGCGCTGTTTCCTCCGTCGTTACGGATATGACCACAAAGGTCGAAAGAACCAACGCAAGGATCGAAAAATACGGTCCGAGCGCCGCATACGTGCGCCTCAGTATGGAATGCAGTTATAATTATACGGGCTCGGGCGCATTTCCTTGCCTCGGAATAAGAGGAGATTATAAGGATGACAGCGGCGTCATCATAGGAGGAGACTATGATACCGGGGATACCGATGTTATTTATTCGGACACATATTACTACGAAAACTCTCCGACGATGAGATCCGTTCAGAATTATTCCGTCGTGGCTTATGTCAAGCTCGAGGACGGCGAGTGGCGCGTTTCCACTATCAGAATGTATATGGGCGGTTTCTCGTCCTCGGTCGTGGACGACAAAATAGATGCACTTTTAGCCGATACCGAAGCGGCGGCAAAAAAGTTCCTCTCCGATTCCTCGGATACGCTCAAGCAAATATATGCGCTTTCGAGTGACCCTATGCAGGCACTTGAGGCGGCAAAGAAGTTTGAGAGCTCGTACGTTTATGAATACACGGATAAGAATGAATACGCCACACTTTTCTCCGACCACGCAAAGCTGCTCGGCGATGAGACCATGTACGACAACGGGATAAATACGAATGTGAGATTTTCGGATACCGATATTACCTTCTCGGACTTTGAGTTTGCGGCAGACAGCAAAATGAATGACGAATACGGCAACAGCAGTGCCGTTTATACGGTCACGGCAAACGTCAAGGCACAGCTGAAGCCGGGCGCAGATTACTTTGATACTCCAATATTCAGCACCGTGGTGAATGAGGACGGTTCGGTCAGCGCTACCGTGCAGTATATGATCGAGGTGCGGTACAGTCGGCAATACGGAGAGATGAGAATATCATATTTTGAAATGCTCGGCGCCTATACGCTCGGCGAGGGAGGTGAGGTCTGATGAAAAACACGGTACTTAAAATAGAGCACCTGTCAAAGACCTTTGGCAAGCGCGAGATATTGCACGATATCAGCTTTGAGACCTACGAGGGCGAGATATTCGGATTTCTCGGACCAAACGGAGCGGGTAAGACCACAACGATAAAGATCGCGGCGGGACTTCTCCGACTTGACGAGGGCGAGATATACATCGCAGGTCATAGCGTAAAAAAGAATTTTGAGGATGCGATGGCTTGCGTCGGCGGCATCGTCGAAA
>CAZZFP010000008.1:0-46825 GCA_964653575.1 uncultured Lachnospiraceae bacterium
AAGATGATACTGTTCTACATTCGTCACGGAGATCCGATATACGATCCCGATCAACTTACCCCTCTCGGGCAGCGTCAGGCGGAAGCCGTGGCAAAAAGGCTTGCGCTTTTCGGCGTAGATGAGATATATGCTTCCACTTCAACTCGTGCTATGCAGACGGCACAGCCAACTTCCGAATTGACCAAAAATGAGATCAAGACCTTGGATTGGATAAACGAAAAATATGCTTTGAGTGAATTAAAAGTACCGATAAACGAAAAGCGGCACACGTGGGTATGGGCGCATCCCACTTATTCTCAAATATTGGCGAGCCGCGAGGTCAGAGAGCTCGGCGACAAATGGTATGAGCATCCTTCATTGGCGGAATATCATTTTGAGCGTTGCCAGAACAGAGTCGGCAAAGAAATGGATCTTTGGCTTGCTTCTCTCGGATACGAACACGACCGAGACAAAGGGCTCTATAAGATCCTTAGTGATAACACCGACAAGCGAGTAGCTCTGTTCGCGCACGAAGGTGCAGGCAAGGTCTTCCTCAGCGAATTACTTGACATTCCCTTCCCTTACTATGCGGCACACTTCGATATGAAGCACTCGGGAATGACTGTAATCTCATTTGACGAGGGAGGCAAGAACGGATTTGACGGATATGCAAGAGCAAGAGTCCTAACTCTCTCCAACGATTCTCATATTTTCCGTGACGGGCTCCCGATGGATCATGTCAGCACGATGTTGAAGGTCAGATATTGATTACTCAATAAAAAATAAAGCATATGGATAAAAACATCCTTGCAGGAAGCGATTTTCTCAACCTGCAAGGATGTTTTTTGTTTTGTAGATTTACTTTATGCAATTATTTTTCCATATTGATCAAATTCATTGAAGGTCTTCGTCAAGTAATCAACTAAATCATCAACGGTGACGTTTTCCTTGCCATCAAATGTTTGGAGCATATTTTCACTCACATAGTCCACAACCTCGCTCGGAACCTCGAGATCATTGTCTGCAAACAACTGCAAAATATCCGCTTCGAGCTCAGCAATAGCCTTATTGGAATCTTCACTTGCCTTGGCAGTGTTAATGCTTGAAGCAACATCAGTCAACAGCTCTTTATATTCTTCGGTGTCTCCTTGAGGAATACCTACCTGCTCAGCCATAAGAGCTATTGCGAGTTTTGATATCTCTTCGACAACAGGTCGCATACGCTCATTCTCTTGCAGAGTGTGCAAAAAATCCGTCGCAAACCATTCTTGGTTAAACAAATCCATAAGATCGTCATTATGTTCAAGTACCGACATAGCATGATTTTCTATGAGCACGGAAAACAGATCCGTTATTACCTTAAGGTCGGATGAGACCGTATCATATGTCATCGTAGAGTAGATACTGAGAATCTCATGGATTACGGAGCCGAAATTACCGTCTCCCACATCCGGCTTTTTTACTGAAACAAACGTTCCGCCGTCTTCCCAGCTTTTAGCGGCTCCCGATACTATTTCGGCGATAAGGTGCTTAACGAGAGGATCTTCGTCAATATCAAGGCGCATATCATTCAATGCGTAAATCTGAGCTTCTCCATAATCGTCAAATGAAACACTCGTCAAAAATTCCGTGTCAACAAAGGCATTTATCGTAATAGATAACGCCTGTGAGACGTGATAACGTTCATCGTTGATATTGATCGATGTCAAAGCATTGAACAACGCTTTGCCACCTAAATTATACGTAACCTTGATTGCTACATCGTTACCAAGCGGATCAAGTATCTCATCTATACTTTGAAACGTATCACTTTCAAGTACTTCTTGTATGTCGGCAGATTCCGATGCCTTAAGCTCATCGAACACGTCGGTAATCGATCCGATATATCCCGCAAAAGGCAACAGGATCGCAAACGCAACGATTGCCGCGCAAGCGACGCCTCCGGGAATACCGAGCAAATGGCGCTTAAGCCAACTCATAGGCGGCTTTTCGTCTTCTTCCGGCTCCGGGATCTCGTCGCTTTCCTTGTTTTCTAAAGCCTCGTCATCTTCATCTTTTGTATTCCTTTTCTTGTCGCTTCCGAATATTGCGGATGCAATAAGCGGAACAAAGAAGGATGCCACGAATGCAAGCAAAGAAAAGATAAGCGTAAATGCTACCGGTGCAAGCAATGCTACCGGAAGTTTTGAGATAAGCATATCGACTGTGGGACTTGCTTCCATAAGCTGTTCATAGGACGCTTCCCCGAGCCTTTGAATCACGATATTCCTGATAAGCGGTTCGATACGTTCTTCAACCATACCTAATATAGGAGCTGCAATGATTGCGGATAAAATAAGGCTTATCACTGCCACGCCTATATCGACCACCGATTTTTTCCACCCTCTGAAAAATCCGAGTAATGCCCCGAAAACAAATATTAAGGCGGCAAGCAACGTAAACGCAAAAGATAACATAGTCATAACGAATTCCTCTGAATCATTATTATTGCAAGTGCGGTACGAAACCTCAACACACTATACCAATGTACATTATATACCTCCGAAAAATGATTGTCAATCGGTCATACATTTAATATTTTGTAAATATTGATATTGCTACTTAAAAATGACAAGCTTTTTACAAACTCTGCTTGATTGAAGGAATAAAATATGTTATAATACATATGAACAACAATATATTCGGAGAGATTTATGGAACTCAATTTATACGATATAAAAACAATTAAAGAGCTTATGTCCCTTCACGGAATAACGTTTCGAAAAGAATTCGGGCAGAACTTTCTTACCAATCCTTGCGTTACAGAGGACATTGCCGACAATTGCTGTGACGGAAGAAGTAAAAGCATACTTGAGATCGGTCCGGGAATCGGAACGCTGACGCGCGAGCTTGCACAAAGATACGATAATGTTTTGGCGCTTGAGATAGACCGCGGACTTATTCCATTGCTCTCTTTCACGCTCGCATCGTACGACAACGTAAAGGTGATCAACGAGGACGTAATGAAGGCGGATCTTAAAGAACTGCTAAGACCTTATTTTGAAAAAGGTCCTGTCTCCGTATGTGCAAACCTGCCGTACTATATTACTACCCCCGTGCTTATGCTTTTACTTGAATCAGAGTTGCCGTTTGATTACATCACGATTATGATACAATCCGAAGTAGCTGACAGGCTTTGCGCCAAGGCAGGTTCATCTGCATACGGTGCTATTACTGCGGTTCTTGCCTACTATGGGGTAACAGAAAAGCTTTTCGAGGTACACGCGCACAATTTCATACCTCAGCCCAAGGTAGACTCGACGGTCATACGGATAAAACTTTACGGAGAACAAAACCCTTATCACCCAAAAGACAAAAAAATTATGTTCAGAACGATAAAAGCGGCGTTTGAACAACGAAGAAAGACTTTGACGAATGCACTCTCTGCGGGATTTTCGGAGCTTACGAAAGAAGAATTGACCGAAGCCGTCACCTCGTGCGGTCACAGAGTCGATATAAGAGGAGAAAAGCTTGATATAACTCAATTTGTTGAACTGTCTGACCGACTTACTAAGATTTTAGAAAGCAAAAAAATGTCGAATTGAGCCGTATTCAGCCGTTTCACATTAAACAAAGACAGCGAAAAGGAGATCGCGTTTTCCTTTCCGCTGTCTTTGTTTATTATTCTTATACCGTTACCGTTTCTTTAATATCCTCTTTGACATCGGTCTTTAACTGAGGTGCGGCAAAACGTATGGCGGACGGAATAACTTCGACCGTAAAATCACCTGTTTCAAACACTTCTCCGTCCAACGTTACATAAAAGCCTTCCGGCACTTCAACTCGAACTTCTTTTACCCGTCTGTACTTAATGACATCCTTATACTTTTCATTATCAAGATGAGTTCCCTCTGTATACGAGCCTATAAGCTTTAAAAACTTCAATCTTGAAATACAATCGACGTAACAAACGTCAAGATAACCGTCGTCGTATTTCGATCTCGGAGCACAACGGAATGATCCGCCTACATACTGACCGTTTGCGATAGTACAAAGCAAGAGCTTACCGTTTCCCATCTTTTCACCGTCAGCATACACGTTGGCTTTATTTTTCGTAGCCGTCAAGAGACCGACAACGATTCCGGTTGTATAAGCGTGCTTACCGCCTATAATCTTTTTTCTCTTTACATTTATCATCGTATTTGCGACACAGGTATCAAATCCAAAATTAACGATGTTTATAGAATATTTATCTCCTATTTTCATAAGATCTATCGGTCTCGCGGGAGACTCTACAAGGTTCTGTATATCCTCAAACGCTTCCTTACCGCCAAAGCATTTTACAAAATCATTTCCGCTTCCGCAAGGCAAACAGGACATCTCGGCGTTAGGAAATCCTATCACGCCCGAAGCAACCTCCTGGATCGTTCCGTCTCCGCCGCACGCATAAAATCTTACGGGATCGCTGTTCTCCGTGCAATATCTTTTTATAAATTCCGTAGCGTCCTTCGGAGCCTTGGTCTCATATGTTTCCCAATCGACATTTTGCAGAGCCTCAAGCTTATTTTTGACGATCTTTACCATTTCGCCGTTTCCTGCCGTAGGATTCAATATAAATATATGTTTCATAATTCTTCCTCGTCTTATTTATGTCAAGCTTTAATCTTTATTATGTCATAATATTAAACCATATGTCGCTTTTTGTCAACCGTTTTTAAAAGCAAAATGTGAAATCATAAAACAATTTCATTTCAGTTTACAATTATTCTATGTTTTTAATATTTTCCGATCGATCAGAAGATTTTTTAAATTCGATCTGTGAGAACACGATACCGCAAAAAATCACAAAACATCCAACATATCCCAAGGGTTCTATGCTGTCTATTCCGAACAGCACCCCGCCGACCGCGCTGAATACAGATTCGGTTGAAAGCACGATCGCCGCAAAATTCGGATCACTTATCCTTTGCGAAACGACCTGTAAGGTGTACCCTACACCGACCGAAAGCAATCCACAATAAAGTATCGACCACTTAGCAGCCAATATCGAAGATATGTCTATGTCATCAAAAATCAACGCAAATACAAGATTTGCAAAACCGCAAACGATAAATTGAAGCATCGAAAGCTTAAGCGAGTTGACATTCTTGACAAAAACGTCTACCATAAGTATGTGAACAGCAAAAAACACCGAGCATAAGATTAGCAGCAGTTCCCCTTTGCCGAAGCTGAAGCCCTCTCCGCTTTTCATACAAAGCATAAAAAGTCCGATTATCGTGGCAAGTGCTCCTATCCAAACATTAAATCTTACTCTTTTTTTGAAAACGAAAAAGTACAGTATTGGTGTTATGACCGTATAAAGGCTGGTTATAAAGCCGGAACGTCCCGAGCTCTGCGTTATCTGTGCTCCCGATTGTTGAAGTGCAGATGCCATAAAAAGCAACAGTCCGCAAATCACCGAAGCAATCAAAAGCTTTTTTGTATCACGCACATCTTGCGATAAATCGGTTTGCGTTGATACGTTATCTTTTCTTGCTTTTAAATCGGTTATAGCGACGACGGGTATGAGCGAGATACCGCCGAGCAGAAATCTGAGCGCGTTAAAAGTGTAGCTGTCAACGTGCGCCGATCCGCTTACCTGGGCAACGAAGGCAAAGCCCCATATTATTGCCGTCAAAAGCAAAAGGACGACGGATAAAAATTTTTTATTCATTTTCATTACTAAGACCTCAAAACTATATTATTGCGGAATAAACTCAACAATAGCTTTAAAGAGATCCTTTGAAAGCTTATATTCGTCGGAATTTGCGCCATTGCCTCCCACAAATGTACTCGGTGTACGCAAGCAAAGCACCGTATCCGACGGAAGGACGGAAAACGCCTCATAATACTTTGCAAACTCCGTTTCGGAAAACTTTATTCCGTACTCATCTATTGCCCCTTCGGGAATGCTGTCGAATACGTCCGAAAGCTTAACAAATCCGTTCGACGACTTGACTCTTTCGTACAGAAACGGATCCAAAAGGCAGACCGAATAGTCGCCGGCAAGTATCAGGCTGTCAAACTGTTTAAGTTCATTCTTATTGAAGGTAACGTCGGGATAATAGAGTTGGGATCCCTCTTCGTCCGTCACGTCTCGTATCGACTCTATCTGCTCATCGGAAAGTACGTATGTCGTGATAAGCTGTACCTCTTTATACCCGTCATCATTCAATTCATACGGCAAAACCGCAGCAAAGGCTGCCTTCATTCCTTTTACCGCCGTAGCATCCAGCATATTATAAGGTCCGGAATACATAACAAAGGCATCTGTTTTATTTGATTCACACATCTGCAAAGCGCAAATTAAAAATACCACAAGAACAAATGCAATAATGATGATCTTCCACTTATGATAATACCAGAAATTATCAAATTTTTTCATTCCCTCGCTTTGAGGGATTATCCCTCTATCGGGAAGCTTTTCATATTCCGAGCTCTCTTCGATCCTGTTTTCCGACTCCGACATTTGAATATTCCTTTCACATATTAAATCACAATAAAATACGGATACCCATTAGCGATAAACAAGTATCCGTTATAAAAGCTCAATTATCGCTCTCTTCGGACTCCTGCTGTGCATTGTAGTACTCGGAAAGCATTACCTCATAGTTTTTTACTATATCATCAAGGAGCTCGTCATCTTCGACCGGAATGTAGACCTTATCTTCTCCGTCTTCCGACACAACTTCGAAAACGTAGACGTCGGAATCATCATTCATCAGCTCCTCTGCTGTACTGTTATCGATCGACTGAAGAAGTGCGTAGGTTTTTCCCTCCATATTCATCTCAGCCGCCTCAACAAAATGAAGCTGATTTCCATCCTCGTCTGTAAGCACGATCACGTCTTCGGGATTCATAAACACACCGTTCTGCTCGATCGCATTCGGATCTATTCCCTCAAGATATTCCTCTATGCGTCTCATAACGTCATCATCGTTAAGCTTTGTCACGTCCTCGACATCGGAAAATATATCCTTGATCTCGGTCTCGATCGGGGTATTGGCTACCCGCTTTTTATTATCTGTATCGCTCACTGCTTTTTCCTTCCCAAATATCATATCAGTTGTCAGAACTCTTTACTCTCGAAACGCTGAGTATTTCGAGCTCGTGTACACCGGCAGGAGTCTCTACCTCAACTACACTGCCCGCTTTTTTACCCGTAAGAGCCTTTCCTATCGGCGACATATCCGAAATAAGTCCTTTTATCGGATTGACCTCGTTTGAGCCTACTATTGCGTAAACTCTCTCTTTGCTCGTTGTCTTGTTATATACCTTAACCGATGAACCTATATTTACAACACCCTCATCGATCTGTGAATCGTCAACAACGATAGCGTGCTCGATTATATACTCAAGCTCAAGAATTCTCGCCTCAACCTTTGCCTGCTCATTTCTTGCCTCGTCGTACTCGGCATTCTCCGAAAGGTCTCCAAAGCCTCTCGCGGTCGCGATATCGTTAAGGATCTCCTGACGTCTTGTTGTTTTTAAATAGTTATATTCCTCAACGAGCTTCTTATAACCTTCCTGAGAAAAAGTTTGCTGTTTGATGTCTGCCATTGCGATTTATCCTCCGTTTGTTATTGTTAATATTATATTTTCATCAATTGCCGTAGAGCACGGATATCGCCTTCTGAAGCTGATTATCCTCCGCATCCGTAATCTTATAAACATTCTTATCTTTCAGCGACTCGTCAAGCGCTTCAACGTAATCCGGCGTTATACCTATACCATCATAGCTCTGCTGTGATTTTGGCGTGTACATATGAGTTGTCATTTTTATAGCTCCCTCAAGTCCGTATCTTTCAAGGGAATACGTTGTCTGCATAGTACCCTTTCCGTAGGTAGTCGTACCCACGACCTTGGCAATACCGTATTCCTTAAGTGTTGCGGTAAACAGCTCTCCGGCACTTGCGGTGCTCTCGTTCGCAAGTACGATAACGTCAAGATCCTTATATTTTCCGATATCGTTCTTTGAAACATTGCACATACTGTATGGCTCGTTTTTGTAATCAATGACCTCTGCCTTTGACCAAGTACCCGTTCCCAACGCGTTCTCTGTGTATATTATATTATCGCCTTCATTGAGAAAATACGACAGAACCGCTTCTACCGACACGAGAAGTCCGCCCGGGTTGTATCTTACGTCGAGCACGAATTTCTCACAGCCTTTCGAAATAAGATCATCGACCGCCGCGGTAAACTGTGACGGAGTCGTAAAGTCAAAGCTCGAAATCTTTACGATGCCTATTTTTGCATCGGTCGCGCAAACGTGGTAAGTCACGGAATACGTGGTTACTTGCTTACGTTCAATTTTAAAATCAATCGGATCATCCGTTTTGCCGTTACGAACTATTGAAAATTCGGCGTATGTTCCTTCTTCGCCTCTGATCTTGTTGGTAGCCGCTTCGTATCCGATCTCGGCAACACTCATCTTCTCCCCGTCAACGGTAATATGGGTGATAAGGTCTCCCGGGAGGAGTCCTGCCTCCGAAGCCGGTGCATCCTCATAAACATTAATTATTTCAATTGCTTTTTCGTCTGTGTTATAAATAACGCTGACACCGATGCCGACCATATTTCCCGCATCCTCGGAATTTTGCGCTGCATATTCCTCGGCAGTATAGTACGCGGCATATTTATCGCCCGTACCCGCTACATATCCCTTGAGCATCGCGGCGATAGCGGCTTCTCTGTCATAATCGTGATATTCCAGCAACGAGAAATACTCATCTATGATCTTGGAATATTTATATATATCCGAACCGTCCGCAAGAGAGCCTTGCAAAGATTCATATATATCCTGTTTTGCCTTTTCAAGCTGCGAATTATAGCGGTTTTCCGCGATCCTGAACGCAAGTGTCGAGCACACGATGATGGCCGCGATCATTGCAACGGCAAAGATCCTTATCGACACGCCTCTGTTCTTCTTGCGCTCCTTTTTTTCTTTTTTGACATTTTTCTTACGCTCTGCCGCCGTTGTCTCGGGATCCCAATCAAACGTTTCCTCGATATCCGTAATAGTGGCAATCACGGACGGTTGTTCATCCGCATCACTCGAGTTCTCGCTGTCGGGTGCCTCGCTTGACAAAGCTTCATCCTCCGGGTTTTTCAACTCGGAACTTTCGGGATCGGCGTTTGTTTCCGACGCAGAATGCTCAGCTGCGCCGTCATCTCCGTTACCTGCAATCTCGGTGACATTCGATCCTATATCGTCATTCAAAGGAGCCTTGATCTCCTCCGTTGTATCTTTCGAAGTGTTTTCATCTTTATTGGAATTAAGAAGATTATCTGACATTATGGATTTCCTTTCGTTTGGTTGATTCGTTTTTCTGTACTGAATAATACTGTCCGTATTTTAAGCCGATATACACAATGTTTCCCAAAACGCATACCGATCTTTCTTTTTTGCAATATTTATTCCGATCAATTGTCAATCTTCAATATTCAATCCAAATCTTTAACCTGCATAATCATTAATAAGCGAAATGAACTGCGCCTTATTTGCTTAGCTCATTTCGCCTTAATTTATATTAAAATGACATTTCTCAATGCTTGATTTGTTTTGAATTAAGGTATTTTCTTACCATAAGAGCGACTTTAAACGTGATAGCGTGCTCAAATTCTCTCAGATCAAGTCCCGTAAGCTTGCGTATCTTTTCAAGTCTGTACACAAGCGTATTTCTGTGAACAAAAAGCTTTCTCGAAGTCTCCGAAACATTGAGATTATTTTCGAAGAAGCACTGTATCGTCATAAGCGTTTCACGGTCAAGAGAATCTATGCTTCCTCTCTTGAATACTTCCTGCAAGAACATATCGCAAAGTGTTGTGGGAAGCTGATATATAAGTCTGCCTATACCGAGATTTTCGTAGCTTATGATATTTTTCTCGTTTTCAAATACCTTACCGACCTCAAGGGCGACCTGGGCCTCCTTGTAAGCTCTTGCAAGATCCTTGATGTTATCTACAATGGTTGAGATACCGATCGAAACCTTGGAGAAGAATTCCGTGTATATGGTATCCGCTATGTCGGTAGCCATCTTTTCTATCTCTTTAATATCGGTCCCCGAGCGTATCTCCTTTACAAGGACTATATCGTTCTCGCCTACGCTGATAACGTAGTCCTTCGTTTTATCCGGGAACATATTCTGGAGCATCTCGAAAGGCATTATATCCGTAGTTGCATTGAACTTTATGAGAAACACTATTCTTGTTTCTTCGGAATTGAAGTGCAGTTCCTTGCTCTTGATATATATGTCACTCGGCAGAATATTATCGAGTATAATATTCTTGATAAATGATCCCTTATCGTATTTTTCATCATATAGATTTTTGATGTTGCTGAGAGAGATAGCCAAAATTCTTGACATTTTCTCCGCCATCTTATCCTCGCCCTCTACGAATACGACATACTCAAGCTTTGCGCTTTGATTTACGGGACGGTATGTATACCCATTCTTAACAACAGTATCACCGGAATAAACGAGCTCTTCTCTGACGCCTTGACGGACCTCGCCGATCTTTACAAGTTCAGAGCAGGAAATGACAACTCCGTTTTCATCAATAACGCCGATGACACGGTCGATAGCATCCTTCATCTGATATATTACGCCCTGAAATAATCTGTTTGACATTTGCTTTTCCTCTTTCTTTCGAATGTGTGTCTTATATTTCGGTTTGCTTTTTACCTTTTGTCCATACAGTAATATATTTTACACTAAAAATTGTGATTTTTCAATAGGGGTTGCGATATTTTTTATAGATTTTGACTAAAATAAATGTTAATTTTTTGTGTATTATAAACTCAGCATAATGCACAAAGCATTTTACGGCATATCAAGCTCATAAACAAGGCAAGAAAGAGCAAATATAGGCGCGGTTTCCGTTCTCAATATCCTGCTCCCGAGTCCCACGGGGACAAGTCCCGCGGCACATGCTGCTTCCAATTCTTTTTTTGAAAATCCGCCCTCGCTCCCCACGATCAAGGCAACCGTAGGTCTCTTTTCCTCGGAAAGGAGCAATTTTGAGCTTTCAAGCACTCTCTTGATCGAATTTTCATCTTCGGCTTCATAGCAGAAGAGCTTTATATCGCATTGTGAAGCAAGCTCCAGCATTTGAGAGAAGGATACCGTATCTCTGACATTCGGAATAGCTCCCCGCCCGCACTGTTTAGCCGCTTCTTCGGCTATTTTTCGTCTACGCTCGGTCTTGCGATTTTCTGCCTCCAGCTTTACCTTTACGATGCACCGTTCACTTTCAAAAGGAATTATCTCAAAAACGCCGCATTCAACGGATTTCTGAATTATCGTATCAAGCTTGTCCCCTTTCGGTAGCGCTTGAAAAAGATATGCCAAAAAACTCGGTTCCGAAGACGAAGCCCGCCTTTCGATCACGAGCGCTTCAACCTTTGAATCGGTAATAGACTCAAGGCGACATACATATTCGTTACCCTTTCCGTCGCATACTGTTATGTTCTCGCCGACCGCCATACGCAATGAACGTGCGATATGAAAAGCGTCATCGCCTGTGATCTTAATATATTCTTTTTCGTTTTGATCGGACATCTGTCCGCTGTCAACAAAAAATCTCGGCATAAAAACTCCATTCCGCCGCCGCGCGCAGCACAAATACATTGTTCAGTAAAAAACGCCGCAAGAACGGCGTTTATGTCATTTATTCGTACATCAATAAAAAAGCTCGATATTGGCTTTTACAAACTTAAGCATACGTTTCTGCAAATAAGGTTTGTTATTAACGAGAAACTCTTTGATATCCGAGACGTCGCCGTTAAATGAATTTTTGAGTTCAACCAGCGTCTCCGCCATCTCTGCGTCTCCGTTTTTCTTGATAGCATCCGCAATACTTGCAACGGTGTTACCGCCGCGAGTATAAAAATCAAGCCAATGCTTGTCATCATCAAAATCGGCAAGATCGTAAAGCATCTTATAGGCAAGCACGGTACGGAACTCCGCCGGATCACCGAGCTTTTCGTGATCCTCGAGGACGTTATCTACCCAAAGGCTTTCCTCTGTTTCACCGATCTGTGAAATGTAAAGGGTCATCTTATCATTCACCGTCTTGAACGTGAGATTATCGACCGATATATTTTTGCGTAATGTCTTGTCGTAGAGGAAAAAGTTCGGCTCAACATCCTTCATTTGCGTTGCAACATATATTATCATTGCGGCGATAAAGGCAAGCAAGATAAAGCATATTACAACGAGAAATTTCTGAAATCCCGTCTTGGCAACGCTCGCGGCTATAAATATAAGATCAATTGCAAATATACCAACCAACGCACCGGCTACATATAATATAAGCGACAGAGCTTTTTTGTTTTCCATTTTATCAGAACTTCCTTTCAAAGCAGTGTTAAGCATACGATCTCGCTACCGAGCGATAACGAAGATATCCAATAGTTATATTATATCATACGACGCGCATTTTTGCAAGACAAATAAATAACTATTTCGGCAAGTTTTTTAATTATTCTGACATTTTCGTACAAATATTCAAAAAGGAAGCCCCTTTTTATCTTTATGGAAAAATAATTACCAACAATTTAGGACTTCCATTTTCAATACAAATCACATATAATATTAATTATGTAGAGGTTGACCTAAGACATAGGTTAACGATTGTTACGGAGGTATCGTAGTGGAATTAATCAAAATAAGCTCGAGTCAGCTTAAAATTATGCTTTCATCTGAAGATATGGATAGCTTTGACCTTGACTGCGCAGATGCAGACCGCAATACTCCAAAGGCTCGGGAAGCATTCAAAAGAATATTGAAAAAGGCAAAGGAAATGAGCGGATTTGACATTGGAAGCGAAAAGCTGTTTATACAGCTCTATCCCTCTCGTTCCGGCGGATGCGAGCTGTTTGTATCCAAGATCGAACCGGACGACAAGCTTGCAAACGCAGATACAACGCCTCACGCGCAAGACGTGTACAGCGCAGAGCTTACGGATCGAATATCGGACAACGGCTCCGTTGAAAGCAAAATGCGGCATGTGTCGGCAAATAACATAATCTGCGCTTGGAAATTTGACAGCTTTTCAAATCTTTTGGATGCCTGCAAGAGGCTCTTCTATCACGCAGATATGATCCCCGCAAGCTCGCTGTACAGAGATGAAAATGCAAAATATCATCTTTTGCTCGAGATCGACGGCAAGGAGAAAAGATTTGCCGAGCAAAGCAGTTTGTTTATGTCAGAATACGGAGAGAGCGAAAAAAGCGATATGCTTCTTATGTACATATTTGAGCACGGATACAGCATTTGCAGCGAATCTGCCATTGAAACTCTATCAGAGCTTTAGAATACAGAAAAATCTTTTGAATATTTTCATTTGTTTATTCCGCAATTCATATATTAGTGATAAAATTCCGTGTGTAAACGATCCTTGTACGATTGGAGATGCGCACTATGGAAAATCAAAAATATGTGTTTGAAAACAAAAAATGGCAGGAGCTCTATAATAAATGCAGCCAATGTCACAGGTGTCCTCTCGGGGACACGAGAACGAACTGTGTTTTCGGCACGGGAAACACAAACGCCGATCTTATGTTCATCGGTGAAGCGCCGGGGGAGCAGGAGGATCTGAGCGGCACTCCTTTCGTGGGAAGAGCGGGACAGCTGCTTGACAGATATCTGTACGCTGTCGGAATAGACAGAAGCGATGTTTACATTGCCAACATTCTCAAGTGCCGTCCTCCAAAAAATCGTGATCCCTTACCGGAAGAAGAAGAGATGTGCATAGACTACCTACGCGAACAGGTGCGTATGGTAAAGCCGAAGATCATAGTCTGTCTCGGGCGCATAGCCGCAATGAAACTGATACGTCCGGATTATAAAATAACGCGCGAGCATGGGGTATGGATAGAAAAAGGACAGTTTCTTATGACGGCGGTATATCACCCCGCCCTACTTTTGCGCGATCCGAGAAAAAAAGAAGAGATGCTTGAAGATATGAAATCGGTAAAAGCAAAACTTGACAGTTTGAAATAACACAACATAGAAAGCTCTCGCTAAAGATTACTTACTTCTCATAAGTATGTTTTTCTCTGATTTCAATTGACTTTTAAAGAGTTTCATTGTGATAATTCAGCAAAAAACACTTGAATACCTCCGTCGGTAAACAAGTGTTTTTTGTATAGGTCGTCGATCAAATTATTCTTCTATCAGAGAAAGCACATACGCATAAAATTCCGAATATTGTCTCTCGGCATCGGCATTTTTCGGTACGAAATAATATCCTCTTTCGCCATTGAGAATATAAATGCGATCCTCTTCGAGATAAACCTCATATTTATACTCAAGCACATAAAAACGCAGACGTATTCCCCACGCGCCGGAGCTCATATTTTTTGAGAAAGAATACTTCGTTGCATCGATCACGTCATCAAGCTTCTTTGAAAGCTCGGATATTGTTTCGCTGTCTGCAATTGCCGCTTCACCGCTACTGCCGCCAAAGATATCCGAACCGGATTTCAAGTCGGATACAAGAAGCACCTCGCAGATCTCGGGGACACTTAAAAAATCTTTGATACCATCCATACGTTGCTTTGCGTTTATGCGTGGAATAAAAGCTATCACTGCGAAAATCGCCGCTATCACCAAAATCACGGCACACGATATCAAGATAATGTTGATATATTGTTGCTTCTCGGACTTGACCGATCTTTTTGTTGTGCTTTTCATAATATGTCAGTTCCTTTTCTTTAATCTGAATACAAGGGACGCCATTGCCCTTGCATTAAACGGTATGAGAGGGTAAAGATAATTTCTTTTACCGCTCACGGTCTTGTTGGTCAACAGCATCAGCACGACCGTGGCGCAGCCAAGTGCAAAGCCCCACGTACCGAGCAATGCCGTTAAAACCAATATTAAAATTCTTAAAAACTTGAAGGCAAAGCCAAGCTCATAGCTTGCCTGTGAAAAATTGGCTATCGTAACGAATGCCATATAGAGTATTACCTCGGGGATGAGCCAGCCGATCTGGATCGCAAAATCTCCGAGAATAAGTCCACCGACGACAGACAGTGAATTTGTCAGCATATTCGGCGTATTCATTGATGCCATACGCATACCGTCGATTATAAATTCGACGATCAGTATCTGAACTATTATGGGAAGTCTACCTCGTTCAACCGGAAGAATGAACTCAAGCCAAGTCGGAACTATCGCAGGATTTTGAATACACAGATACCACAAAGGCATCATAAACAGCGTCAGAAAAAATATTACGTTTCTCAAAAGCCTCGTGTAGGTTCCCGTCAGCGGCGGCAAATAATAGTCATTGGTCTCTTGAAGAAAATCAAATATCGATGTAGGCAATATCATAGCCTCGGGGGAATTGTCACACAGTATTATGACGTTTCCCTCTTCGAGCTGTGCCGCGACCGCATCGGGACGCTCCGTCGTTCGTATCTTGGGAAACGGATTATACCAATGTGTCTTAATAAGACATTCCGCCAAAGATTCGTGCCCCATTGTCAACGAATCCGTTTTTATATTTGAAAGTCTGTCTTTTATGCTTTTCACATATTCCGGATCAGCTCTGTCCTCCATATAGCACACCACTATATCCGTTTTCGACAGATCTCCGATATTCATATAGCTCATAGTAAGCTTCGGACTTCTTATTCTTCGTCTTACCAGCGCCGTATTGAAGATAAGCGTTTCGGCAAAACCGTCGTGTGCTCCGCGTATTACTCTGTCGCTTTCGGGCTCACCGGTTTCTCTTGACGGATAGGTACGCGCGTCTATTACTATCGCATATTCTCCGAACGTTGATCCGAGCACCAATGCAGCGCCCGAAAGCAGCATAGTGATCATAATATCGACAGAATCGGTAACATCTGCTTCAACATACGGAACAGTCTCATTTACAAACCTTTCGGCAGTATCTTTAGCCGCCTGCCCCGTACTCTTCAGTGACGCAAAATATATCATCATCTTTTGCATCACGGTATCTTTGATAAAGCCGTCTATAAAATAAAATGTAAGCTCATCGTCGGATACCTTTAGGGACTTCTTCAAAATATCGAAATTTTCGTCAAGTCTCAGAAGCTTGTCGATATATTCAATATTACTTTTATAATCTTGTGTTAATTTTTCCATTCGGACACCTCCGGGAAAAGTTGTTCCCAAATTATAGGATGTCCTATACAGAAATATTTATTCAATCATTCGATACGTTTGCTCTCGGACAGCGCTCATACCTTACGAAGCGGTATCGGCAGGTTCGCTATCCGCTCCAGAACCCACAGATTCCTCTTCATCGATAAACTCCGATAAAGATACGAGATAGAGCCTTGCTTTGTCGTATTCAAAATAGTCCATTAACAAGTCTTTGCCGAGATACGACTCCGCATATTCTGCGGTTACGTCGTTCATATCGGCGTATTCCTCAAGCATCGTCTTATACTCATCGTCCGAAAGCGTAATGCCCTCCGCTTTTATCAGAGAGTAAAGGGCTATATCGTTCAAGGCGTTTTCGTACGCATTTTCTTTGAACTGACTATCGGAAAGCTGTATATATTCAAGAAAGCTCTCGTATGTCATACCGTACATCTTTGCATATGACTCATAATAATCGCGATCCTGGTAATAGTAATAATCTATCTGTTGCTGAGGTATCTCAATAACCATACAACCTTTTACAAATGAGTCCCAGGCAAGTGCTTTCTTTTCTTCAATTATGTCATATGTCTTATGCTTTTGGAAATAACTCCTGTAATATTCCTCAAACGCCTCAACGGTCGTGTACTTTCCGTTTGAATATTCATTGACAAATTCGTCGTTATATTCGGGGAGTATCGGATCGCCGTAAATATAATTTACCGTGATCTTGAAAGTTGCCTCTTTTCCTGCCTTGGTTGGGTCATTGAGATACGGATCGGGGAATGTCACGCGTGTCTCAACGGTTGTCCCGGGAAGCACATCATATAGGTCGGTGTCAAATCCGCTTATATATCCGGTCACTTCGGAAAGCTCAATGGTCTGCGACTTTGCTGTACCGCCTTCAAATTGCTCTCCGTCCATATAACCCTCAAAATCTATGTTGAGCTTGTCGCCCTTTTGAGTCTTCCTGTCCTTTATTTCAACATAGCCGGTGGATTTACTTTCGAGTATCTCTTTTATAGATGCGCGAAATTCCTCTTCCGTAAGCTCACCGGCGGGAACGGTGAACTTAAAGTTTTTGTAATTGCCAAGCTTGATATATTTTGTGAGGTCAAGATTCTTCAAATCCATCGCCTCGTGCTTCTCGGTACTATCGGTATCGGTCGGTGAGGTATCCGTTTCGGGCGCCTCCGAATCTGTTTCCTTATTGAACATATCGGACAATTGACACGAGCAAAATGAAACGCACATAGCCGAAACCGCAAGCAGCGCCATAATCTTAATGATGATCTTTTTCATAATTATCTCCATTTTTAATACTTAAGGAAAAAGACTCATATCGTGCCGTTGGGACAGAATGAGTCTTTTTATTGCGAATGGTCACTTATGCGTCATTTTCGCCCTTTGTTACCTTTTTACCATTGTAATAACCGCAAGCCTTGCATACGTGATGTGCCAATACATACTCTTGGCAATCAGGGTTTGAGCACTTCGTCATTCCGGGAAATACCAATTTCCACGTGCTTGAACGTCTCTTGTCTCTGCGAGCTTTGGATACCTTTCTCTTCGGTACTGCCATACCTACACCTCCTTATCGCTTGTGAACGGGTAACCCCTACACTTTGCATTATTATTAATTTTATTATTTTCTTGTTTGATTTGAAAGCGACTTATTTACTTCCGCTTTCCGCTTCTCCGTCCTCGTCATCGTCCATACTCTCGATGATCTTTTGCAAGGAAGCAAACCTCGGATCGATTTCCTTTATTTTTGAACATCCGCAATCCCCGTCCGCAAGACGTTTACCGCATTTCGGACAAAGTCCCGGGCAGTCCTCGCGGCATACGAACCGCATAGGAAGATCCAATATTATAGCCTCTCTGACCTGCTCGTCAATATCTATACAGCCATCTTCGACGACCGCATATTCGTCCATATTCTCCTCAAGCTCCTTATCGCTGACCGAGCCCTTTACGGCAACGGTAAGCTCCATATCCAAGGAAAATACGTCCTTGATCTCGCAAAGACATCTCGCACATTCGGCAGTATACGGAACCTTAGCATTAAGAAAAAGTCTGATATAGCCGCCGTTATCCGTTACCTTACCGCATATATGAGCATCATCGTCAAAGGTAACGAACTTGACATCGTTGGGGGTAAGCATAAAATCAAATTCAATCGAACGCGTTTCGCCTCGAAGCAAAGCACTTATATCGAGTTTCATTAAATGTTCGAACCTCCGTTTTTACGATAGACAGAATGCAACGCATATTATTATAATATATTGTGCTTTTTTTGTCAAGTCTTTTTTTGCTTTTATTTCAATTAATTCGGTATTTTTTGCTTTTTTCGAGATCTGCTGCCTTAAAAGGCTACGGCATCACTCTTCGTCCGAATTCTCCCAATTGTGGAATACATTGAGAACGTCCTCGTTATCCTCAAGTGTCTCGAGAAGGAGGTTCATATGTCTTATGTTTTCCTCATCCGTCATGGTAACGTAATTCTGAGGGATTTTATCCTTCTCTGCGGACTCTATCGTATAACCGAGCTTTTCAAGATCGTCTCTTACGGGATAAAGATCGTCCGTCTCGGTATATATCTCAAACATATCGCCTTCGGGATCCGCTACGAAATCGGAAGCACCCGCTTCGAGTGCCGCTTCCATAAGCTCATCTTCATCAACGCCTTCAGCCGCGATGAGGATAACGCCTTTATTTTCAAACATATAGCTTACACACCCCGTAGCGCCGAGGTTGCCACCAAACTTATCAAAAGCGTGTCTTACCTCTCCCGCGGTCCTGTTTCTGTTATCGGTGGATGTTTCAACTATGACCGCAACGCCTTCCGGGCCATATCCTTCGTATGTGATCTCTTCGTAGCTTGCGCCGTCGGATCCGAGTGCCTTTTTTATCGTTCTTTCAATGTTATCATTGGGAACGTTACTTGCGCGCGCCTTTGTGATAAGGTCACGCAAGCGGGAGTTGGAATTCGGATCTCCGCCGCTCTCTTTTACCGCGATGGTGATCTCTTTCGCGATCTTTGTGAATACGTTTGCCTTAGCGGCATCGGCTTTCGCCTTCTTGTGTTTGATGTTGTTCCATTTACTATGTCCGGACATATTTTTAACCTCACTTGTGTATATTGATATTTTTTATATTCTGGAAGTCTTTTTAAGGCAGATAAGACCGAATGCGTTTCCGAGAACATATCTTGCCGCCTTGGTAAGCATCACTCTGAATGCAACCGTCTCGGGCTCCTGTGCCGAGAGTATCTGACAGTTATGATAAAATCTATTATATTCCGACGCAACCTCAAGAATATATCTTGTGATAACCGAAGGCTCAAGATCGTTCATAGCAGAAATGACCTTTTCGGGGAATCTCGCAAGCACTTTAAGAAGTGTTGCTTCTTCGGGAGCGGTTATCTTAAGATCTGCGGTATCCGATACACCCAAATTTTCCGCACGTTCAAGTATAGAGCACGTACGCGCGTAGGTATACTGTACATAAGGTCCCGTATTTCCGTCGAAGCTGAGCGCATCCTCGAGTTTGAAATCTATATCCTTTATGCGGTTTCCGAGCAAATAATAGAATACGATAGCTCCCACGCCCACCGCCTCGGCGGTCTCTTCCCTGTTTGTAATATTTGGATTCTTCTCCTTCATGATCTCGGTAACCTTCTCAATAGCCATATTAAAGAGATCTCTGAGAAGTATAACATTTCCCGTTCTCGTTGCAAGCTTTGAGCCGTTTATGCTGACGGTACCGTAAGGAACGTGTATAAGCTTATCGTACCAATCGTATCCCATAAGCTCGACTACCTTGAACCACTGAGCGAAATGCAAGCTCTGACCCGCGCTTGTAACGTATATGCACTTGTCGAAATCGTATGTTTCTTTCCTGTACACTGCCGCGGCGATATCACGCGTAGGATAAAGCGTAGATCCGTCACGCTTCAGAATAAGACAAGGCGGCATACCGTACTCCTCGAGGTCAACGATCGAAGCTCCGTCATCTATCTTAAGGAGTCCCGTTTCGCGAAGCTTTTCTATCTGCGCGGGCATTTTGTCCGTGTAGAAGCTCTCGCCATTGTAGCTGTCAAAAGTGATACCGAGCTGCCTGTATATCTCCTCGTTTGCCTTGAGCGAGAGATCTACGAGCCAGCGCCAGAGGGCAAGATTTTCCTCATCGCCCATCTCCATCTTGTGAAATTCAGCTCTTGCTTCATCTTCAAGCGCCTTATCTGCGGGGATACCTTGCTCCGCGTTACCGGATATCGCGTTGTTGATGCGCACATAGAGATCTACCAGGGCGTCAACACCGCCTTTTTCCACTTCCTCTTTGTTGCCCCACTTTTTGTAGGCGACGATAAGCTTGCCAAACTGCGTGCCCCAATCTCCTACGTAGTTTATGCCTACGCATTTATATCCCGAAAATTCGTGCAATTTCTTTATAGAGTGTCCGATGACCGTAGTTCCGAGATGTCCTATGTGGAATGGCTTTGCAAGGTTGGGAGACGAATAGTCGAGTACCACGGTCTTGCTCTCTCCGATCGAATTTGAGCCAAAGCTCTCTCCCTTTTCAAGTATCTCTCCGAGTACTTCATTTGAAAGATACCGCTCGGAAATAAACATATTCAGATATCCGCCTACGGTATCCACTCTTCCGATAGGTCCGCCCTCAAGCTCAGAGCCGATGGATGCCGCGATCTGAATCGGAGAACGGCGAAGCGCCTTGCTGAACTTAAAGCAAGGAAGTGAGATATCTCCCATTGTGGGCTCCGGAGGATACTCAAACGATGCCACGATATCATTTATCTCAATCGTAGCGTCCGGATACTGCTTTTTGATTATATCGGCAATCTTTTCCGCGATCGCCTGTTTGATCTTGATCATATTTATGTCCTTTCTTATCTGTTTACGTATTTTATCTGACAGTTAATATTTTTCGCCCTCGGCAATCATCTCCGATGCCGCGCTTCGTTGAGCATCGGTTATGTTTATACCGCCGAGTATGCGCGCGATCTCCTCGATCCGTCCACTCTTGTCAAGCACGCGCACGGAGGTTTCGGTCGCGATTTCGGTATCCGATTTAGATATGAGATAATGCGTATTCGCAAGTGACGCAATCTGTGCCGAGTGTGTAATACATATCACCTGAACGTGTCCGGCGGTTTCTTTCAGCTTTATGCCGACTTTCCTTGATGTCTTGCCCGATATACCCGTATCTATTTCATCGAATATCAGCGTGTCCACCCCGTCTTTGTCGGCAAGCACACTCTTGATAGCCAGAGTTATTCTTGATAGCTCGCCTCCCGATGCGATCGAAATGAGCGGCATAAGCTTATCTCCTTTATTGGTGGCAATAAGAAACTCTATGCCATCGGCACCGCTTTTCGTAAGCTCTCCCGTCCTTTTGACGTCCGCTTTAAATCTAACCTTTGACATATCGAGGAAAGCAAGCTCGTCCATTATCCTTCGTTCAAGCTCAAGTGCCGCAAGTGTTCTTGCCTTGTGAAGACGATCTGCCGTTTCTTCCGTCTTGGCACGAAGCTCGGAGATGTGCTTTTCAAGCTCCTCGGTTCTTTCATCGCTGTTTTCAAGCTCCGAGAGTTCCTGCGACGACCTTTTTGCAAAAGACAAAACATCTTCCACCGTCGAGCCATATTTCTTTTTAAGCTTTGATATCGCATCGAGCCGCGCCTCGACCTCGTTGATCCGCTCGGTAGGGTCAACTCCGCTGTCGTCTTCATAAGCACGCACGCTTTCGGCTATATCCGCTATCTCGTATTTCATTTCATTCACTCGCTCGGAAAGCTCTTCAAATTCGGGAACTGCATCCGAAACGGATACCAAAGATTGAGCCACTCTTTCAAGCATATAGTGAACGGACGCCCCTTTTTCATTGCCGTAAAGCACCTTGTATGAGAAAGCCGTTTGTTTGTTTATCTTTTCAAGGCTCAAAAGCTTTTTCTTTTCCGCCTCAAGGCGCTCTTCCTCTCCCACTCTCGGAGCTACGGACTTTATATCCGATATCCAGAATTTCAGCATTTCGATCCGTCGAAGTCGTCCCGCCTCGTCAACATTGAGCTTTTCGAGTTCTTTGGACGCGCTTGACAACGCAGAATACACCTCCGAATATTCCGAAAGTATGTCTCCGCATTCCGCATAGGAATCAAGTATCTCCGTATGATGAGCCTTTTGCAGAAGGCGTTGATTGTCGTTCTGTCCGTGAATATTTATAAGCAGCTGAGATATCTCCCGCATAAGCGACTGAGTAACCGTCTGCCCGTTGACCTTGGCACTTGATCTTCCGTCCCTTGACACGGTGCGTTGCAGCATCACCGAGTCGTCTTCTATATCAAAGCCAAGCTCTTTTATTGCATCAACAGACTGCTTATTAAGATTTTCAAATACTCCCGAAACAAGGGCTCTCATCTCCCCATTTCGTATGAGATCCTTTGATATCTTGTTGCCGAGCAACATATTTATGCTGTCGATGATTATCGATTTTCCCGCGCCGGTCTCTCCCGTCAAAACGGAAAATCCGAATTCAAAATCAATATCTATATTGCTTATAACGGCGATATTTTCAATATGAAGCGATCTTAACATACATTGCCTCTCGATCAAAAATACCTTAATTCAAACCTGCATAGCTTTTGAATTCTTCTCCGAACTCAAAAGCCGTCTCATTGTCTTTAAAAATGAGCAATATCGTATCGTCTCCCGCAACGCATCCGAGGTATGAGGGGATATCCATACTGTCAACTCCCGCCGCTATCGCCGAAGCAAGTCCGGGTAGGGTATGGAAAACAACAAGATTGTTTGCGCTTTCTATACGTTTGATAGACGCCGTCAGAGTTGCATTGAGACGCAGATTAAACGAGATATCCTCGTGTTTTGTAAGAACATATTTATACGCTCCGTTTCCCGTAGGCACCTTTGATATCTTCAAATCTCTTATATCTCTTGAGACCGTCGCTTGAGTTACACTGAAGCCCTGCGCGGCGAGTCGATCGATCAACTCATCTTGAGTTTCTATAGAGTTGTTCATTATCAACTCGACGATCTTTTCCTGTCTTTTTGATTTCATTATTTATATACCTCTGCTTCTTGATATCGGTTGTAAATTGTCAGTTATATTCGCGCATCTTTTGTCTCAGAGTACGGTAAAACATCTGTTCCTTTATTCTTATCAGCTTAGTCGTGTAATCGGATTTTGTTATCTTTACAACATCTCCGAAGTATATCTCGCAGTTTGTCTTGCCGTCAAGAGTCAAAAAGAGCGACCTTTCCCTTCTGCACGTATTTTTAATACAGACCTCGCGGTCATCAGGCAAAGCTACGGGACGCGCAAGAAGCGAATGTGAACTTATGGGTGTCACGCAGAAGCATTTCAACCGAGGATCTATAACGGGACCTCCCGCTGACATTGAATATGCGGTCGAACCCGTAGGGGTCGAAACGATAAGACCGTCAGCACGATAATTATTCATAAGCTTGCCGTCAAGATAAAGCTCCAGATCAACTATCCTTGCCACCGATCCGTTTGATATCACAGCCTCGTTGAGTGCGTGCCCCACAAATCTCTGTTTACCTGAGCCGCCGATTATTTCAACAGAAAGCATAGATCTTTCCTCAAGCTTATACTCCCCCGAAAAAATCGCCGAAAGCTTATCTGTTTCATTCATATCAAGCTCCGCCATATAACCGAGTCTGCCAAGATTAAATCCGAGGATCGGCTTCGAGCAAGGAGCGGCACGTCTTGCACTTTCAAGTATCGTTCCGTCTCCTCCGAGAACAATTATGATATCCGCCTGCTTATAAAGCTGATCTGCCGAAACATAAGTAACGCGCTCGTTGAAATTACGAAGCTTTGCGATCTTCTCTTTGTTATACACCGAAAGAAGTATCTCACATTCTCCGAGCTGATTCAATTTTTCAACTACTGCCATTGCGGCACTTGCTTTTTCCGGAATGTTAAAATTTGTTATCAAGGCAAATCTTATCATATTGATACTCTTCTTTCTGTTATTGTAAGTTATGTGCTCCGCTACGAAAAAGTGATCTGCTTTATCTTTGCAAGTATCTCCGCGGGAATTCCGGATCCCATATTACCGGTAAGTGAAAAAGCCGCAAGATACTCCGTGTTTCCGTCGCCGCCTCTTATCGGAGAATCTGTTATATCCATCAGTTCAAAACCGTTCGCATATGCCGACTCGACCACACGGATCGCCGCCGCATATCTGTCCGACGGCTTTTTGACAATGCCGTGCTTGTCAAGTGCCGCCCTTCCCGACTCAAATTGAGGCTTGATCAGGGATATAAATATACCGCCGATACGCAACACTCCGTCGGATATATTCGGAATTATATATGTCTGGGAAATAAACGATACGTCCATAACGGCAATATCAAACGCTTTTCCTCCGACGTTTTCAAGCGACAGCTCCCTCGCGTTCATCCCTTCGTAAGAGGTAACTTTGGGATCACTCGCAATTCTTGGGTGAAGCTGTCCTCTGCCCGAATCAACGGCGCAAACGCTCCCGGCACCGTGCTGAAGCAAGCAGTCGGTAAATCCTCCCGTCGATGCACCTATGTCTATACATCGGCATCCTCTGACGGAGATACCAAAAACTTCAAGTGCCTTTTCAAGTTTAAGTCCGCCCCTGCCGACATATTTTTCTTTTAAGGATATCTCAACGCTGTGCGGCAAATCGTCATTGACGTTTTCGGACGACTTCTTGACGAGCTTGCCATCGATCGAAACCGATTGGAGCTCTATCAACGTCTGCGCCTTCTTGCGACTGTCGGCGTACCCGTTGATATGGATATATACATCTGCCCTCATCTTATCGGAATCCTCTCCTTTGTAAATCAAGATACGTCGTATCTGCGAATATTACACTGATCAATTTACTCTTTCGCATAAATAATCGGCAAAAGCGCTGAGCACACCGTCTGTATTTTTATCATATTCGGAAACATCCGATATCGCCATATCAGTAAGCTCCCTTGCAAGCTTTTGAGCTTCCTCGACTGTATAAAAGGTAAGAAATGTCGTCTTTCCGTTCTTGCTGTCACTTCCGACACGCTTTCCGAGGGTCTTGTCATCCGACGTCACATCAAGTATATCGTCAACTATCTGAAAGACTGTGCCGAGCTTTTCCGAGTACGCCTCGACTGCCTTATACTCCGCAGAATCTTCATCGTAGCCGGCGGCAACACAACCGAGTAAAGCAGAAAGCTTTATCAATGCACCCGTCTTGAGTCTGTGCATAGTACGCAAAACCGCGATATCTATGCTTTTATTCTCGCTCTCGATATCTATTATCTGACCGCCTATCATACCGCGCGCACCTGCGGCACACGATATCATTCTTATGCACTTTACCAAACTCTGCGCGGGAATATCCGCCATTGACGCCACTTCAAAAGCGTGCGTCAGCAGACCGTCGCCCGCCAACGTAGCGACCGCCTCGCCATAGACCTTATGATTCGTAGGCTTTCCTCTTCTGAGATCGTCATTATCCATACACGGCAGGTCGTCATGTATCAGCGAATAAGTGTGTATCATCTCCACCGCGCATGCTAACGGAAGTGCTTTTGACTCATCCCCTCCGAGCATTCTGCATACCTCGAGCGTCAAAAAAGGTCTTATTCTCTTTCCACCGGCTCCAAGGCTGTAATTCATGGCAGAGAATATCGTCGAAAGCAACGGTTCATTGTCGGGAAGCACGCTCCTCAGATAAGCGTCTGTAAGTTCGCGATTTGTGTTTATTCGCTTATTCAATGTAGACTTAATTGTTTTATTCATAAGCAGTAACTCAATTACTCTCCTTGACATCAATGACAGTTATTTTTTGCTCTGCCTCATCAAGTTTTTTGTTGCAAACACCGATAAGCTGTACCCCTTCGCCGTAAAGCGAGAGGGACTCGTCAAGAGTTGTCTTCTGATCCTCCAACAGCTTTACTATCTCTTCAAGTCTCGCGCTTGCTTCTTCAAAGGTAAGTGACTCTTTTTTTCTCGTTTCTTTCTCGTTACTCATCACAATATCCGTTTCCGATCATTAAAATCTTTTATCTCATTTGTCGTAGGTCTCGGTATTTACTATTTCTGCGACAGCCGAGCCGTCTCTAAATCTTATATTTACACGCTCGCCTATTTCGAGGCGTGACACATCTGAAATGTCCGACTTGTCATCGCAAGTACTTACGATGGCGTAACCTCTCGATATTACCGCCAACGGACTCAAAGCATCGAGCTTTCCCGTAAGTAACACAAGCCGATTTCTTTCATTTTTAATACGTTGTACGGTCGCACTGTCCAGCTTTTCGCTGAGCCTCAATATATCCATACGTTTCGAGCTTATAAGATCGCCGAACGAGCGCATAGAATAGCAGGATGACATAAGATCCACCTTTGCGCGAAGTCGATCGATTTTTGCTCTTACAGTGCCGCAAAGCCGCACCTCTGTATTTTTTAAATTCCGTCGTAGATCCGCACTATCCGGGACGGCAAGTTCTGCCGCCGCAGAAGGGGTCGGGGCGCGTCTGTCTGCCACAAAATCGCAGATTGTAAAATCCGTTTCGTGTCCCACGGCGGATATCACGGGAATCTCGCTCGCGTATATCTCCCTTGCAAGCTCCTCGCGGTTAAACTCCCACAGATCCTCGATAGATCCGCCGCCTCTGCCTATGATTATGACATCCGCGGATGCCGTACGGTTAAAATATCGTATACCGTTTACAAGCCCGACATACGCTCCGTCCCCCTGTACCTGTGCGGGATAGAGCACGACGTCCGCAAGCGGATATCTTCTTTTCAGTATATTCAATATGTCTCTTATTGCCGCTCCCGTTGGCGAGGTCACGATACCGACCGTTTTCGGAAATCTCGGCAAAGGCTTTTTGTGAGCTTCATCGAACAACCCTTCCGCTTCAAGTCGCTTTTTAAGCTGCTCGTAGGCAAGACAGAGTTCTCCCACACCGTCGGGAATCATACTTTCCGCGTAGAGCTGATACTGTCCGTCCTTTCCGTAAACAGACACTCTTCCGCCCACTATGACCTTCATTCCGTTTTCGGGAGCAAACCCAAGTTTTACGGCGTTCGAACGAAACATCACGGTACGAATAAGTCCTTCGTTGTCCTTAAGAGAAAAATACAAATGCCCCGAGGAATATTGATTTTTGAAGTTTGATATCTCGCCCCTTACGAATATACGGCGCACTATCGGGTCACTGTCAAGAAGTTCCTTAAGATACCAATTAAGTTCGGTAACCGTTATGGCATTCTCGGGTGTGATTCTGTATACTCCGTTCATCTTACTCTATGCTCTTTCTTTAATACTGTTGACGCGTTATATGCAAGCATTGTTGAAATTGAATTTTTCCCTGCAAAGCAACGCAACGCCCGCGGCATTATCAGCCGAAAAATCGGGAGTTGCAAACGATGCCTTAAATCTTTCGTCGATGCGCGTTTGCAAATATTTGTTGCTCATCACCCCGCCCGCATAAAGAAGCGGTGTATCGGGATACATATCAATAAGATTTTCGGTCATCTTTATAAACGTTCTTGCAAGAAAATCAAGTACGAATTTACTTGTAAGTCCTTTGTCTCGAGTTTCGCCGTAAAGCTTCGCCGCAAGACTCTCAAGACCCGAAAGATTGCAATTGAGTCCCTTAACGCTTATCTTGGAAGACGGTACCTTACCGCAGTACTCGGCGGCAAGCGATTCCATTTCCTTACCGCACGGAAACTTAAGATCCATAAGTACCCCGGTCCTGTCTATTGCTTGACCCGCGTTAAGATCGTTCGTACCACCCACAAGCTCTGCCGTAAATATTCCGCTGTCAAAGGTCGGCGTGACGCGCAATATCTCGGTGGTACCGCCCGAGATATGAAAAGCGCAGAAAGGGGCTTTCAAAAGCTCGGTTGATTTTCCCGACGAATATGCCGCCGCCATAATGTGTCCGTTCTGATGCGAAAACTCATACGTCGGTACTCCGAGGACGCTTGCCATAGCGTAAGCCGTATTTTTGCCCGCCAAAAAGCAAGGCATATATGACTCGACAGCATCCCTTGGCTTTGAAGAACACGCAACTGCACACACGTCGTAGCTTGAGAACAGCTCCCTCGCTTTTTCGGTGTGCTCGGGCATATTACGAACGTGCTCAAAGACTGCGTCGCTCTGGCGCAAACCGCGTTCGCCCTCCTTTACGGAAAGAAGCTTTCTGAGATTAAGCAGTATCTCTCCGTTTTCATCGCAGACTGCAAGCGATGTCGTGTAGTTGCTGGTATCTATCCCGACAAAGCATTTTTTCATATCGTACCTTATCCATTCTCCGAGCCGAGAATGTAATCCTTTACGCCGTTAAGCACACCGTTTACAAATCCGCGTGTCTTCTCCTCGTCGTAGCCCTTCGTCAGCTCGATCGCTTCATTCATCGAAACATTGACGGGAATATTCTTGATGTAAAGCATCTCGTAGATACAAATACGCATAGCGCAAAGAGCCGCTCTTGATATACGGTCTATTTTCCATCCCTTGGAATACTTCTCTATAAGTCCGTCTATCGCTTCCTTGTTTTCGAGCACGCCGAAATATACGGTTTTCACATAATCATCGGTCGGAAGCTCTCTTACCTCGATAGCTGTTTCAAAGATATGCTCCGGAGCTTCATCTTTTCTGAATTCCGTTTCAAACAAGAGTTCATAGACGGCGGTCCTGGCTTCTTTTCTGCTGATTCCTGCCATTTTAATGTTCCTTTCGGTATTAGTCATAAATATACAATTTACATTATACAAAAAAAGCCTTAAAAAGTCAACAGATAACGCAAATTTTATTATAAATATTCACTTTTTACCGCATAATATTAGTTGTATGCCATCGTTTAAGAGAGCTATCCGAGCTTTTATTCAATTTAAGTACAATTAAAACGGTAAGACAGTTAATAAAAAAGTTGTTCTTGGGTGTTGCAAAATATGTCGGTTTGAGTTATAATATATGTAGTCACATTTTTTGATAAAAATTGAAAGGATCCCCAAAGTTTAAATGAAAGTAATCAAAAAAGCCCTTGCCTCAGGATGCGTATATTTTACCGTGATCTCAGTGTTTTTACTTGCGATCCAACTCATATTCGGAGAAGAGACCGATACAACGACGGTAACCCCGCTGAGATTTATTCTGATATATCCGTATTCCTTCCTCATAGCGTTGGGAGGTATCGTTCACTCGGATAAAAAGATAAATGTCGTTTTGCGTGTACTCTGCCACTACGCCGCCGTAGCTCTCGGCTTTTTTGTACTTATGTACATTCCGACCGCAACGAATGCAAGAGGCTCAGAGATACTTGTGGCATTATTTACTGTCACGATCGTTTACGTGTTCGGATACCTAATATACAGATTGATCACGTCTGTCATTAACTCAAAGAAAAACAAAGAAAAGAAATACGACTCAATGTTCAAATAAATGATGCGGAGGAAAATGCAGATATGAATGATAAACAATTTACTTATCTTTTGAGAAAGATGCTACCCGTGCTCGCGCTTGCGCTTTTGTTGTGCCTTATCACCGGAATAGTTTTTTCGGGTATCTACGCATCGGAAAAGAAGGCGCAGAGTGAACATCCGCAGGATACCTCGGATGAAGCGCAATCCTCGGATCTGACAGGAGATACAAATCCAAGTTCTGACGACGGCGAATCAAGCGGACAAATCGAAGGTGAGACGAACAAGGATGACGATACCGATATCATTCTTAAGTCCACATCGGACGCCGGACAGGAATATATAGACAAGATAGTTTTCCTTGGGGATTCCACAACATACGGGTTGTCTTATTACGGCATCGTAAAGGAAAATCAGGTTTGGACGGGCGCCGGCTCAAACGGCGGCACTAACGGCACTCTTACTCTTGATTCTACCATAAACACAAGAAAAATATATTATCCGGATGATGACAGCGCTTTGACCATAGCGCAAGCAGCTGCTAAGAAAAAGCCCGAATATCTGGTAATAACGCTCGGAATCAACGGCGGAGTCGCCGGATACTTTGAGGAAAAGCAATTCAAAGCATCCTACCGAAAGGTCATAGAAGCCGTAAAAGAAAATTCTCCAGAGACGGTGATGATCTTACAGAACATCTTCCCTGTTGCATCAAACGTCAACAATGAAGAATACCCTAAGATCACCAATCAAAATATAGACACCGCAAACGGCTGGGTAAAAGATATTGCTAAAGAATACGGACTCAAATACCTCGACTCCCAAGAATGTCTCAGAGGCGTTGACGGATATATGCAAAGCAGCTATCAAAGCGGTGACGGGATCCATATGACACCGGCGGCATTGAGGGTGCTCATAAACTACATCCGTACGCACGCATATGATCTTCAGTAACAATTCAAAGTGCAAAAAGTGAAAGGAAACATAAATTATGAAGAAAAATACAGTACGTTCAATCACATCGACAATTTTGGCAGTGCTTATGCTCTGCTCCGCTTTGGTACTCACATCGTGTGGCGGGGATAACGCCAATATCAAGGATGATGTTGCGATATCCAAGCTCGCTGACGCCGCAAAGGGACAGATACCTAACGACGAAGGCTATGTAAGCGTCGATTCCGACTATTTCGAATTTAACTTCGAAGCACTTCCCGCGTTCAAAGAAGCCGATATCTTTATCGCATCCAATTCAAGCGCAAATTTGAATGAGGTTGGCATATTCCATTTTTCAAGCGCCGAGGATGCTAAAAGCGGAGAGCAATCGATAAAAAATTATCTTGTCTCAAAGGATGAGAGCTTCAGAAATTCCATAAATTACACGCCCGATGAATATCCGAAGATCGAAAACGCAAAGACAAAGGTCATCGGCAACTATGTGGTATACACAATACTGACCACCGAGGACAGTGCAAAGGTAATCGATGCGATCGAAGCACAGCTTGCCGAGTAATACAAAAATAAGCGAATAAAAAAGGTCCGAATCAAACACCGATAAATGGTATTTGGTTCGGATCTTTTTCGTGTTCAAATTGTATTCGAGTATAAGCTCGTCGTTAAAGGCTACTCAAGATCTCCGATATTTCCTCGTCTATTTCGCGATTTTTAAAATAATATCTTCTGTCTTCATCGGTAATTTTTCTGATGACCTTGCAAGGATTTCCCGCAACGAGCGACCAATCCGGAATATCCTTTGTCACCACGCTTCCGGCACCGATCACGACGTTGTTCCCTATGTGCACTCCCGGGCATATCACAGTATTTCCGCCGACCCAAACATTATTTCCCAAAGTTACCTCAATTCCATATTCATATCCGAGAGCCCTTGCATCCGGATGTACCGTATGACCGGCTGTGCAAATGGAAACGTTTGGCGCAAGCAAACAATTGTCGCCCATTTTCACCTTTGCATTATCCAAGATAGTACAATTGTAGTTTATAAAACAATTTTTTCCCACCTCGATATTCGAGCCGTAATCGCAGTAAAAAGGCGGATTTACAAATGTGGTTTCATCTGATTTACCGAATAGTTCGTTTATCAACTCATTTATCTTCTCAAAATCCGTACGGTCTAACGTATTTATCTCCTGTGTAAGCCGTCTGGCTCTTTTCATTTCTACCCAATCATTGTTGTCTGCAATAAACAGCATTTCTCTTTCTCGGCGTTCTTTACTTGTCATATTCTTCTCTCCTGTTTATCTCGCATCTCGATCTTGCATCTTAATTAGTAAACATAAGATAGACCCGCTCGGCGGCATACCGCCAAATAAGGCAAAACCGACGGTACATCTTAAGCGGGTCTTTTTGGTTGCGTTATTGAGGTCTGTAAGAGTCCACCTTATCGCAAAGATGACGTCCGATCTCATTCATAAACTTAAGTGCCATAGGAAGCATCTCATTTGAGAAATTGCGGATAAAAGCATCCGCCTCGTAAGTAAATTCTCCGTCGTAGTTTATCTCACCGAGTGCACGGCATACGGCATCCCAATTTATCTTGCCCTGACCGGGAAGCAGGTGATTGTCGCCTGTATAGTCATTGTCGTGTACGTGAAGCGCGTGAAGGTATTTCGTGCCGAGCTCTCTTATGCAGTCCTCGGGCTCAAAGCCGACAAGTGCGGTATGACCGATATCAAGGCAAGCTACAAAATGTTCCGTTCCGCCGAGATCGTCGATGTATCTCTTAAGCTCCGACATTTTAGAACCGACAGAATGACCTATACGACGGGTCTTTACTTCCCTTTGCCACATATTTTCAATGCAGATCTTATATCCGTACTTTTCGCAGAACGGTATAAGGGACTTGTAATATCTCATATTGTATTCGTACAGCTGCTCCTCGTTACCGAGATATGGAATGTGATGGAGCGGATGAACGATAACATATTTGACTCCGAGTATTCCGCAGATATCAAGCGCGCGCCACTGTGTAGGACCTATAAAGCGCTCCCATTCGCCCGGAACATTATAGTTGAATGTAAACGGAATATGGCTCTGGTTGTAGATCACTCCGCGATCGTCAGAATATGCCTTGAGCTCTTTGGCAGTCTTTTCCCAATCGGGGGCATTGAAAGGGCTGTCGGCGTTCGACATATGGAACATCGAAAGATCGAGATACTCATATCCCGCTTCCTTCAGATAGTCAACCGCAAGTTTGTCTCCGAATCTGTTTCTTACATTGCTTGTCTGTGTAGATAAGATCATAACATTTTTCTCCTTCAAAAACAATTTATAATTTAAAAACCATCGGTCAGAGTTGCAAATGCCGATTTTTTAGCCATTATATGCCGCATCGTCGCATATGAGAGTAACATCGTTATGCAACGCAAGCATAGTTGCTGGATACTTAGTCTCCAGCGTATTTCCGAGAAGCTTCAGAACAGCGTTGTGCTTTTCTTTTCCGCTCGCAAGCACGATGATCTTCTTTGCGCGAAGAATAGAGGCAATCCCCATCGTCAACGCGTGCTTCGGCACATCGTCAACAGAGGCGAAAAAGCGTGAATTTGCTTCAACCGTGCTCGGTGTAAGCTCGGTCAAGTGCGTGTCGGGATAGAGCACGTCTCCGGGCTCATTGAAACCGATATGAGCGTTTCTTCCGATGCCGAGAACCTGAAGATCAACTCCGCCGAGTTCTTCGATAAGCTTTTCATAATCCGCGCAGAATTTGTCGGGATCTTCGGCAGTTCCGTCGGGAACGTATGTATTTGACTTGTCTATGTTGACCTTGTCAAAAAGGTGAAAATTCATAAAATAGCGATAGCTCTGGTCGTTATCGGGGGCTATTGGGTAGTACTCGTCGAGGTTTACAGAGGTTACTTTTGAAAAATCAAGTTTTTCATCTCTGTGCATTGCCGCAAGGCACGCATACATTCCCTCGGGAGTCGAGCCCGTTGCAAGTCCGAGCACACAATCAGGCTTGCTTTTTATCTGCTCTGCGACTATCTTGGCGGATTCCGCAGACATCTCCGCATAGTTTCTGCATACAATGATCTTCATAAATTCTCCTTTTGACCGATTTTTTCGGTCTATATATATTTTTTATAATTTCATATTTTTTATAATTTCAGTGTTTAATAAGTATGGCTCTGCAAGGTGCTCCGTCACATTCGGCTATCTTCAGCGGAAGCGCGCAAAGCTCATATTTCCCATCCGGTACAGCAGACAGGTCAAGTCCTTCGACTATGACTATTCCCTTCCTGAGCATTTCAATGTGGACTTGCTTTGTCAAATTTACCTCCGACACGCTCTGAGACTCAACGCCTACGAGAACAATATTCCTTTCGGCAAGCTTATCTGCCACTCCGGGTTCAAAAAATACATTTCCTTTTACAAGAAGTCGGTGGCAATCTATAGGAACTTGAAGTGCGATAAAATCATTCGTAATGTTGTTTTCCGAGGAAATAACGTAAGCATCTCCAACGCAGTTGTACAGCGATACGGAATCGACCGTCGGCGCCTCATCTATGAAGTGCGAGGGAGCATCGATATGCGTTGAATTGTGTACGCACATGGTTATATCGCTCAAATTGTAGCCGTCGCCCTTTGTAAACGAACGAACCGTCGTAAGTGTGGGCTTGGTATCACCCGGATATACCTCCGCCGAAAGGATCTCCCTCGATATGTCATAGATCTTCGTGCAAAAATTCGGATGAACGAGCGCTTCATATGCCACTCTCTCCTGTCCGTCCTTTAGATATATTATACCGCGATATTCAAATCCGTTCTTTTTGAGCATCCTTATCATAGGGATATTTCCCTTATGTGTGTCCACTCTTATGCTGAGCTTATTACCGTCGATACACTTCGATCGTATGAAATTTATTATTTGCCTTGCGACGCCCTTCCCCCTGTACTTGTTAGCCACGGCGATCCGATGAAGTGCGTAATAATTGTACTTTCCGTCCCTGGTGTTCTCTGTCATCCATTTTCCGTCGTAAATCTTGTCATACGTCGGCTCGCCGTCGGTGATTATGGTAAAAACCGCGCATATCCGCCCCTCGTCCTCGCAAACGTAAGAGCGCGATTGTTTAATGTCATCGGATACTATATCTCTCGAAGGATAGCCGTACTGCCATTGGTCGATACCGAGCTTTCCTATCGATTCGCGTGCCTCGCCGAGCAGATTCATTATCTCATCTATATCTGATTTTTTCGAATTACGGAATATCATAAACATTATCTCCTTTTGAAGTACCTTTATCATTACTGTTATCGCCGCTATTCTCCGTATCCTGCCTCTTTTGACAAGCGGAGCAAAGTGTTTTCTTGCCGAGCTTGATCGCTATCTCGATCGTGCCCTGATTTTTTTCGGAGGAATCGGCGTAATGACCGCATGTCGGATCCGTGTGATAAACGCTGCCGCCCGACGTCCAATACACCGTCGCGACATCGGAGCCTTCGGACGAGCCGTCTTCTTCGACTCCGCTCTGTCCTGCAATGGAGGCATAAAGCGATTCGATATCCTCCGGCGTTATCGGCTCCCCCGCGTAAAAGTCGTCATAACTGACATATTGCGAGCAGGATGAGGAACCGAATGAAACGAGAACGGCAAGCAACAGAAAGCACGCTCGCCTTGCAATACCGCGCCTCATATTTCATCCGCCTCCTCAAGCATTTTTTCGAGAAGCCTTACCTTACCGGAAGAAAATTCGTAAGCACTCTTGTAATCTCCCGTTTCCCTGGTGCATATTTCAAGACGGCTGATAATATCGAACAAGAGTAATTTTCCTATGCTTTCGTCGGAATCAAGCACCGCGCGAAAAAGCATCGCCGCCTCGGCGTACATACCGTTCGACATACGAATGCAGGCGTGTATGCAAGCCGCATAGCATCCGTCGGAATCGGAAAAGCTGTGCGCTATTCTGTCCGCAAACTCCGCGTTCCCCTCTTCAAGGCTTTCCAGCGCGACTATATAACGGCAAAATCCGTCACCGAACGAGAGCATAGAAGAGCAATCATCCCCGGGTAGATCGTGCATAGAATAAAGTGTATTTGAAATTTTTTCTCCGAAATATCTGAAATACACGGAAATGCACGACGTTATATGCGAGGTCGTATACATAGTCTTTGCGGCATATGTCAAAGCCTCATCAAGATAAGAGCAAGCCGATCGGAGTCTTCCCTCAGACATTTCTTCCTTTGCAACCGCAAGACAGCTTTCCGCAAGAATCAGTGCGATCTCATCGTCGGCGTGATCCAATTCGCGCAAGCAGATCGTGCGGCAAAGCCGATACTCTCCCGCATTGTAGGCGCGGCGAATGTTATCCATACAGTTGATTTTTCTATATATCGTCTCATTGTCTTCCTCGGCTATCAAATATCCGGCAGGGACATTCAAGCGCCCCGCTATGTAGATCAGCGTGGAGAGAGACGGGAGTGCCGTACCGTTTTCTATGCGGCTGAGCATATTCCGCGTGATATTGTCGCCGACGAGCTCTGCCTGTGTCATCATTTTAGACATTCTGAGATTTTTTATTTTTTCTCCTATCTTCACAGAACTCACCTCCGACATTTTTTGCCTTCACAGTAATTTTACCACATATTGATCCGATTTACAACACCTTTTTTAATTTTTTAGTGCTTTTTTTGACATTACGCCAAATGTGTGTGATCGACCTCTCAGTAAGAAGATGCAATGGACAAGCTTTTTACCTTGTTCGAGGTTTCATCGGAGTTCCGTCAAAGCGCGTTGGACAGGACAAGCGGATTTTTGTCGAAAAAAATTCCTCGAAAAAAGTTTCATTGAGGCTTTTTTTACTTGACAAATATATTCTGCTATGGTATAATTAAGACCAGAAAAGCACGGTCGGCAGTTACCGTCGAAAATCAAAGAAAAGGAGACCGAAAAATGACACCCTCAACAAAAAAACTTATCATTCTCATTGGCGCAGCAGTATTACTCGTTGCAGTTTTGCTCATTGTTCTTTTCGCTTGCGGCGGAAGCAATGACACCCCGGACGATAGCGATAGTCAATCCGAATCATCGTCAAACAAACTCCCGCAACCTTCCGAAAGTTCTTCGGACGATAGCACGAACAGCAGCGAACCCGCAGAGTCAGACACTAAAAAGAACGAAACCGAATCAAGCACAAACAAAGTCGAAGAACCTACCGAATCAAGCACAAACAAGGTTGAAGAACCCACAGAATCCGGTACAAACAAGGCCGAAGAGCCCACAGAACCGGGTACGACGGATGACGAACCGATTAACGAGGTATTCGAAGACGCCAATGATACAATATACATAACTCACGAAAACGTTCAGGCAAGAAAATCAACTATAGATCATCAAACCCAAAAATACGTTGTTCTCCATAAAGGAGAGTCTTACCAGAGAACCGGCAAGAACGGCGAATGGAGCCGTATCGTTGTAGATCACATAGTTTGCTTCGTAAACAATAACTATATTTCAACCACAAATCCCAACCCCAATGGTTCGGGAACAACAACAAAGCCCGCGGATCCTTCGGAGCCCACCGACTTTGTCGAATGTAACGAGACCTACTACGTAAGCGCTTACAGACTCTGGCTCAGAACATCTCCCGATACGACGATCAGCACCAACATCGTTTACTCTGCAGAGATAAAACAGGGACAGGAATTCAAGGCAATCGCTAAAAACGATAGATTCATAAAGATCAACTACAACGGCGAGGTATGTTACCTCTGCATGGTAGGATCCGACGGCAAGACCCTGCTCACAACAGACTACAGCTCAATCAAATGGGTAACCGAAAGCGATAAGGATACAGGTACAACAACACCTTCTACCCCCACAACTCCGGAAGAACCGGATGATCAGCCGTCCAAATAATAAACATTAAGTTTTAAAAATTCAGCGTACCGTTGCACAATCGCAACGGTACGCTTTTTGTATATCAATTTTGACGTGTTCTTAACAAATCTTCACGCTTCTTTTGAGTTTATACGATTTGACAGAATATATCACAATCGCAAGGACAAGATCGGCGCAGATCAAGAAGTATATGAGTGATTCGATCGTACTATTCACATCGAGCTGTGCGTAACGATCTTCCTTCCTTATCAAAGTCACGGGCATTTTGTCATTCGTAAACTCGGTAAACGTAATATCATAGTAAAGATCCGGGTTATAGTAGTATTGGCAAATTATCTCGCCGGCAGAATTTCGTATCTCGGCATATATCTTCCGCGGATATTCTTCATCCTCTTCACCTGCGGACTCGATGGGTTCCTTCTCCCCTTCAACATAAACACCGCCGATGGGATAGCTTATTATAACATCGCCGTTTTTATCATAATAACGATATCCCTCGTTGTACCAGCGGTCGTAATCATCTTGCACAAAGGTCTTAAAATCCTCGCAGTTGTCAAATACATATTTTTTCGGTCCGATGTAATCGACGATTGTGTTCAGCAACACGATCACGGCAAGAAGCGCTAAGGCTATGCCCGACGAAATCGTAAGAGTTTTTTTGAGAAGCTTGGTGCTGCGAGACATTATTTCTTGTTGGGTATCGGACAAATGTATCAAGCATCGCTTTATCAAAAGTTTTTTTATCAAAAGCTCGTAAACTATGTAAAAAATGACCGCGCCCACTAATACAAAAAGTGCTCCGAATTCTATCCAAAAGCCAAAAGGCAACCCGAAATTAGCTCCGTCGATAACGGTGACCAAGGGCAAGCAAAAAGCAAAGGTCAATACATTAAATAACGTGAGCCTAACAGCCGTTATTACGATCGACGCATTAAAAGCCTCGATCTTTTCCTTGTAGGTGTCGGTCTCGTCGGTCATAATGCGTGCATTAATGGCAAAGCATATCTGACATATCTCGCTTGCTATGCAAAACGCCACGGCAACACAAAAAGCTATCAATCCCTTCGAAAAGCCCAAATTTATTATCGCGGTTATTATGACGCCAAGCAATGTCAGACCTATCGATATCAGTGTCAGATTTTTGTAATTCCGCTGTTTTTTGTTGAGCATAAACCGAAACTGTCTTTCGCTGTTTGCCTTTTGCCTTGCGAGACGTTCAACGTCGTCGGAATTTCCCGCATTGTCGCAATTGTTGCGTTCCCCCCTCAAAAGCTCATCTGTCGTTATGCCGAATATCTCGGCGATTACGGGTATGAGCGAAAGCTCCGGAGTGCATTCGTCGCGCTCCCATCGACTCACGGTTTTGTCGGATACAAAAAGCTTCTCTCCGAGTTCTCTTTGGGTCATACCGTTTGCACGTCGCAATACCGATATGAATTTTCCTATCGTTTTCTTTTCCACAGAACAGATATCCTCCTTGCGTTCTTTAATGTTTCGGTATATTGTACTTACATTCTACCATTTCGTCAGAAAGAATACCACCCCAAAAGTCAAGAATCACTCTCGAAATGCGAGAATTACGCGATAATCTCAAAAAATCAGCAATCTATACCGTCATCAATCTCAAAGCACAAAAGCTCGACCATTAAGTATTATTATATCATAAACTGCCGTCATTGTCCATACGGAATTACAGCAAAAATACTTTGCTAACGCTATTTAAACGTTATTTATTGGTACTACAATATTATAAATATTATAAATATTATAAATTATATCGTCAAACTCTTGATTTTCGAGTCGTTATATGTTATAATATAAACTGAAGAAGTTTTGTGAAATCCGAAAGCGAGGGGCGCCGCGTTTATGAATATACTCCATATGAAATATGCGGTCGAGGTAGCACGTCTCGGCTCACTTAATAAAGCATCCGAGTCACTGATAATTGCTCAACCAAATATCAGCCGCTCGATAAAAGAGCTTGAGGCTGATCTCGGCATCACAATATTCAGCAGAAGCGCAAAAGGGATGGTGCTGACTCCCGAAGGAGAGGAATTCATAAATTACGCCCAAAGCATACTAAAACAAATTGATGAAGTTGAGATGTTATACAAACACGGAGCACCGAAAAAGCAGCAGTTCTCCGTATCGGTTCCGCGCGCTTGCTATATTTCTGAGGCGTTTGCCGAATTTTCCAAATGCTTAAGTGACGATCCCGCGGAGATCTTCTACAAAGAAACAAACTCTCAACGCGCCATAAACAATATTCTGAACAAGGATTACAAGCTCGGAATAATTCGATACGCTGACAATTACGACCGATACTTTAAAGATATGCTTGATGAAAAAGGGCTGTCATACGAGATGATCTCGGAATTTTCTTACGTGCTTATAACAAGTCGTAACAGTCCGCTGGCAGTCAAGGACGAGATAGTTTGCGACGACCTTCTCCCGTACATAGAGATAGCTCACGCAGATCCTTACGTCCCCTCCTTGCCGCTTTCAAAGGTAGTAAAAGAAGAACTTCGCGACAGTATTCAAAGGCGCATATTTATATTTGAGAGAGCAAGCCAATTTGATCTGCTTTCAAAAAATCCCGATACATTTATGTGGGTCTCCCCTGCTCCGCAAGCAATGCTTGACAGATACGGCCTTGTCCAAAGGAAATGCGCCGATAACAAAAAAATATACAAAGATGTTCTCATATACCGTAATGGATATAAATTAACAGAGCTCGACAAACGTTTTATAACCGAGCTTTGCGAATCAAAAAGAAAATTTTTAAACAGCAACCGCTCCTCCGATCATACTTCGTAGCGCATCATTAATCGATATCTTATTTATCGATTAATGATATATCGATAAATATAACACCGATATATCATTTTAATAATTTACAAAACGCAAAAAGTATGGTAGAATATTAACGATAAAATCAAGGAGGTGGCAAATGAACGGATATAGCATATCTAAAGCAACCCTCGGAAGACTTCCGCGATATCTTCAATATCTCAGAAGCTTACCGAATCCGGAGTGCAGTACCGTATCCGCGACCGCGATCGCCAAAAATTTATCGCTTGGTGAAGTCCAGGTGCGTAAAGATCTTGCGGCGGTAAGTGGAGCCGGGAAGCCCAAAGTCGGATATGTGACCCGTGCGCTGATAAATGATATAGAGAATCATCTCGGATATGACAGACTGACGCACGCGGTCCTCGTCGGAGCCGGAAAGCTCGGCAAGGCACTTTTAGATTACGACGGATTTGAAGAATTCGGAGTAAAGATAATCGCCGCATTCGATTGCAACGAGCAAGTAATTCGGACAGAAAACGCTCCCAAACCTATTTTACCGATGGAGGCTCTCGACGCTTTCTGCAAGGAAAACGCCGTGAAGCTCGGCATCATCACGGTTGGTAAAGGCTCGGCACAAGAAGTTTGTGACAAACTTACAGAGAGCGGTATAACGGCTATATGGAACTTTGCTCCCTGCGCGTTGAAAATACCTGAGGATGTGCTTCTCAAGCAAGAAAACTTAGCGCTCTCCCTTGCATATCTCAATAACCAGATCAGTAAATAATTTTTAGGAGGACACATAAAAATGGAACCCAAAACTTATGAAGTCGTTGACAGTGTAGAAAAGTTGCACGAAACGCTCTCGCGTGTAAGATCGGCGCAAAAGATCTTTGCCACCTACACTCAAGAGCAGGTCGATAGGATATTTCTTGCGGCTGCATCCGCGGCAGATAAAGCGAGAATTTCCTTGGCAAAGCTCGCCGTCGAGGAAACGGGTATGGGCATAGTTGAGGATAAAGTAATAAAGAATCACTACGCCGCAGAATACATCTACAACGCTTACAAAAGCACAAAAACTTGCGGCGTTATAGAGGAAGACAAGGCATACGGTATCAAAAAGATCGCGGAGCCTATCGGCGTTATCGCAGCCGTCATCCCGACAACAAACCCCACATCCACCGCGATCTTCAAGTGCCTTATCGCGCTCAAGACGCGCAATGCCATTATTATAAGCCCTCACCCCAGAGCCAAAGGTGCTACTATCGCCGCCGCAAAGCTCGTTCTTGAAGCTGCGGTTGCCGCAGGCGCTCCCGAAGGCATCATAGATTGGATAGATATTCCCTCTCTCGAAATGACGAACACACTTATGAAAGAAGCGGATATTATTCTCGCAACGGGCGGTCCCGGAATGGTAAAAGCCGCATATTCAAGCGGAAAGCCCGCTCTCGGAGTCGGTGCCGGTAACACACCTGCAATAATCGACGAAAGCGCAGATATTCTTCTTGCGGTCAACTCGATCATTCATTCAAAAACATTCGATAACGGTATGATATGCGCATCCGAGCAGTCTGTCATCGTTCTCGAAAGCATATATGACGCAGTAAAATCCGAATTTGCGGCAAGAGGATGCTATTTCCTTAACCCTATGGAAACCGAAAAAGTCAGAAAGACTATAATCATAAACGGCGCGCTCAATGCAAAGATAGTAGGTCAAAGAGCTGCTAAAATAGCCGAGCTTGCGGGTGTTAAGGTTCCCGAAGGTACCAAAATCCTCATCGGTGAAGTTGAAAGCGTAGAGCTTTCCGAAGAATTCGCTCACGAGAAGCTCTCGCCCGTTCTCGCTATGTACAAAGTAAAGACATTTGAGGAAGCACTTGACAAAGCGGACAGACTCGTTGCCGATGGCGGATACGGTCACACATCCTCTGTTTATCTTAACGAAGTGACCGAAAAAGAAAAGCTAAGCGCTTTTGCCGCAAGAATGAAGACCTGCCGTATCCTCGTAAACACTCCCTCCTCGCAGGGCGGCATCGGTGATCTTTACAACTTCAAGCTCGCTCCCTCGCTCACGCTCGGTTGCGGATCATGGGGCGGTAACAGCGTGTCCGAAAACGTCGGCGTAAAGCACCTTATCAACATCAAAACAGTTGCCGAGAGGAGAGAAAATATGCTTTGGTTCAGGACCCCCGGAAAGGTATATATCAAAAAGGGTTGCCTCCCCGTAGCTCTCGACGAGCTTAAGACCGTAAGAGGCGCAAAGAAGGCGTTTATCGTAACAGACACCTTCCTTTATCAAAACGGATACACCAAGCCGATCACAGATAAACTTGACGAGATGGGAATCCAGCACACTACGTTCTTCAACGTTCAGCCCGATCCTACGCTTGCCAATGCTATGGAGGGCGCAGCTCAGATGAGAGCATTCCAGCCCGATACAATCATAGCGCTCGGCGGCGGCTCCGCAATGGATGCCGGTAAAATTATGTGGGTACTCTACGAGCATCCCGAGGCAGACTTTATGGATATGGCAATGAGATTTATCGATATCCGTAAGAGAGTATACACATTCCCGAAGATGGGCGAAAAGGCATATTTCATTGCTATCCCCACCTCAGCAGGTACAGGCTCCGAGGTCACCCCCTTTGCGGTCATCACAGATGAAAAAACAGGTGTTAAATATCCTCTCGCGGATTACGAGCTACTTCCCAATATGGCTATTATCGATACAGACTTCCATATGTCGGCTCCGAGAGGCTTGACAGCCGCATCCGGTATCGACGCAGTAACGCATGCGCTTGAGGCGTATGCCGCTATGTTGGCAACCGATTACACAGACGGGCTTGCACTCCGCGCGCTCAAGGTGATCTTTGAATATCTCCCCAGAGCTTACGACAACGGTCAGACCGACGTGGAGGCAAGAGAAAAGATGGCTAACGCCGCTACAATGGCAGGTATGGCGTTTGCAAACGCCTTCCTTGGCGTATGTCACTCGATGGCGCATAAGCTCGGTGCGTTCCATCACCTTCCCCACGGCGTAGCAAATGCGCTTATGATCGAAGAGGTACTTCGTTTCAATGCCGCAGAGGCTCCCGCTAAGATGGGTACATTTTCGCAGTACGATCATCCTCATACTCTTGCAAGATATGCAGAGGTTGCGGACTACCTCGGACTCGGCGGTAAAACCGATGAAGAAAAGCTTGAAAATCTCATTAAAGCCATCAACGACCTTAAGGCTCGCGTAGGCATCAAGAAGACCATAGCGGATTACGGCATTGATGAGAACGACTTCCTGGCTCGCCTTGATGATATGGTAGAACAGGCATTTGACGATCAGTGCACAGGTGCCAACCCGCGTTATCCTCTTATGAGCGAGATCAAGCAGATGTATCTGAACGCATATTACGGTAAGCACTTTACGGAAGAGAGTATGCCCACGTCTGATATATCCGAAATAACGCCCGATGCGGTTAAGACCCCTTACCGCAAGGGAAAGAAAGCCTAACGGCAGGAGGAAGCAAAAATGAAACTTGACAGAGTAATAGCAGTAAGAAACAACAAGACGATATACCGTGATGGTGATAAATGTATAAAGGTCTTTAATTCGGAATATTCCAAAGCAGACGTTCTTAACGAGGCACTCAATCAGGCAAGGATTGAAGAAACGGGTCTTAACATTCCGAAGGTTCTTGAAGTCACGATGATAGACGGTAAATGGGCAATCGTTTCCGAATATATCAAAGGAAAGACCCTTGCGCAGCTTATGGAAGAATCCCCCGAGAAAAAGGAAGAATACATCGGTCTGCTCGTTGATATTCAAATGAGCGTTCACCAAAAGACCTCTCCCCTGCTCAATAAACTCAAGGACAAAATGAGTCGTAAGATCGCACAGACGGATCTTGATGCAACTACCCGTTATGATCTTCACACACGTCTTGAGAGTATGCCCAAGCATAACAAAGTATGCCACGGAGATTTTAACCCATCCAACATCATCATTTCCGAGGACGGCACTCCCTATATAATAGATTGGTCACATGCAACACAGGGTAACGCTTCCGCGGATGCCGCACGAACATACCTCCTCTTCTGGTTAAGCGGAGATATCACGGGTGCTCAGATATATCTTGACACCTTCTGCAAAAAGAGTGATACTGCTAAACAATACGTACAAAAATGGATGCCCATCGTAGCCGCTTCGCAGTCTGTAAAAGGCAACGAAAAGGAACGTGAGTTCCTTATGAGCTGGGTCGGCGTTGTGGATTACGAATAAAATCGCCACACGCAATTTCAATACTAAAAAATGATATTCATACTTTTTATACATTGAGAGGTAATTATTATGATTAAAGTAACAGTTTGTATCGGAAGTTCCTGCCATATCAAGGGTTCACGTCAGGTAGTGGAACAGCTCCAATATCTTATCGCCGAGAATAAAGTCGGTGACAAGGTAGAACTCAGCGGCACCTTCTGTATGGGAAAGTGCCAACAAGGCGTTTGCGTAACCGTAGATGATACCTTTTACTCCGTCACGCCCGAAAACGTAGGTGAATTTTTCAACGAAGAAGTACTTACGAAGGTAAACTGATTATGCTGTTTGTCCAGGTTTGTGTTGGCTCGTCTTGCCACCTCAAGGGCTCGTACGATATCGTCGAGCTCCTTGAGAAAGCCGTTGAGGAATATCATATCGAGGACGATGTTGTGCTTTCCGGTAGTTTCTGCATTGGAAAGTGCAACCGTGTCGGCGTGACCGTTCAGGTAAACGATGATATCCACGTCGGCGTGACGAGAGAGAATTTCAGAGATTTTTTTAAGGAAAACATACTTGACGTAATTGAAAGCGAGAGGAAGTGACGGGATTGGCAAATTGTTTGACACTGAAAAAATCAAATTGCAAAAACTGCTACAAGTGTATCCGTTACTGTCCGGTCAAAGCTATACGTTTTTCGGGAAATCAGGCTCATATCATAGGTAATGAGTGCATTTTGTGCGGCCATTGCTTTGTCGTTTGTCCCCAAAACGCAAAGGAAATAGTTGACGGCACGGAAAAGGTAAGAGTGCTTCTTCAAAGCGGAGATCCCATCATTGTCAGCTTAGCTCCCTCGTTTATTGCAAATTACGAGGGCGTCGGCATCGAATCTATGCGGCGCGGACTCAAAAAGCTCGGCTTTTATGACGTTGAAGAAACAGCCATCGGAGCTACAATTGTTAAAACGGAGTATGAACGTATGCTCCGCGAGGAAGACAGAGATGTGCTTATAAGCTCGTGCTGTCATTCCATAAACTTGTTAATACAAAAATATTTTCCCTCATTACTCGAATATCTTGCGGACACTATGTCCCCGATGCAAGCGCACTGTGCCGACATCAAAAAGCGTATACCGAACGCCAAGACGGTGTTTATCGGTCCCTGCGTAGCCAAAAAGGATGAGGCTGAATATTACGAAGGTTTAGTGGACGCCGTTCTTACATTTGAAGAGCTCACAAAAATGTTAAAAGCCGAAAATATAGAGCTTGAAAAAGAGATTGAACCCAAACCCGAAAGCCGTGCGCGTTTCTTCCCCACCACAGGCGGTATACTCAAAACAATGGCTCAAAACGCCCCGGGATACAGTTACCTTGCACTCGACGGTGTTGACAATTGCATCGCCGCGCTCAAAGATATCGAAAACGGTAAGGTACACAAGTGCTTTATCGAGATGTCGGCTTGCATCGGAAGCTGCATAGGCGGTCCCGTTATGGAAAAATATCACAGCTCGTCACCCGTCAAAGATTATATGGCGGTTGCGAATTTTGCAGGTGAACGCGATTTCGAAGTAGCACAGCCAACACCGATGGAGCTTCGCAAGCATATGACCATGATTGAGCACAGACTTGCTCAGCCTACTGAAAATGAAATTATGACGGTTTTGCGTCAGATGGGCAAATTCAAACCTTCAGACGAGCTTAACTGCGGCTCTTGCGGATACAACTCCTGCCGTGAAAAAGCGATCGCGATAATTCAAGGCAAGGCGGAAATATCAATGTGTCTGCCCTATCTTAAGGACAAAGCGGAAAGCTTCTCCGACACGATAGTAAAAAACACTCCCAACGGACTTATCGTACTCAACGAAAATCTCGAGGTACAGCAAGTCAACGCGGCGGCGCGCAAGATAATGAACATACGCGCAGAATCCGACGTACTCGGTGAGCCCGTTATCCGTATTCTTGATCCTACCATATTCGTTCAAGTCAAAAACAGCGGAAGAAGCGTAAACGACCAAACGGTATATCTTGCGGAATACAAAAAATATGTCGAACAAACGGTTGTGTACGATCCCGAATCTCATCTTCTTATCGGAATTATGCGTGACATTACCGCAGACGAAGCGGCACGCGAGAAAAAGACAAGAATCAATCAAAAGACTGTTGAGGTTGCGGATACCGTGGTAGAAAAGCAGATGAGAATAGTTCAGGAGATCGCTTCCCTGCTCGGAGAGACGGCTGCCGAAACCAAGATAGCCTTGACCAAGTTAAAGGAGTCTATCAACGATGAATGATCTGTGTGCAGATATCGGATACAAAAGCATCAATCACTTTGGAGAAGAGCTTTGCGGTGACCACGTAGACGTTGTTG
>CAZZFP010000009.1:0-46441 GCA_964653575.1 uncultured Lachnospiraceae bacterium
ATAAGCAGCAGCTGGCAAGCATCCTCGAGCAGGAGGAGAACGGCGAGACGGTGGATGCCGCCGAAAAGCAAAAAGTCGAGGACGGCATAACTCTGGGTATGTATCGACTTGAAAATAATATTTCCGTCGATGTAAGGGGAATTATCGATGGCGATTCATATTCACGTGGATTTTGGTACGCCTTCAACTCCTCAAAATCGCTTTTGCGTGTGGCGGGAATACTTCTGATAATCATCGCCGCAGGTATAGTGGCAAACGAATTCTCGCAGGGCACTATCAAGTTCCTCTTGATAAACCCCGAGACTCGCGGAAAGATCATCATTTCAAAATATCTTACCGTTGTTTCGCTCGGCTTTGCTATGCTGATAGAGTTCTTCGTGATGAACTTTTTGTTCGGAATTATCACCTCGGGCGCGGAGCAGGCGTTCCTACCTATGATAGAAGTTGTGAACGGAGCCATTAAGACCTCGTCGCCGTACCTTAAGATGTTCGGTATGTACCTGCTGGCGGGAGTCGAGATACTTGTTATGTCTACCATAGCCTTTATGATCTCCTCGCTCCTGCGTAACTCCGCGGTGTCCGTTGCCTTCGGACTCGGCTCTTACCTCGGAGGCTCCTTGCTCGTGACCTTGCTTTATGAGGGCTTTGAGCTTGATTTTGCAAGATACTTTATCTTTGCCAACCTTGATTTTTCGACTATATTGACGGGAGAGGGAATGATAGTCAATCAGTCGCTCTCGTCCGCTATCGTTATAGTCGTTGTGCATATGTTCGTCTTCCTGCTTACGGCTTACGACGGATTTGTAAGGCGTGAGATTTGACGTCGAACAGCATTTGGAATTAAATATAACCGGGGCTGTCCTGCGTAAGCAAGATAGCCCCGGTTTGATATGTGCTTTTAAAATGAGATATGCGATGAAATATCCTTCATCGGTGCCTTATCTTTTTTCGGCGGTGAATTTGTATCTGTACTCTCTCGGGGACATTCCGAAGTTTTCGAGAAAAACGCGGTTGAAGGTTCGCGATGTTCCGAAGCCTACCGTATAGGCGATACTTGTAACGCTTTCGTCGGTTGACGTGAGCAGCTTGCAGGCATCTGCGATCCTGAGAGAATTTATATATTCGTGAAATCCTATGCCGAGTTTTCTCATAAAGAGAGTGGATATGTAGCAGGCATTAAGATGGAAGGTATGCTCCATATTTTCCAACGTGAGCTTTTTGCGGTAGTTGGTATTGCAATGCTCCAACATATCGTACATTACGTCATCCGCATTGGAGAGCGGCACAAGTCCGAGCCTGTTTGAGAGCAGTCTTACGACGGTCAGCAGTCCTCCGCGCGCGGCGATGCAGTCGTATCTTTCCTTTGCCGAAGGATCTTCACTGTACTGCGGCTGAGATATTACCTCAAGTATAGGGAGCAGTCGTCTGTTGAACTGTTTGTCCCGCGAGCAGGCGGTCTTGGGTACGAAGGTTGCAAAGACGTCGGTCAGCTCGTGGAGTATGGTTGGGTCGAATAAAAACATTATCGACGATTCGGCGGGATCGTTATTAGATTGAAATTTGTGTATTTGCTTGGGATAAACGATGAGGAGCGTGTCGGGCTCAAGGTTATATTCGGTGTCCTCGACAACGACATTCATTTTTCCGCTCGTTACATATACCAGCTTGATCTCGTCGTGAAAATGTACCGTCCCGTCAAGCTTGACGTGCGTATTCAAAAACATATTGCTTTTTGATAATTCGTATAATCTGTGCACCTTGTTTTCCTCTTTCTTGTGTTAAGCTTCGATTTTTTCGCACGGGGAGTATTCTATCATAGAGATTTTAATATTTTGAGACAAATATTTATCTTTTTTGAGCCTTTTGAGTAAATATGACGACATAGTTGTAGCTTCGTGTTCGGATAAAAGCAATACCGCCGCCGAGTATCGACAGTGATAACACGACAGCGGTAACGCTGTAATTCATTTTTAGACTCATTTTGCCTTCTTAAATACAAAAAGCTTGCTGAAAATATAGTTACAGATTATTACGATGATCGCGGCACATAGCTTTGAGATGAGATCGGCGAAATTGAGTTTTACGCCGAATATCTCGTATGCGACGATAGCGGGGAACCATACCGACAGAGCCATAGCTCCGAAATATGTGACTACATAATCTATACCGAGCGTCAAAAGTCTGGCACCGGCAAACGTCGGAAGCTGACGGGAGATCGGCACGCCTTTTTCGGCATCCGTAAACACCCATTTTCTGTTCGTAAAGAAGGCGAAAAGCACGGCGGCTATCCATTGTACGACCTGAGAGATGGTATATCCCGTAAGATACAGAGCTCCGCTCGTGTCCTCCGGCGAAATATTGAATATAGCTTTAAAGCTCCAAAAGAGCGTAAAATAGACTACCCACCCCACGACCGTAGTCAAAACGCCGAAGATAAGATACATTATGATCTCTCGGTGCTTTTCAAATAAAGCCTTGATCTTTTTCATAAGAAATTAAACTTCCTTTCGAGAGGGCGCGGCACTCTCAGCCGATGATATATTCCGTTCCTTGCCTCGTGTCTTTAAGTGTAACACCCTTTGAGGCAAGATATTCTCTTATTCTGTCAGCCTCGGCAAAATCCTTTGCCTTTTTGGCAGCCGCTCTCTTTTCGATGAGTTCGAGTATTTCCGCCACGAACGGATCGTTAGCCGCCGTGCTCTCGGAAGCATCGGATGTGTCTGCGGCCTTCTTTTCATTCAGGCGAGCGGCGGCTTCTATCAGACCTATCGACAGTACTCTGTCGAAATCAGCGAGTAACGCAAGCTTTGTGGCACCGTTGGTATCCGCTTTGAGAACGTCGTATACGGCAGTCACCGCAAGAGAGGTGTTCAGGTCGTTGTCCATCGCGTCGGTGAATTTTTTCTTGTATTCATCAAAAACCGTTGCGTCGAGCGCACCGTCATTTGCATCCAGCTGTGCAACTTTGGCAACGAGCTTGTTGTATGCGCTGACGGCGTTATCAAGATTTTCATACGAGAAAACGAGAGACTTGCGATAATGCGACTGTAAGCAGAAAAATCTGTATGCCAGAGGATCGTAGCCCTTGCTTTCCAAAAGCGAGACGGTAAGAAATTCGCCGGACGATTTTGACATTTTTCCCGAGCTTGTGTTAAGATGATAAACGTGGAACCAATAGTTGCACCATTTATGACCGATGTAGGACTCGGACTGCGCGATCTCGTTCGTATGATGAGGGAAGGCGTTGTCTATGCCGCCGCAGTGGATGTCAAGATATTCTCCGAGATACTTCATACTGATAGCCGAGCACTCAATGTGCCAGCCGGGGTATCCGACGCCCCAGGGGGACTCCCACTTGAGCTCCTGATCGTCAAATTTTGACTTCGTGAACCAGAGGACAAAATCCGCTTTGTTTCTTTTATTTGAGTCGGCTTCAACACCTTCGCGCACGCCCACCGCAAGATCTTCCTCTTCGAAATCGTTGAAAACGTAGTATTGCTTGAGCTTTGAAATATCAAAGTAAACGTTACCGCCCGCAACATACGCATAACCCTTGTCGAGAAGTCCCTGAACAAGCTCTATGAATTCCGCAATGCACCCGGTCGCCGGCTGTACCGTGCCGGGGGTCTTGATGTTAAGCTTTTTGCAGTCCTCAAAGAAGGCGTCGGTATAAAACTTTGCTATCTCGAGCACGGTCTTTTTTTCTCTTTTTGCACCCTTGAGCATTTTGTCCTCGCCCGTGTCGGCGTCGCTTGTAAGATGTCCCACGTCGGTTATGTTCATAACGCGATTAACGTCGTATCCGAGGTAGGAAAGATATTTTTCAAGCACGTCTTCCATAATGTACGAACGAAGGTTGCCTATATGAGCGTAATGATATACGGTAGGTCCGCAGGTGTACATATTTACCTTGCCCTCGACGCGCGGAATAAATTCTTCTTTTTTTCTTGTAAGTGAATTGTAGATCTGCATAAAAATCCTTTCGCAGAGGTCGATGTACCCCAAACCGGGTGCATCGCCTCTGCACAAAACTAAAGCTTTAAATTGTTATCAGAGAGTCTGAAGCTTCTTGCCGAGCGCAACGGCGTATCTGCCGAGCTCCTCGCGAACCTCTGCGGGAACTCTTATCATACGGCATTCGTAATTCAAGCAGCCGTCAAAACCGCTGTCCTTAAGTCCCTGCATGGCCTCCTTCCAATTTGTCGTACCGAAGAAGGGAAGAATGTGCTCATCTTCGCCGCCGTGATTGTCATTGACGTGAAGCACCGAAAGACGTTTGCCGAGATATCTAAGCGAATCTCCCTGCGGAACCTTGGAGGTGTTTGCGTGTCCGAAATCCCAGCAGTTGCGCATACCGAAGTAATCGGAAAGTCTTGCTATCTCCTCGGCGGTAGAACCGAAGCGATGTTTTCCTTTAGCCTCGTCGGGGCTTCTCATATTCTCAAACGCAAATACGACTCCGCATTTTACCGCAAGATCGGCAAGTGGTGTGAAGTAGTCGATGTTTTTCTTAAATTCCTCTTCGGGGTCATATTCATCACGCGAGATGCTTTTGCCGAGTGGATGTATGACGGCATTTTTTATTCCGGCAAAGCCTGCCGCTTCGATTGCCCATCTCATAATGCCGTCCATTTCAAATATGTTTGCGGCACGCGTGTCCCCTTTGTGATGGAAGGGAAGATGACCGAAATCCATCTGTATACCGTATTTTTGAGTAAGTTCAACCACCTCGGAGAGCTCGTGTTTCCAATTGTCCTTGTCCATATTATCTGTCACAGCTTCAAGGTCATAATCTATTCCTTCAAATCCGACTTTGTGAAAATGTTCCACCATCTCAACGCCGCTGAATTGCCCGTTAGGATGAACCGTGTGAAAACGTGATGATGCCGATATTTTAAGCATAGTATCTCCCTTTCATTATGTGTTTATATATTTCAATATTGCTTGATTTAAAGATCTATCTTCATTTTGCCTGTGTATTCAAGCAGTTTTATGAATAGTCCGCCTTGAACCGTGCGGTTTCTGAAGCTCTTTTCCAGCGTGCCGTTGCCGACATGAGTTTTTGTCATGTACGTTTTGTGAAGTCCCGTACGTGTCCAATACCAATCCGTCATAGGAACGCGCGAGGGTGTATAGTTGAATGCGTCCCAAAGCGGAGCTATCATCTCTTCAAATACGTCGCGATTTTCCGCAAGAGTTGCCGTCCATACGAGCCAGTCGCTCTTTGTATAGGGTTGACGGTTGTCAAGGGGCAGACCGTAGGGGTGAGTCTCGCGCTTGTACGATGCTACCTCGGATTCGATAACGGTCTTATCCATTATGCCGGTTCCGAAGAGCTTATCCCAGACTATGTTGTATTTCATACTGAACGTGCCGGGTTTATCGAAAGCGAGTCTGTAACTTCCGTCACCGTTCGATGCGCGTACCGCCCAGTCGGCTGCCATGTCACGTGCGATATTGATATATTTTTCCTGACTCTCGCGGTCTCCGGATATTCCGAGAATTATACCGTATGAGGCGATTCCCATTATAGCTTTAAGGGAGAGGTTGCAGTTGTGCGCCAGGTGTCCCGCAAAATCATCGGTGCAGAGCTGGTTTTCGGGGTCTCTGCCGTTGTCCAAGAGGTACTTTACCCAGGAATCGAGCAGATCCTTATGCGACATAGCGAAGGAGCTGTCCTTTTCGGCTATTGCAACTGCCGCGTCCATTATTATCATATTACCGCATTCCTCAACGGGCATCTGCTTTTCAAGCCTGTTTCCACCGTATACTTGACCGTTGACCTTGGGATATGTTCCCGCATCGTGGGGGGCAAAGTCATATTTCCATTCGTCGCTTCTGGCATATCTTATTATCGGACGCATCATACCTTTTATCAGTTCGGGGTTGTATATGAGGAACATAGGTATGGACGGATAGCTTACGTCAACCGTCGCCGCACATCCGTTTGAGTAACATTCTTTGGAGATGAAGAGTATCTCACCGTTGGAATCTACCGCAACCTTATGTCCGTTGATGACCTGACGGAAAGCAAGCATAAGGAGCTCGGCATATTTTTCACCGCCGGCTTTTGTAGCATCGATGAAAAGTCTGTCGGAGATGGCTTGGCAACGTGCATATACTTTATCGTAGTCACGGCGAGCCTTCTTTATCTCATCGGTGATCTTGGCACCGTCTTTGTTCCAATAGGAAGTAAGATGTTCGCCGAAATATTCAATGCTTTTTATGTCGTCGTACGCAAACGTAACGAGTGCTTCTCCGTTGTCGTCGAACGGAAATTCAACGCACGCATAAGTCATACCGTCTTTTTTCTCGCCGTAAGCGTTTGCCTTGTCGGCGGTAAGATAGAAATATCCCCAATCTATGCGAAGGTCGTCGCCCGATCTTCCGAGGACGGGATTGCGATTAGTGCCCATTCTTACCGTGTTGCCGAGCTTTTTGACAAATACTGCGGATTGTCCGGCAAGATCAAGGCATATCTCTTCCGAAACGCTTACTTTGGCACTCAGCGTGTGCGAACGACGATCCGTCGAGCTTGCGGAGAGCTTTAAGTAGCTTACGGGTCTTGTGAGCAAGTACAGATCATCCGGTATAAGCGCGGAGGTAAATCTCGCCTCAAGCTTTACACCGTTTTGCTCAAATACGTACGTGGATGTAAAGGCATCGACGTCAAGGGATGTCTGCTTCATAGCGGGTATGCTTGTATCTGTACCCATAAAGCGGAATTTCTCTCCGTCGATATTGAGCACACCGCAAAGGTTTATGGGTCTGCCTGTCCAGTGTACGGTAGGCTCGGAAGTAAGGATGTCAGCCTGTGACCAGACGTTAAAATAAGGGTCTATTGTTATAAGCGGTGTTGCAGGGGGACGAAGTCTCATATTTTTGCCTCCAAAACATTTATAGATTGAGTGAATTGCTTACGAATATTATACATAGTGAATTATAACAGATGCGGTATAATTTGTCAAGTGCGAAAGGCTATTTTTCTCTCGTTCGGCGATCTCGAAAAGCGCATAGCGGCACCTCTTAATGATATGAGCGGCAATATTGACAAATCCCACTGTTAGTGATATAATAAATCAACCGCAGGATCGGCGGCTGTATAAATTAAGATATTCCTATGTCAAACAGATACGGAGGTTGATTATGACGAAAACAATGAAGGCGGTCATTACCGTCGTCGGAAAAGATACGATAGGTATTATTGCAAAGGTAAGTAAGGTCTGTATGGAGCATAATGTCAATATCCTTGATATTACCCAGACGGTAACGGGCGAGTATTTCGCGATGATAATGCTTACGGATATTACGTCGCTGTCCTCTCCCTTTGGCGATTTTTCAAGATATCTTTCCGAGCTCGGCAAGGAAAGCGGACTTGACGTGCACGTTATGCACGAGGACGTTTTCAACACGATGCACCATATCTGAGCTTTGATACCGAAAATGATCACGAAAGGACAGCAAATCGATGCTTAATACTGCCGATATTTTTGAAACCATAAATATGATAAGTCAGGAGAACCTCGATATCCGTACCATAACTATGGGTATATCGCTTTTCGATTGCGTCAGCGATGACGAGGACAGACTTTGCGAGCGTATATACGACAAAATAACGAATAAGGCAAAGGATCTTGTGCGCGTCGGATGCGAGCTTGAAAGCCGCTACGGGGTCCCGATAGTAAATAAACGCGTTTCCGTGACGCCCGTTTCCTTGATAGGCGGCAGGATCTCGCCCGAGGGGTACATAAAGGTTGCGCACGCACTTCAACGCGCCGCCGATGCCGTCGGAGTGAACTTTATAGGCGGATTTTCCGCACTTGTTCACAAGGGTTTTACACAGGCGGACAAAAATCTTATCTCCGTAATTCCCGAGGCACTTGCCGAGACATCTCTTGTGTGCTCGTCGGTCAACGTCGCCACGACAAAAGCGGGTATAAATATGGACGCTATCAAGCTTATGGGAAGCGCCATCAAACGCGCAGCGTATCTTACAAAGGACAATAATTCGATCGGATGCGCAAAGCTTGTCGTGTTTGCCAACGTACCTGAGGATAACCCGTTTATGGCGGGCGCCTTCCACGGTGTCGGAGAGCCCGATTGCGCGATAAACGTCGGCGTTTCGGGTCCCGGAGTCGTAAGCTCGGCTGTCGCTCGCGCAGGGGATTGCGATCTTTCCGAGCTTGCGGATATAATAAAAAAGACGGCATTTAAGATCACGCGTGTCGGTCAGCTCGTCGCGCACGAAGCGGCAAGAGCACTTGATGTTCCGTTCGGTATCGTCGATCTGTCGCTCGCCCCCACACCTGCGATCGGAGACTCGGTCGCTCGTATACTTGAAAATATGGGACTTGAGTCTTGCGGCGGTTGCGGAACCACTGCGGCGCTTGCGATGCTCAACGATGCGGTCAAGAAGGGCGGAACTATGGCGTCATCGCACGTCGGCGGACTGTCGGGCGCATTTATACCCGTTTCCGAGGACGAGGGAATGATCGCCGCGGTCGAAAAGGGCGCACTCTCGCTCGAAAAGCTAGAGGCTATGACGGCGGTATGCTCGGTCGGACTTGATATGATAGCCATTCCCGGTGATACGGATGAGTCGGTCATATGCGGTATCATTGCCGACGAGATATCGATAGGAGTTGCGAATACTAAAACCACCGCAGTGCGCGTTATACCCGCATACGGCAAAAAGCCGGGTGACAGCGTAAGCTTTGGCGGCTTGCTCGGATACGCTCCCGTTATGGATGTTAAGCCGTATTCTCCCGCCCGCTTTGTCAACAGAGGCGGAAGGATTCCCGCGCCGATACACAGCCTTAAAAATTGACGATGTTTTGAGTTTTGAGCGTTTATACGACAGATATAAGATTTTTTAAAGGGCTTAAAATTTAAATCAAAAAAGGACTTATTTGTCGATTTAGTGCGACGGGTAAGTCCTTTTCGTATGAAGTTTTTCGGTATTTATTGCATTAAGGTGTAATTTTCGAGAGCTTTTTTGCTTTCCGAGGTCAGTTCAACGGGGAGATTTTCCTTTTCACAGCTGTATAAACAAAGTGTTCCATAGGACAACTCATCGTAATTAATATCTCCGACGTAATAGATGTCTGCGAATATGCCTTCGGCATCACTTGCGTCTACGCCGTTAAATATAAATCTTCGATAATTGTGTATTCCGGAACGCTCGGCAACAACCGCGGAGGGGTATATCCTCTCTTTTGAGATGCCCTCACCGATCCCGTTATCCTTCTTGTTGTCTGGTGTCAGATCGACGGTTTTTATCACGGTCACGTCGAACAGCTCTGTATCACTTGAAGGTACTTCGTCAAGTCCGTAGTCCTCGGCTACGGATCTTATGGTGCTGTCGTTGTATCTCAGAACTATTTGAAGCTGATCTGCCGATGGAATAAACACTACGTCAACGATCGAAAAGTATCCGTAATTTCGGTCTGCTGTCGTGAATTTTTCTTCGTTGCTCATAGACTGCTTGAACATTTCAAGCTCGCCGTTGCTTTCAACGTAAGCTTTATGCAGAGCGTCGTCAACGAGCAGAGTTTTCATTGAATCGGGTGTCCTCATAGAGCACATACGCCAAAAAAGAATGCAGTTAATTGCCAATACAACAAGTATGAAAAGCAATTTGAAGATCCTTCCCGTAATTTTTGATGCTTTGGAGCCTACCATAACCGTGTTTCCTTATCTTTTGTATTTTTCGGAGTAATTCGAGTGATGATACGAATATTTCCGCTGATTATTTTTGCTTGCGGGAGCTCTGTGCTTTGATGGCGAGCAGACGCTTCATAACGTCGTTTTCGCCGCGTCCGAAATAATCGTGCAGACGCTTGTATTCTTCATAAAGCTGCATATATACCTTGTGCGCTTCGGGATCGGGCGTGTACTTTACGTCGCTTACGTTACTCATATGTGCCGCCGCCTCGTAAATATCGTCATATCCGCCGTTTTCGGATCCCGCCGCGACCGACGCAAACGTGGCACTTGCAAGTGCGGGTATCTGCGACGAACCGGCAATGCCGATCTCGACGTTAAGAACGTCGGCATAGAGCTGCATTGTGAAGGGATCTTTTCTTGCGATACCACCGCAGGCGATGATCCTCTTGACGGGGATCTCATATTCGGCAAAGGTGTCGATAATAACCTTTGTCGCAAACGCCGTTGCCTCGATCAAAGCTCTCAATATGTCCTCGGCTTTTGTGCGCAGATCCATACCGATAAGGAGTCCTGTCAGATCGGAATCGACAAGTACGTTGCGGTTACCGTTCCACCAATCGAGCGCAATGAGCCCGTGCTCTCCGGGAGCCTGTTTGGCGGCCTTGCTTATTATGTATTTTATCAAAGGTATGCCAAGCTTTGCCGCTTCTTCCTTGTATTCCGCAGGTGCTAAGTTGTCGCAGAGCCACGCAAAATGGTCTCCGACACAGCAAAGCCCGGATTCGTAGCCGTAAAAGCCGGGCATAAGTATATCCTTTGCGGTTCCGCACGTGCCCTTTGCCACGGCATTTTTGTGACCTATCAGCATATAGCACGACGATGTTCCGAATACGGCGCACATATCTCCCTCGTTCCGCATATTGAGTGCCGGGGGTGCTACGTGTGCGTCGGGGTGGGGAACACCCACCGCCGTGCCTTCGCAAAGACCAAATTTCTCTGCCGCCTCGGCTGTGACCTTTCCCGCACGTGCGCAAAGTCCGATTACGGGCGCATTTAACTTATCCTTTACTATATAGCGGAGTCGCTCGTCAAGGGATGCGAAAAATTCTTCTGATGGGTATCCGCCGTATTCCGGAAAATAAAGTGCCTTTGACGCGGCGTAAGCATATGACTTTGTATATTCACCTGTCAAAATAAAGGTAAGCCAATCACCGGCTTCGATTATACAGTCGCAATCCTCGTACACATCGGGGGCGAGATCGAGGATCTGCCATATTTTCGGAAAGAGCCACTCGCTTGATACCTTTCCGCCGCATCTTTCAAGCCACGGCTCCTGTCTTTCAACTGCCTTTTTTGTGATCTTATCCGCATATGGTTGAGATGAATGATCCTTCCAAAGCTTGGAATAAGCGTAAGGGTTTAAACGGTACTTTTCCTCAAAGCATAGCGGCGTGCCGTCCTTCCTTATCGGAAGTATGGTGCAGGTAGTAAAATCGATCGATATACCTATGATATCCTTTTTATTGACGCCGGCTTTTCGTATAACATCTCTTATGATGAATTCCGCGACGTCGAGATAGTCTTGCGGATCCTGAAGCGCTGTGCTTTGGGGCAGACGTACGTCGCTCCCCGGCAGATATTCGTCTATAACTGCGTGTGGATAATTCATAACCGAGTCGGCTATCTCCTGTCCGTTTGATATATCAACGAGGAGCGCACGACCCGAGAGCGTTCCGAAATCAAGACCTATCGTATATTTTGGCATAATGACCTCCAATACCGCCGCGGCGGATTAAGCTTATTTTTAATTCAATATCTGATTAATTATACTATAACAAATTATTTTTGTCAACATTGCCGCTTTGATATTATTCTAAGATTTATGTCGGCAACACATAAATGCGATCAAGTATTAATAATTTTAATAAAAGGACAAAGACCGCCGCACCGAAGCGACGGTCTCTGTATGAAGATTTAAGATCATATCGCGATCTTTCTGTGCTTTACATCCATATTTTCGAGCATAGTTGCCTCGCGTGTGTGGCAGGTGAACAGTATACATTGACCGCCGTCATCACAATAGCTTTCGAGCACGGAGAGTAATGATTTTGCTCTTACATCGTCAAGCTGAGCCAATCCCTCGTCTATCGTAAGGCAAGGCTTTGCATTGCCGAAAAGCATATCTATCATAGCAAAGCGCAACGACAGATACGCCGCATCTCTTGTGCCGCAGCTGAGAACTGCGATGTCGCGAGTCATATCCGTAGTTACCGACAAGCTTGCATTTCCGTCTACCGAGATCCCCTCGTATTTTCCGTTCGTTAGCTTTGACATACGACGCGACGCCCCCTCGCAAAGCCGCGGCGTGACGCCGGAACGCAGACTTACACCGGCTTTTTCGATTGTATCGGAAGCCATAAGAATGGCGGCGAGCGATGTTCTGAGCCTTGCAAGCTCCCGCTTCTTTTCATCGAGCTTTATTGAGAGCTCGCAAGCGTCTTCCGACGCGCTTTCAAGCTCTATAAGTCTTTTTTTCGCTTCTTCACGCGCTTGGTCAAGAAGCTGTATCTGCTTTGTGAGATAATCACGTTTAAAATTGAGCGTTTCTTTCGATTCGCTTGCAAAGCGTTCGGATATCTCGGGGGTAAGCTTGCGTCTTAATAATTCCTCGTCTTTGTTTGAAAGTGCGTCTTTCATAGTTCCGAGCACTCTTTCCTCGACGGAAAGATCGGATACAAGCTTGTCCCTTTTGTCGCAGAAGTCGTATATGACCCCTATTGTTTCGTTGAGGATCTCAATATATTCTCCGCAGTTTTTGGGATCTGCATTCGGAGCTTTGGCAAACGGGGACAGCGCCTTGGCGGTCTGCTCCAAAACGTCACAAAGCAGTTGGCTTTTTTCGGAATATGCGCGCTCCGCGGCTTCCGAAAGCTCTTTGATCCTTTCACTTTCTCGCTTGACCTTTACGCAGTCGATGACAAAGGTCTCAAACGTGTAAACTTCCGGGTACTTCGGATCGTAGTAGCCGCATATATCAAGATGATAACGCAAGGCTCTCCGGCTCTTGCCTCTGAGACAGAACATTGCGACGGAAGCCGCGACCATCATCGCGCCTACGCCTGTGCCTATAAAAGCAAACGCCGAGAGAAGTATTCCGAGCGTTGTTCCGAGCGCGGCAAGCGGTACTCCAACCGAGAGAAATACTATGGCAAGTGTCAGAAGAGCCTTGGAACGTTTTTTCAGCTTCGAATATTTGTTTACCGCGGCATCGGCTCCGCCTATGGAGATTATCTTTTCCGCGGAACGGCATTTGAGTGCGTCGGGGGCGGGAGAGCTCTTGCATTGATTGAGCAAGCTCGCGGCGTTTTTGTATTCCGACTCGGCACTCGGTATACGCCGCTCAAAGCTTATGAGCGTATCCGCTGTCTGTCGGTCGGGTACACCGACGCTTCCCTCAAATTCCGTCTCAAGGGCTGCCATTCGAGCCTTGATATTTTTGATCTTTTCTTCCATGGCGTGGAGACTGTCGAATTTCTTCAAGGTCTCGTAGCCGTCAAAAGCAAGCAGATCATCTTCGACTTTGTTAAGAGCCGCGCGAGCCTGATCGATCTGACTCCGTTTGGTTTCCGCAACATCGCGCTGACGGCGTATCTCGGCGTTGCTTCTCTCTGCTTTTTCAAGGCGTACCGAAATGTTTTCTATCTCTTTTTCAAGTGTCGGGATCCTTCCGCCGTCGCCGCGCTGAAGCTTGAGTCCCTTGCGAAGCTCGGTCAGCTTTTTAACGGCTCTGTCAAGATCGATGTTTTTGTCAGCACTTATGAGCATATTCTGTATCGCGTCGCTAACGCCTTTACCGTCAACATCGGTAAGCTCGCGCTGACGTACACAGCAGGTGCTTTCGTAAACGGGCGAGGCGATGCCGAGAAAGATCTCACCGGGCTCGCGTCCCTTGAATACCTTATCTCCCGTTGCATCGTCATATATCGCGCAGGTATCGCGATAGCTTGTCGCAAGCACACCGCGGCGTTCGATCCTGTATCGTTTTCCCTCGTGCTCGACGGTCATATTGCCTTGTGCTATTCCGTTTCTCCAGCTCGTATAATATTCTCTTTCGGTCATTGAAGAATCCGCACATTTGGCTTTCTCAAGTCCGTAGAGCATAAATTTTATGAAGGCATTGACGGTGCTTTTGCCCGATTCGTTAAGCCCTTCTATGACGTTAAGTCCGTTGCAAAAATCAAGCTTTACATCGGCAAGCCCGGCGAATTCGATGATGTGAATATTGATTATTTTCATATTCTCGCCCCCTACTCTATGACTATATCCTGACCCGACATAGCGCAAAGACCGTATCTCAGCGCAAGTGCCGCGGTCTGCTTTTCTTCTGCCGTACCGCTTGAAAGCATAGGTAAAAGCATCCGATAGAACTCCCCCTTGACGGTCATATCCTTTTCAAGGTAGCTTGCGTCGTATATGGGAAGTGTGCGGTCTGTTATTTCAACACGGCAACGGGATTTCAACAGCTTTTCGATAGCCCCTGTCAAAGGAGAATATATCATGGGAAGCTCGCCCTTGAGAATTATCCTTACGACCGTCTCGTTGCCCTGTCCGTTGCTCTCGGACGCGGTATCTCCGCTCGGTATAAGGGGATCGTCGGCAAGCGCCTTGTCTATCATAGAAGCGGCGGTAGAGTCGCTTTCGGCACCCGTGATATCGACAGTTTTGACTTCGTACCTGCTTTGTGACACGCAGACACGCTCAACATCGACTTTTGCGGGGAAATATGAGTTGTTGATGTTTACGAGCCAAGCACCGCCCGCACCGCATTCGTCAAAGCCTCTGCCCTCGGCAAATCCGCAATAAGCGGCATAACAGTCTCCGAATTTGCATACCGCGGGGGTCTTATGGATGTGACCGAGCGCGGCGTACAAGAATCCGGAATCTTCAAGCTCTGCGTCGGATATGGGAGCATAGGTCGAGTTTTGAGTGTAGATGTCCGTGTGTGCGCACAAAATGTTCACGTTTGTGGAAGAGAGGAGCGCGCTCGTCTGATCCTTCAGCGGTCTTTCGGGATGTGAATTTGACGTAAAGGCGTATCCGCAGACGCTGACTCCGATTCCGTCAAAATCAATTCGTGAGAGCTCCTCGGATGAAAAAATATGGACGTTTTCCGAAAACTGCGCGGTCTTATAAACGCTTTCCTTGTCGTATGGATCGTGATTTCCCGGGGTGATGACGACGGGGCATCTCAGATCCTTTAAAAGCTCCGATACCGCTTTGACGGTCGAGGGCTGAGTGTAGCCGGAATCGAACAGATCGCCCGCGATCAGTACAAGATCCGCTCTGTTGTCATTCGCAAATCGCATCATTTCCGCAAAGCGGTCCAAAAGAGAGACGCGCCTTCGATTGCTCTCGGTCGGAGAAACACCCGAAAACGGCGCGTCAAGGTGAATGTCTCCGCAGTGGAAGATTTTTATCATAGAGTTACTTCCTTTCGGTTATTGATTATGTTTACCTGATAAGTGCTTGGTGAAGGTTATCACACTTTATATGATTCCATTATTTAGAAAATTTATGCACTTAAGGCTTAAAATGAAGGGAAAGCGTCTGATTTTTTGCGCTTTATTGCCCGTTTCATTTTTGCGTTGGCATTACTTATCCTCTTTTATGTGCTCGAACGCCATTTCAAAGATTTCTCTTACGTGCTGATCCGACAGTTCATAGAATACAACCTTGCCGTCTCGGCGATTTCTTATGAGCTTTGCGTCACGTAAATATCTAAGCTGATGCGAAACGGCGGATTTTGTCATATTCAACAGCGCGGCGATATCACATACACACATCTCGTGCGTATCAAGCGCCCAAAGGATCTTTACCCTCGTGCTGTCGGCGAATGCCTTGAATAATTCGGAAAGATCGAATATCTCCTCGTCACAGGGCATAATGCTTTTTGCCGCCTCAACTGTTTCAAGATGTATGACCTCGCAATCGCTCGGAAGTTCTGTTTTTCCCATCGTTGACCTCCAAATATGATAATATTACTCTACAATATATTGTAACCCCAAAGGCTGTTCATTTCAAGACGTCTCGATAAATTTTTACAAAAGAGTTTAAAGTTTTATCTCAACATTTTCACGCACCTATTGACTTAGCGTAAAAAAAATAGTATAATAGTACACAACGTTGCGTGCGCAACGATTTTTGAGGTAAAAATCATAAACCATACATATGGAGGGATGAAAATGCCGTCACTAATGAGGCAAATAAGCGTTATTTCGAGATGTGCTTCGATGTTCCGATCGGACAAGCTGAAGGAGATGGGCAGTGATCTCGGCAATTGCCATCACAGCTATATACTTTTGCTTTGCCGCAATCCCGGAATATCGCAGGACGCTATCGCGAAAAAAATATGTATAAACAAAAGCAATGTAACAAGGCATATGTCTCAGCTTGAAAAGCTCGGATATGTTGAGCGCAAGCAAAGCGAGGAGGATAAGCGCGTTGTGCTCGTATATCCGACGCAAAAGGCATACGACGCGCTTCCGACCGTTAAAGCGGTAACTCACGAATGGAAGGAATATATTAGCGAGGGAATAAGCGAAGAGGAGATGAACATTGCCGCGGATGTCCTTCAGCGTATGGCAAAGCGTGCCGCAGAATACGCCGCAAGAGAGCTGGATTCGGAGGATGGCGAATAATGCGAAGGATATTGAAATATATAAGACCGCATATAGCCATTATGCTTGTCGGACTTACGGTGAAGATACTCGGATCTTTGGCTGAGCTGATAATTCCGAGAATAATGACCTACATAATTACGAATATAGTGCCGTTGCAAGAGATCCGTCCTATTATTATATGGGGCGTTGTTATGGTGCTGAGCGCCGTGCTGTGCGTCGTTTTGAACGTTACGGCAAACCGTATGGCGGCAAAGGTTTCGCGAAACATAGCGGAGGAGATACGCAGAGATCTGTTCAAAAAGACTATGAGCCTTTCTGCTGTGCAGACCGATAGGTTTTCAATTCCGTCTCTTGAATCAAGGCTTACGACGGATACATATAACGTGCATCATTTTATAAATATGATGCAACGAATGGGAGTGCGCGGACCGATACTTCTCATAGGCGGTATCGCGATCACGGTGACCTTAGACCCGATATTGACTCTCGTTATGGTGTGTGTGTTGCCGCTTATCTGCCTTACGGTGTATTTTGTGTCGAAGCGCGGTATACCGCTGTACGTTAAGGTGCAGAAAAGCGTTGATTCTATGATAGGGGTCGTACGCGAGGATGTTCAAGGCGTGCGTGTAATAAAGGCGCTGTCAAAGGGCGATCACGAGAGAGCTCGCTACGATCGGGTCAACCGTTCACTCTCCGATATAGAACGCCGCGCAAGTACTACTATGGCGCTTTCCAACCCTATGATGACCCTGTTTATGAATCTGGGGCTTACCGCCGTCGTGCTTGTCGGAGCTTTTCGCGTCGAGATGGAGCTGACGCAGGCGGCAAACATCCTTGCCTTTATTCAGTATTTCAATATGATATCGATGGCGATGATGTCTATAACAAGAGTATTTGTTATGTTCACTAAGGGCTCGGCATCCGCAAACCGTATCGCCGAGGTGCTCGATACTGCCGAAGATCTTGAGGTGAAGGAAGCACCGTCAACCGACGTAATGATATCGGATGACAGCTTTATTGAGTTCAGAAACGTTTCTTTTTCGTACAATAAGATCAAAAACAATCTTACCGCCATAAGCTTCAAGGTGCGCCGCGGCGGCTCGCTCGGTATCATAGGAGCGACGGGCTCCGGCAAAACCACGGTGATAAATCTGCTTATGCGTTCCTACGATGTTGACAGCGGAGCGGTGCTTATCGACGGGCGCGACGTAAGAAATATTCCCAAAAGCGAGCTTCATTCAAAGTTCGGCGTGGCACTTCAAAATGATTTTCTGTACGCCGACACGATAGAGGAAAATATTCGATTCGGACGAGAGCTGTCACACGAGGATATCGTCCGTGCGGCAAAAATGGCGCAGGCAGATGATTTTATCTCGGCTTTTCCCGACGGATATGATCATCAGCTGTCGGCAAAGGGGACAAACATCAGCGGTGGTCAAAAGCAGAGAGTACTGATCTCAAGAGCACTTGCCGCGCGTCCCGAGATACTTATTCTCGATGATTCGTCGTCGGCACTTGACTACAAGACGGATGCCAATCTGCGACGGGCGATCGCAAACTCGGACAGCCCGACTACAACGGTAGTGGTGGCTCAGAGAGTGAGCTCCGTTATGAGCTCGGATAATATTCTCGTTATCGACGAGGGAGAAATACTCGGTTACGGAACGCACAGTCAATTGCTCGAAAGCTGTCCCGTGTACCGTGAGATAAGCGATTCGCAGTTGGGAGGTGCTATTCTTGAATAATATGGGAATAGGTCCCGGCGGACGAAGTGCGGCTGCTATGAGCAAGCCCGCTGCGGAGATAACGGACAAGAGTGCCGTTATAAAACGCCTGGGAATGTATATGCTGAGATATAAATGGACTGTGATCTTTGCTATGACGTTGATGGTGACATCAAATCTTTTGGCTCTCGCAGGTCCTAAGCTCTCTGAAAAGGCGATCAACGAGATAGAGGCGTTTGCGGAAATCGGAAGCATTAATTTCGACAATGTGTTTCTGTATTGCGGACTTATGGCGATATTTTACGTGATCTCCTCGGTGCTTTCGTATGTGCTTTCCGTCACGCTCGTAAAGCTCGGACAAAGGATAATTTATTCGATGCGTAAAGAGCTGTTTGATAAGCTCGTGGATCTTCCGGTGGGATATTTTGACACTCATTCTACGGGAGATATTATAAGCCGCATATCCTATGATATCGATACCGTAAACGCATCTCTTTCGCACGATCTTTTGCAGATATGCACGAGCGTGATAACCATTGTCGGCTCTCTCATTATGATGTTGACCATCTCGCCACTGCTCGTGCTGGTATTTGCCGTTACCATACCGATATCAATATGTTTTACAAGGCATAAGGTGAAAAAGATACGCCCGCTGTTCCGTGAGAGATCGAGGAAGCTCGGACTTCTTAACGGATATGCCGAGGAGATGCTCTCGGGGCAGAAGACTATAAGAGCTTACGACAGAGAAAATGTCATTTGCGAACGCTTTAATGAAAGAAATACCGATTCGCTTGACGCTTACTACAAAGCCGATTATCACGGTGCGGCGATAGGACCGAGCGTGAACTTTATAAACAATCTCGCGCTTTCCCTGATAATTATGGTCGGCGGCATTATGTATATGCTTACGACGTCAAAAGGAGCGGAAAATATTCCCGCAATCTTGGTGATAAGCCTCGGCGGAATATCTTCGTTTATTCAATATTCGCGAAAATTTGCCGGTCCGATCAATGAATTCGCCAATATTCTGAGCGACCTTCAGTCATCCTGCGCCGCCGCAGAACGTGTTTTCAAATTGATCGACGAGCCTGACGAAAACGAGGTCAGCCGTCAAAAATTCGGAGATATCGAGGATATATACGCACTTGATCCCGCAATGGTAAGAGGCGAGGTCGGTATAGAGAACGTTACCTTCGGATATGTTCCGGAGCGAACCATAATCCACGATCTCAGTCTTAAGGTAAAGCCCGGTCAGCTTATTGCCATCGTCGGACCGACGGGAGCGGGTAAGACTACGATCATAAATCTGCTTATGCGGTTTTATGATGTGGAGACGGGAGAGATACGTCTTGACGGGCACGACATAAAGCGAGTTCCGAGAAAGGACGTAAGGCTTTCTTACACTATGGTACTTCAGGACACCTGGCTTTTCGGCGGTACCATAAGGGATAATATCGTTTACGGCAAGGAGGATGCAACGGATGAGGAGGTCGTTGCGGCGGCAAAGGCGGCGAAGATACATTCGTATATAGAAAAGCTTCCCGACGGCTACGACACCGTGCTTACCGACGACGGTGTGAATATCTCCAAAGGGCAGAAACAGCTGATAACAATAGCAAGGGCGATGCTTCCCAAGGCGTCTATGCTGATCCTCGACGAGGCGACCTCGAATGTTGACTCAAGGACAGAGATAAAAATTCAAGAGGCTATGTATGCGCTGATGAAGGACAAGACCTGCTTTGTTATAGCGCACAGGCTCTCGACGATAAGGAATGCAGATGTAATTCTCGTTGTCAAAGACGGAAACGTCATAGAGCAGGGAAATCACGAACAGCTTATGAGGGCAAAGGGATTTTATTCGACCCTGTTTAATTCTCAATTTGAGTAAAATGAAAGTTTTCCACCTTTTTTGAAAAAAGGTGGAGCCAAAAAACTTTACAGAAAAAATATCGGTTCGATGTACCTCTGAAAAGAGGATGCGTCGAACCGATATTTTGTTTGTCAGAGTCAAGCGTGTCAATCCTCGGCGTTAGATATCTTTTCGATATCAAACGGGGTCGTTTGATAAACGTAATAATTTAACCAATTGCAGAAAAGCAGATTTGCGTGCGCACGCCAGCTGACCATAGGCTGTTTTGTGTCATCATCATTCGGATAGTAATTTTTCGGTACTTCGATGGGAAGTCCGAGGTTTTTGTCACGAAGATATTCCTTTTCCAATGTTAAAGGATCATATTCCGCGTGTCCCGTAACAAATATCTGCTTGCCGTTTTTTGTAGACATAGCGTAGACTCCCGCTTCTTCGGATGAGGCGAGAATGTTTATCGCGGAGACCGCCTCTATATCGGCGCGATCGACCGTCGTGTGACGGGAGTGCGGCGCCATAAATACATCATCAAATCCTCTGAAAAGGATAGATCTCTTGTAATCTACCGTGTGTGGGAATATTCCGAAAAGCTTCTTTTCAAGCGGCTTTTTCTTTATTCCAAAGTGGTAATAAAGCCCCGCTTGCGCGCCCCAGCATATGTGAAGTGTACTGTGAACGTGGGTCTTGGTCCATTCAAATACCTCGCAGAGCTCATCCCAATATTCGACGTCTTCAAATTCAAGCTGCTCTACGGGTGCTCCGGTTATGACCATACCGTCGTATCTGTTATCTTTTATTTCATCAAATGTCTTGTAAAATGTCAGCAGATGCTCGGCGGATATATTTTTTGATCTGTGTGTCTTCGTGTGCATAAGCTCAAGCTCGACTTGAAGCGGCGTGTTTCCGAGCAAACGCGAGAACTGAGTCTCGGTGTCTATTTTTGTGGGCATAAGATTGAAAACGAGTATCTTCAGAGGACGGATATCCTGCGATATCGCACGGTTCTCCGTCATAACAAATATGTTTTCGTTCGTAAGCACCTGCGTTGCAGGCAGGTCGTTGGGGATCTTTATGGGCATTTTATATACCTCGCTGTTTTTTGTGATGCTTTTTCGTCGCGCTTTTTAAGGGCGGCGATGCCGGCGGCAGAGTCTTGCCGATCGCGTAATTTTAATCGTTAGCTGCCAATGCTTGCTTGAGATCCGCAATAAGATCTTCGGCGTTTTCAATGCCGCAGGAGTAACGCACGAGATCGGGAGAAACGCCCGCCGCAACAAGCTCCTCGTCATTCATCTGTCTGTGTGTTGCACTTGCAGGGTGGAGACAGCAGGTGCGCGCATCGGCAACGTGAGTCTCGATAGCCGCAAGCTTTAAGTGTTTCATAAAGCTCTCGGCGGCGCGTCTGCCGCCTTTGACGCCGAAGCTTACGACACCGCAAGAGCCGTTCGGAAGATATTTCTCTGCCAATTTATAGTTTTTATCCGAGGGAAGGCTCGGATACGTTACCCAGGCAACGTGGGGATCGCTTTCAAGAAATTTTGCAACTGCAAGCGCATTTTCACAGTGACGTGCCATTCTGAGGTGCAAGCTTTCAAGTCCGAGATTGAGCAGGAACGCGCTTTGGGGCGCGGGTGTAGCTCCGAAGTCACGCATAAGCTGAGCCGTCGCCTTGGTTATGTAGGCGCCGCCTTGACCGAATTTTTCGGCATATACTATGCCGTGATAGCTGTCGTCGGGAGTCGTAAGTCCCGAGAATTTGTCCGCGTGCGCAAGCCAATCAAACTTGCCGCTATCTACGATACAACCGCCCACGGCAGAGCCGTGACCGTCCATATATTTTGTTGTTGAATGTGTGACGATGTCCGCGCCGAATTCAAACGGGCGGCAGTTTACGGGCGTTGCAAAGGTGTTATCAACGATAAGCGGAACACCGTGAGCGTGAGCCGCATTGGCAAACTTCTCGATGTCAAGTACGGTGAGCGCGGGGTTGGCTATCGTCTCGCCGAACACCGCCTTGGTGTTGGGTCTGAACGCCGCTTTGAGCTCCTCTTCGGTGCAGTCGGGCTTTACAAAAGTGAAATCAATGCCCATCTTTTTCATTGTGACGGCGAAAAGGTTGTATGTGCCGCCGTATATGGTTGAGGATGAAACGACGTGGTCGCCGCATCCCGCAATATTGAATACCGCAAAGAAGTTTGCGGACTGTCCCGAGGAGGTAAGCATAGCCGCCGTGCCGCCCTCAAGCTCGCAGATCTTGCGCGCTACGCTGTCACAGGTCGGATTTTGCAGGCGAGAGTAAAAGTACCCCTCGGCTTCAAGGTCAAAAAGCTTACCCATATCCTCGCTCGTGCTGTATTTAAATGTGGTGCTTTGGATTATCGGTATCTGGCGGGGCTCTCCGTTTCCGGGAGTGTAGCCGCCTTGAACACAGGTCGTCTCAATAGTGTAATTTTTCTTTTCGCTCATATATATTCCTCCGAAAGCGCGGCGGTATCTTGTTGCCGCGGCTTTGAAAATTAAAAATATCCCATATGAAATTATCATAATCACGGAAATTATACCATATGTCAGTGGAAAAATCAACACAAAAAATCAACAAACATATGGCAATACCTTAAAAATCTTTTGCTTTTCGGAACAATTTAAAAAAGTTTCCGTTTCGTCCATTGACAAAGGACTTTGGGTATGATACACTAAAAGACGTTTGAATTTTAGGCATTCGATATTATTGCCGAATGTTTGTGCCGCCGTACGGCGGCGGAATGAGGGACAGGATGGATGAATTAAGACCTTTACTTTATTTGATAATAAGCTTTTTGGCGTCTGTCGCCGGAGCGATATGCGGGATCGGCGGCGGAGTTATCATTAAACCTACGTTGGATCTGTTCGGTTGGGACAGCGTGACCGCAATAAGCTTTCTGTCGGGATGCACCGTGCTTTCGATGAGCTGTTATTCCGTCGGAAGATCATTTCTTTCAAAAGAAAAGTCGGTAAACCCGAAAACAGCGACGCCGCTTGCCATAGGAGCGTCGGTTGGCGGTGTTTTGGGAAAACAACTCTTTGACATAATAAAATCGTTGTTTGAAGATCCCGATACCGTGGGGGCGGTGCAGGCATTGTGCTTGGCACTGATAACGATAGGAACCTTGATATATACAATATTCAAAAAGAAAATAACGCCGCACAAGGTCAACAGTGTGGTCTCGTATGTTGTTATAGGTCTGCTTCTCGGAATTATGTCAAGCTTCCTCGGAATCGGCGGCGGACCGATAAATCTTGTGGTCTTGCATTTCTTTTTCGCCATGGACAGCAAGACCGCCGCGGCGAACAGCCTTTACATAATAATGTTCAGTCAGTTTACAAGCCTTGTTTCGACTATCGTAACCGGAAAGGTTCCCGAATTTAACGTATTGGCACTTGTGTTTATGGTGCTTGGCGGCATTTGCGGCGGTATGGTCGGACGTAAGGTAAATAAAAAGATAGACAACTCCGCAGTAGATAAACTCTTTATCGCCATGATGGCGGTCATAATTATGATAAGTATATATAATACCGTCAAATACGCCGTGCTTTGAAGCACGGTCGAAAGGATTGAGCGCGCTTTAGTTTTACGGATAAAGAAATTGCCCCACTGAAGGGGCGGTTTTTTTTATCCGTATTTTTTCATGATCTTGTCCATATTTTCGTCGGACGCTATGATGGTTATGCGATCCTTGTTCGTGAAGGCTCTCGTGGGAGACGGCGAAACGTCGGCTATCTCCGTTTCGGAGTTGGTGACGGCTATGACGTTTATGCCGTATTTTTTACGTATATCGAGGTTTATTATCGTTTTTCCGATCCAATCTTTTGGGACGTTCATCTCGACAAGCTGATATCCTGAAAACTCAATAAATTCCGTCACGTTGTTTCTGCTGAGCTTAAATGCCAGCTTTTCTCCCATATCCTGTTCGGGAAAAACTATCTCGTCAACGCCTATGTGCGAAAGTACCTTTCGATGCCCCTCGTTTACGGCTCTTGCCACTATGTGCTTTACTCCGAGCTCTCGTAACATAATGCAGAGCAATATGTTGTCGTTTATATTTCCGGAGATACATATTATCGCACATTCATAATCTTCAATACCAGAGGCTCGGATGACCGATTCATTTGTGGGATCGCCGATAACGGCGTGAGTCACGATATCCGCAAGCGGCGTTACGGCATCGGCGTTTTGATCTATTATCATTACTTGCTTTCCGTTTTCGGCAAGTGTGGCGGCTACTGTTTGACCGAATTTGCCGAGACCTATTACACAAAAGCTGTTCATAATTTTTCCCTTTCTTGTATTTTTATATATTGACCGTGAATTAACCGATGAGCATATTTGCATCGGGATAAGTGATCGCGGTATCACGCTCGCTCAAATTGACCGAGACCGCGAAGGTTATCGACAGTATTCCGACTCTTCCGAAATACATCAGTAAGATATCGATTATTTTACCCAAAGTCGAGAGCTGTGACGAAAGTCCGAAGGAAAGTCCGACCGTGTTGACGGCTGAGGTCGTTTCAAACAGCACGGACATAATATCGAGCTCCGGCATATCCGTCATAATTATGATGGACGAAACTATTATCAATATAAGCTGTATCACTATGACCGTAACCGCTCTTATGAAGCTTTCCGGGGTGAGCCTTCTGCCGAAAATTACGGCATCACGCTTTCCTATCGCAGAATTCCATACCACGATAGCGAGCACGGCAATCGAGCCTACTTTAACACCGCCCGCGGTCGAGCCCGAAGCACCGCCTATGAACATCAGCACAAGCGAGGCAAGCTTTGAAATATCCGTCATAGCCGAATTGTCTATCGTGCAGAAGCCCGCAGTCCTGAGTGTTGCCGATTGAAAAAGCGAGGCGAGAATTTTTTCGCCCAACGGTAGCTCGCCGAGCGTTGCGGGATTGCCGTATTCCGCCGCGAAAAACACGAAACTTCCGCCGAAAAACAGGGCTGTCGAAACTATCAGAATAAGCTTGGAGTAAGCGGACAAACGTTTTCGACATTTGATGCGGTTTATTATGTCGTTCCATACGACAAATCCTATGCCGCCTATCATTATGAGGAGTATTATCGTTATGTTCACGACCGTATTGCCTCTAAAGTATGTTATGGAGGAAAACTGTCCGGTTGTAGTCCCCATAAGATCAAAACCGGCGTTGCAGAAGGCGGATATTGAGTGAAAAATGCTCATAAAAATGCCTTTTGCTCCGAAAATGGGAATAAATTGAGTTGCAAGAACGACAGCTCCCGCGCTCTCGATCATAATCGTGCCGAGCACGATCCTTCTTATCAATGCCGTCATACTTTCGTAGCTGTTGAGATTATAAGACATAGCGACGAGCATTCTTTCTTTCGGCGTTACCGTGCGGTGAAGCAAGAGTGACAGTATGACCGCCATTGTCATAAATCCGAGTCCGCCGATCTGGATCAGCAGAATTATCACCGTTTGCCCAAACAGGCTCCAATGCGTTGCCGTGTCAACTACAACAAGTCCCGTGACACAGGTCGAGCTGACCGCTGTAAAGAGTGCGGTCAGCGGATCGGTAAAGGCTCGATCGTTTGAAGATATCGGAAGCATAAGAAGAGCGGTGCCGATAAGGATGATACATACGATGCCGAGTGCTAAAAAGCCGGTCGAGCGTCTTTTTGAATTTCCCCGCCGCTTCTTCTTGAATTTTTGATTTGAATCGATTGTTTTATACATACTTGTTTAGTATATTTGATATATTTCCGTAACGGTCTGCGGATTCAGACCATTATTCTGCGTATCATAGAAACGAGCATCTCTGTGGCGCGTTCATTTCGCGATGCGCCGAGATCGTTTTTGTTGTAAGCCGCCGCCTCAAAGACTTTGGTTATCTCTTCGATGCTGTAACCTCCCACTACTGCCGAGAAGCTTTCATCGGCTTTTTTGATCTTCTCGGCGATCTGCCGAGGGGTGTCGGATCGTTTTATCCTTACGGATGTATTATGAAGCAATGAAACAAAGGTGCGGTATGAAAATTCAAGTCTTTTTTTGCTGTCGCCGATACGGTCGATCCTGCGCATAAAATCCTCAAAAGTGTCTTTTTCGATTGAGAAGCCGCTGTTTCTTTCGACATCGGCTGTTGTATGTTCATCGACATAATTTGATATTGTCGGCTTTTGTGGCTCAGGCAATGTATCTATCCTGTTGAATATGTGATAGAAAAATCCTATGATCCCATCTATAATACTTTTGAAGAGCTCAAGCAAGCGAAGGCCGCTCGTATGTTTGCGTATCAACATATACGCCCCAAATGCTATGACAAGCAGGATGAAAAATATAAATGCGTAGAAATTTACCGAGCCACTTGCTTTTTCGTTATTGAATAACAGAATGTTGATCTCGGTCGAGATCTCCTCGGGGCTCATGTTACCGCTCGGATTGTTGATACCGCCATTTCTCATAAACAACACCGCGATGCACAAAAGAAATATTACCCTGAGTCCGTTAAGTATCGTGTATATGAGCAGGGAAGAAAGGAGCATAAACGCGATAAGTATGAGTACCGTATTAATATTGTATCTTTTATCCGCGAGCGTTGCGTAGCTTACCACCGTACCCATATAACTTTTTTGCATATTGGTTTGATTGAGCATTATGAGCGTGCTTATTGCAAACGAGGCAAGGCATATTGCGGGTACGATAAATCCCGTCCCCGTAGCCGATGAATTTATCGCTGTTAGGATCATAGCGACAAAGAACAACGGTGCCGATACGAGTAAGGTCTTTATCGAAACGAGTCTGTGATCCGGATAGAACCATACGACCGTGCCGATGATTATAGGGACAGATGTCAGTGTTGCGAGAAACAACGGCAAGAGCGAGCCTCTTACCGTATTTTTTGCGGACAGCGCGTAGACGATGCCGCCGGCTATCAGAGCAAGAATTATTCCGAATATTCCTCTTGACGGCGTAAAATATTTTACCGTTGCTTCATATCCCTTGTCGTTATTGATCCTTTTAAAGCCGAATATTTTTGAACAAAGTCCGACTGTAAAATATCCTATGCACATAAGTGCGTATGCGGTGCATACCGCGATAAAGCATACCGCGGCTCCGTTCGATGCAAGAAACGCCGAAATAAACACCGCGACCAGTGAGAATATGGAATTTACGGATAAAATGCGGCAAAGCCTTATGTAACTTTTTTCGTTCATTCGGTTATCCTCCGTTTTTGAGGTATCGGTTCCTTCTTAGTATGTTCTGTAATAGATCTCTATGTTTTCGGGAGCTTCAAGCATTTCATTTCTGCCCGTGGTCAGATAAAATATTACGTTTATTCCTTTTTTTGAGAGCTCGGCGTGCATATTTACCATTCTTCGATCAATGTAAGAAGAAACCACTATGAGACTTTGACTGTCGGCATAATATTCGGTATGCTCGCATATATGATCGAACATCTTTTCGGCAGGTGTGCTTATTTTCATTTCGAGATAGGCAAGCGCGGTGAGAAGCTCAAGCGAGTCCTGTCTGCTTTCGGCAAAGTCGGACGCGAGTATCCTTTCGCCAACGGAATCCGATCCGCCGTCGTCCGTTTGAACGAGCCGCGTGTCGAATACCTCGCTCGGCTCCGTATTTACAAACAATCGTATGGGAATGTCTTGCCTTGCCGCGCGTTCGATCAGTGAAGCTGCCACGATAATATTTTGTTCTATGGCAGCCGCATCATCGGGAACCGCGGCGTCCCTTTCTATCGGACGCGAGTTCATATTGAGAATTATGCCGAACCTCGTGCGGACGGTCTTTTCCTCAATGTTTACCATAAGTTTTCCGTGTACGGCGGTGGATTTCCAATTTATCTTGTTCATAGGATCAAACGGAGTATATTCTCTTGCTCCGCCGAGTATCAGCGGGTCGGTGACGGGACAACGGTTGCTTATAACGTCACCGCACATATCCGAGCGTGTAGAAAATACCTCTGCCAGATCAAGCGCGGTCGGAAGCACGACTACCTGCTCGGAACGGCTCCGCTCATCGGAGCGCGTCTTGCTTTTTACAAGCTTTGTGCTTATATCCATACCGAATATATCCGATACCATAACAAGAGCGCCGGGGGCAGGGTAGACGCCTCTTTTTTTGCACCTGACACGCCAACGGCGTTTGATGCCGCCGTGCCCATTCAAAACGAATACGCTTTGAATAGAAGGGGTGCCCACTGCGCGACGGGTATCGTGATCGGTTCGCTCCTCAATAATTGTAAATTCAAGTCCCTCGAGAAGGTCGGTGTTGACCTTGACGTACGGTATGGGAAGCTTTTTTGTATTTTCAAGGGTTTCATACATAAGTATATCATCTCCGACAAAGGCGGTATCCGTACTGAATTCGGATCTGTACGTTATCGCTTCCGCGCCTTTTTTCTTATATACTTTGTATTCGATGATTATCAGTAGCACTATCGCTATGAGTATGGCAAAATATATCATAGATAGCTCCTTATTGCTTTTTGCTGTTAGAGTACTGTTTGCGAGAGGGTCATTCTATCGGTGCCTTTACGGTATCTATGATAAGCGAGATTATATTTTGATTGGTCTCTCCCGAACGCAAGGTGTTCTGAGATGATGAGATGATCCTGTGCGAAAGCACATAAGGCGCAACTTCTTTGACGTCATCCGGAAGTACATATTCGCGAGCATTTATTGCCGCATACGATTGAGACGCTCTCATAAGCGCAAGGGCGCCTCTCGTGCTTACGCCGAGGCGAATACGCGGACTTTGTCTTGTTTCGGTAACTATACGGATTATGTAGTCCTTTATTTTGTCGCTGACGGTTACGGATTTTATTTCATTCTGTGCTTCGATTATATCCTGCTTTTCGCATACGGCACCGAGCGAGTCGAGAGGCGAGCTTTTCATATATCCGTCGAGAATGTCGGTCTCGCTCTTTTTGTCGGGGTAGCCGAGCGACATACGCATAAAAAATCTGTCCAGCTGAGCCTCGGGTAATGGAAATGTTCCGAGGGATTCTATCGGGTTTTGTGTGGCGATAACGAAGAAGGGACGCTCAAGCTCATACGTCGTGCCGTCTATCGTAGTCTGAAGCTCGCCCATACATTCGAGCAGAGCAGACTGAGTTCTCGGAGTGGTTCTGTTGATCTCATCGGCTATCAAAATGTTTGTGAATACGGGACCGCGCCTCAGCTTGAAGTTGTTTTCCTTTTGATCGTAGTAATTAATTCCCGTTATATCGGATGGGAGGAGATCGGGCGTGAACTGCACACGTTTCATATCCGCATTTATCGATCCCGCAAGAGCGCGTGCGAGTGATGTCTTGCCGGTTCCGGGAATATCGTCGAGCAAGATGTGACCACCCGAGAGCATAGCAACGAGAATGAGGCGTATCTCCTTATTCTTTCCGTAAATTACCTTTGATATGTTTTCCGTAATAAGAGATGCAAGTTCGGCAGTTTTCATAACGGTATAGGATCCTTTCAATATTTGGATTTGTGTGATTGCGTGGCTTTTCATCCGGTGTTTCAATTATACTATAAAATTTATGTAAATGCAAGAGCTTAGATAAATTATTTAAGTCGGGATATATAAAAGCCGGGTATATGATCGAATCTTTTTGTATAATGTTAACACAAAATTTAATCGTAACGTATATTATATTGCTTGAATGATAAAAGAAAATCATATACAATGATCTTATCAAATCGATATTGATTTTAGGTTTGAGAGACGTTACATTGATGATAAAAAGGAGACAAAATGAAAAAGAAAATACTTGCCGCGCTTTTGGCGGTGTTGCTACTGATTACCTCTCTTGCTTCCTGTAATCCCAATACCCCCGTCGATACCGATGATGAAACGGAAAGTGTAACAGAATCGGCGAATCAGGACGATTCGGATGGCAACGGTGAAACGGGAGGACCGGCCGAAGAGGTCAAGGATCTTACGGTGCACGACATTGTCAAAGACGGCGTCGTTCAATATGCGATTGTACGACCGGACGGCGCAAGCGACAATGTTATAGCTGCCGCCAAATCGGTGTATGATGCCATGTGCAAGTTTGCCGACAACAAGGCAGACGTGGATTTTTGTACCGATATGTCTGTCGAATATCTTAAGACCAAAAAGCACGATCCCTCGGTCAAAGAGATCCTCATAGGTATGACGAATTACGATCAAACGGCAGAGGTCATATCCGATATAAAGTACGGAGACTACGCAATAACCACCGTTGGAAACAAGATCGTTATCACGGGCTGGGCGGATGCGGCTGTACAAAGGGCGGCTGAAGACTTTATCGTATGTTTAAAGGCTGCCCAAGACGGTAAGAATGTCTCTGTCAAATCCGAAAGCCTTGAAATCAACAAGACTTACGCCGAGCTGCTCAATAAAATGCCCGCGTACGATTTTGACGGTACGGAGCTGGAAGCTACCTATTACAGCGGAGATAATTGCTATCTTGCACTCGTTGATAAGGCGACAAACGAGACTCATAATGAGTATTTGACAAAGCTTGAAAATGAGGGCTATGAAAAATATACGGACAACAATATAAACGATAATCTCTTTGCGACCTATGTTAAGGACGGTATAGTTATCAATGCGAGCTATTATCCTACCAAGAAGGAAGAAAGAGTGATCATTGAGAAGCTCGGAAGCAGAGTGCTTCCGGGGCTTGAGAGCGATAATACCTACACAAAGGTGTGCGACTCTATGTTCTTTGAGGTCGGAGTTTCGCAGGACAAGTCGGAAAAGCAAAACGGTATGTGTTTCATATTCCGTCTGGAGGACGGTACCTTTATAATTTACGACGGCGGTCACAAGGGCGAGATCGAGAGTGCCCTTCCTCGTCAGAATGCCAGACGTATCTACGAGATATTGAAGCAATATTCACCCGATCCGAACAATATCGTTATAAAAGCGTGGATAATTACGCACGGTCACGATGACCACGTAAACGCCTCAAGAGATTTTGTAAGCACTTACGCCGCAAAGCAGGTCAAGATAGAGAGATTTTTGGTAAACTTCCCGGCGGCAGAGCAGGCAAACTATACTACGACGGGTACGGGCGCGGCTGTTGACTTGATGTCGAAGCTGGCAAGGTATTCTCCGTCAACAAAAATAACGAAGATACATCCCGGGTATAAATTCTACTTTGCAAATGCCGAGATAGAATTTCTCTACACACTTGAACTTTACGCTCCCTCCGCACTTACTTACTATAACACCAGCTCACTTGTTTCCTCGGTCACTCTTTGCGGACAAAAGTTTATGATGACGGGAGATATGTCCGAGGATGCCAATGCAATTATTTGTAAGCTTTACGGTGCGACCTTAAAGAGTGATATCGTTCAGGTGGCTCATCACGGCTATCAGGGCGGCTCGACAAAATTCTATTCTTTGGTCGATCCGACATGGGCGTTCTGGCCTATTAACAAATCGGCATATGATACTCTCAAAACAAATGCAAGAAATGAATATATGTTCAAGAGCGGAACCAATCTTAAGCAGACCTTTGTGGCACTTTTCAAGACGACTGCGGTAAATCTTCCGTTCGACGGAACAAATTATACCATAACGGACAATAAACCTTATTGATCTGATCGATACGAGTTATAATTAAAAGGGGACTGCCGCAGAATCATTGTTTGCGGCAGTCCTTTTCTCGATTGTAATATTTTATGTATCTTATTTGTTGAAATATCTGTTGTAAAGACCCTCAAATGCTTTGCCGTGCCTTGCTTCGTCACGAGCCATTTCGTGAACCGTGTCGTGGATGGCGTCAAGACCGAGCTTCTTTGCCATAGCGGCGAGCTCTGTTTTTCCGAGCGTTGCGCCGTTTTCGGCATCTATTCTTACCTTGAGGTTCTCAGCTGTAGACTCGGAAACGACCTCGCCGAGAAGCTCTGCGAATTTTGCGGCGTGCTCTGCCTCTTCGTAAGCAGCCTTTTCCCAGTAAAGACCTATCTCGGGGTAGCCCTCTCTGTGAGCTGCTCTTGCCATAGCAAGATACATACCGACCTCTGTGCACTCGCCTTCAAAGTTTGCACGAAGACCTGCTTTGATCTCCTCGGGAACGTCCTTTGCAACACCTATAACGTGCTCTGCTGCCCAGGTCTTTGTATCCTCGACCACTTCAACGAATTTTGAGCCGGGAACCTTGCACTGAGGGCATCTTTCGGGAGCACTGTCTCCCTCGTGAATATAACCGCATACGGGACATCTGAATTTTTTCATTTTAATTTTCTCCTTAAATAATTATATAATAATATTTTGCCATACAAATTTGAAAGTTACCTGATAAGCGCATAGACTTCCTCAAGGGGAAGAGAAGAATCTATCGCATCACGTATACTTATCTTTGCGAGCTTTTCCGACATTTGTGTGTTGAGCTCGACGAATATGTTGTGTATCCTGCAACCGCCTTTATTAAAACCTTGCTTCGAACACTCGTGATTTTGGTCTATACATTTGGATATCGCGATCGGTCCGTCGATTGCCTCGATTACATCTCTTAATGTGATCTCGGATGAGGGTTTTGCAAGACTGTATCCGCCGTTCTTTCCTTTATATGAGAGGACTATGCCGCTCATAACCATTTTTCGCAATATGCTTAACGTAAATCTCGGCGGTATTTTGGCGATATCTGAGATCTCGGTCGCGCCGATCTTGTTTTCTGCGCGCTCGTTAGCCTTAAAGCTTACCTCAATCCCGGCGAGAACGCACGTTATCCGCATAGCGTAGTCGGCTTCCTGTGTTATTCGCATCACTCTTTACCGATCCTTGTTTCTTAATGTATACCTTTTTGGTACACTTATATTATACAGCATAGATATATGTTTGTCAATACCTTTTCTGCGCTTTTTTTGATATTTTTTTGTTTTTTTATGAAAACATTGACAAAGAGAAAAAAATAATATATAATCATACCGACGGGGACGGTTGCGCACCGTCTTTACGGCGTTTGTGCTTGAATATACTTGAAAGGAAAGAGAATTTATGAGAGTTGGCGTATTGACATCCGTTAACGCAAATGTTGAGGAAAATATAAAGAAGGTTAAGGAGCTTGGTTTGGATAACTGCCAGCTCAAATGTTGGAACGAGGCATTTTTGACCGACGAATATGCCGAAAGGACCGCGGCGGCGCTTAAAGAGTATGGCGTTGAGGCAACGGGCTTTTGGTGCGGCTGGCAAAAACCCGCGGTCTGGAACTTTTACGACGGTCCGTTGACCCTGGGGATAGTGCCTCGCGATTATCGCTACAATCGTGTGGGTATGCTTTTGAAAGGTGCAAAATTTGCCGCAAAGCTCGGTATTACCGACGTTATCACACACGCGGGATTTATTCCCGAAAATCCGTGCACGACCGAATACCACGAGGTGGTCGCTTGTGTACGTTACATTGCGACAAGCCTTCTTGCAAGCGGGCAGTACTTTTTGTTTGAAACGGGTCAGGAGACGCCTATCACGCTCTTGCGCCTTATTGAGGACGTCGGAACGGGAAATCTCGGAATAAATCTCGATCCTGCCAATCTGCTTATGTACGGTAAGGCAAATCCCGTCGATTCGTTGAGAGTGTTCGGAAAATACGTAAGAGGTATCCACGGCAAAGACGGAGAGTATCCCACTAACGGCAAGAGTCTCGGCAGGGAAAGACCGATGGGAGAGGGAATTGTAAATTATCCGCTCTTCATCAAGCGTCTTAAAGAGATCGGTTACGACGGCGCGATAACGATAGAGCGTGAAATCAGCGGTGAAAAGCAGATCGCGGATATCCTTATGGCTAAGGGTATACTTGAAAAGCTGTTCGACGAATACGGATGCAGGTCTTAAACGTCGTGCAAAAAGCTTGATATTTATTTGATATGATACGTTAATATGATATAAAGTAGAAAGAAGGAACGATTATGCGTAAAAATTTCGGAGCCAAGACTTGGCTTTATCCGATGCCGGTGCTTATGATAGGCACCTATGATGAAAACGGAAGCCCGAATCTTATGAATGCGGCGTGGGGCGGTGTTTATGATACTGATCAGGTGATGATCTGCCTTTCGCACGACCACAAGACCACGGAGAATATAAAAAAGAGCGGTGCCTTTACCGTAAGCTTTGCCACGGCAAGCACTGTTGTGCCCTGTGACTACGTCGGAATAGTGTCCGCAAACGACGTGCCCGACAAGTTTGCTCGCGCGGGCTTTCACGCAACAAGGAGCGAGTTTGTCAACGCTCCCGTTATAGATGAATTGCCTATGACGTTAGAGTGCAGGCTTATCAAATTCAATGAGGACGGTATCTGCGTCGGCGAGATCGTGAATATCTCGGCAGAGGAGAGCATCATTGATGAAAACGGCAAGATCGACGCCAAGAGACTTGACCCGATAATGTACGACGGCGTAACGCACGCATATTGGAATTTCGGCGAGCGGGTCGGCAAAGCTTTTTCGGATGGCAAAAAAATAAAATAAGACTTATGCGGTCGGTACGTGTGAAGAATTGTGATCCGGTGTATTTTCACGTATGACCGAGCGGGCTGTCTTGATTTGACAGCCCGTTTTTGGCATCGGCGTTGCGTATATGCGTTATTTTATACGTCTCGATTTTCTTTACCATTGATCTTTTTACGAAAAAATATGATACAATTTAGTATGGTTCAAACAAATAAACGAAGGGTGTGATAGCTTGAAGGATATAAAACAGCTGGCAGAGGAATTTCGGCGGTGTCGCGACATACTTTCGGCGCTCGGCGACGATAACCGTCAGCACCTCATCCTGACTATGATGCAGATGGGAGAGTGCAACGGCGTGCGCGTCGGTGCTATTACCGAAAAAACGAACCTTTCGCGTCCTGCCGTATCTCATCATCTCAGAATACTTAAGGATGCGGGACTCGTCAAGGTGCGTCGTGATGGTACTAAAAATTACTATTATTTTGACGCAGATCACGAGGCTATAACCAACCTCATAGAAATGCTTACCGATGCCAAAGAATTTATGGAGCATCTGCCCGATCGAAGCGGAAAGGAATAATGCTATGGAACTTATGGAAGCAATCAAGGAAAGACACAGTGTCCGCCAATATACGGACAAAAAGATCGATGCCGCAATCATCTCCGCACTGCAAGATGAGATCGAAGTCTGCAACAGGGAAGGAGACCTGCATATTCAGCTTGTTACGGATGAGCCGAAGGCGTTCGACAGCTTTATGGCACATTACGGAAAATTCAGCGGCGTCAGCAATTACATCGTTTTAGTCGGAAAAAAGAGCGCTAAGCTTGATGAGCTGTGCGGCTATTACGGAGAGCGGATCGTGTTAAAGGCGCAACAACTCGGACTGAATACCTGTTGGGTGGCGATGACTTACAAGAAGATACCGAGTGCCTTTAAGGTCGATAAGGGAGAAAAGCTTACCGTCGTGATCTCTTTGGGGTACGGCAAAACGCAGGGAGTGGCACATACGGTAAAGACCGTAGAAGAGGTCAGCAACGTCGGAGCCGATTCTCCCGAATGGTTCAGAGCGGGAGTTGAGGCGGCATTGCTTGCGCCGACCGCGATGAATCAACAAAAGTTCAAGTTCATATACGATGCGGGCAAGGTAAGCGCGATGTCGGGAGTTGGATTCTATACAAAGATCGATCTCGGTATCGTAAAGTATCATTTTGAGATCGCGTCGGGAAGAAAGATATAAGCGGCACTTACAAAATAAATACAAAGCAAAACGCACGTCCGAGCTGAAATAATGTGCTGTCTGCAAAGCAGACAGGAGCGCATTGATAGACTCGGATGTGCGTTTTGTATTTAATTTTGTATTCAAGAAGGGGATCGCGTATCAAAGACTTGGCTCCGTGATAAGCATCAAAGCTCCAATGCGGATGTGCCGCAAAAGGCTTTGATAACGGACGCGGCGCGCTTCTCCGCATACAGGTTGTGATGCGCGATGTTTTCCTCGGGCAGATTCATCGCACGGTCGCCCGAGCGTGATATCGGAACTAATGCCACGTCGGCATCTACCAGCTTATAAAACATAGTGTGACCGCCGTTGAGTCCGTGATGCGCAACTTGCAATATGTCGGACTTTAAGATCTCGGGCGTATCCTTGTAGGTGCGGTAAGCGACTTCAAGCCCCGCAGGGTAAGAGTCGCCGACAAACATTGCTTTCCTATGCTTGCCCGTCACGGTAAATATCAGCGAGAGCTCGTTGGGGTCTGCTAAAGTGACGGCGTTTTCATATGTATAGAGAAAATCTATCACGGTACCGTCGATGTCGAGCTTGTCACCCGCCGCAGGACGGAATTCAAGACAGCCGAGACTCGGTGCTATGGTCGCGATTCGGTCGATATCTCGTTGACAGCTGCAAGGCTCTCCCCGCCGCATAAATGTAAATTCCGAAGGATTGCAGTAGCAGAGCTTATCTAACTCAAGACGTTGGGAATATTCCGGTGATCCCGCAATAGTCCAAAGTGCCGCAAAATGATCAACGTGCGGGTGCGTTATTATCCAAAGATCTATGTGCGGCTTGCCGCCTGCGATCCTTTCGAGCAGGTACAGAAATCCCTCCGCGTCTTCTTTATTTCCTCCGTCAATGACGATCAGATGACGGTTTTCGGTAACGATAACATATCCCATACCCGCCGCTTGCCAAGCAAAGGTTCCGTCAAATTTTGATGCTTCGGTACAGTATTGTATAAGTGTTCCCATAATTATCCTTCCTTTCACATTATATTGTATTTAGTCGGAACGGTTTAATCGACCTCTCCGAGATATTCCTCAAGACATTGCCCAGAGGCGTAGATCTTGGTTGCCGCCTCTCGCCCCACAAATCGAAAATGCCAGGATTCGTAAGAGTAGCCCGTGAGGTTTACCTTGTCCTCTCCGAATCGCAAGATAAAGCCGAATTTATGTGCATTTTCGCAAAGCCATTTGTATTCGTCGCTTTCGGCAAATCCTATATCGTTCTGATTGTCTGTTTCACTGCCGTAATTTACAAGCTCGGTCATTCCGGGAGAAATGAAAAGGTCAAGGCAAAGCCCCGATTGATGCTCGCTGGTGCCCGGATATGCGGAGTAGGTAAGCACCTTGGCTTTTACCTGTTCGTCGGTCCAGGTCGGATGCTTGGATTTCTCGCTGTTGAAATACGTGTAGTAAAGCGAGGACTGATTTCTGTAGGAACGAAATCCGCTCGTTATATATACATCGTCGAATCCGTAGGCTCTCATTTCTGCGATCATAGCGTAAGCGGCTTTCGCGGTGTATTCTTCAAGATACACCTCTTTACCGTAAAGAGTGATCGAGGAATCCGTTTTTTCGCCTTTCTCGGGCGCATAATCCTCTCCGACGGTGTGCGTTTTGTTTATGAGCTTGAGATATTTCCGGGCGTCGGTGTTTTTGAGAGTTATATAATCGAGATATTCCGAGATGTCGATGCGGTATTCATATTCTGTCGGAAGCACGACGGTTTCCGAAGATGTTTCTTTTTCACTTGAAGTACCTGTTTCGTGCGGATCTGCGGTTCCGCTTATCGATATATCGGGCGGGAGTGTTATGTCGTCCTCTTGCTTTGACGAGCAGGACGGCATCAGCATTGATGCCGCAATGAGCAGAGCACATACGGTTGTATTTTTAAGATGTTTGCTTTTTGTTGATTTCATATCTTCTGTTCTTCTTATTTTGTTTCTATCATAAAGAAATACGGTGATGAAGGCGAATTTATTATTTGAATTTTTGTTATGCAGTATACGAAACGGCTGAGGGTCGAGAGATATTCTTCTATCATCTTGCCCTCTGCGTCTCCCTCGGCGTGTCCGGGATATACCGCTATCATAAGTATGGCATCCTTGCCGAGAAGCTCAAGCGCGGCTTTTATTGCCGGCATCGTCGTTTCCCTCATAGTGGTGGTGCTTTTATCCCCACCCGGAAGGTATCCGAGATTGAACATTCCCGCTTTTATAGGCTCTTTCACATAATCGAGGACTAAGTGATGCGAGCTTTGGATGAGCTCGTAATTTTCGGGGCATCCCGCATTTTTTAAGTTTTCCTTTGTACGCTGAAGCGCAAGGTCTTGAATGTCAAAGGCATATACCTTTCCGTCAGCACCTACCGTTTTTGAGAGAAATTCCGTGTCGTGTCCGTTTCCCATAGTAAAATCGACGGCGGTGTCACCTTCCTTAAGATGACGAAGAATAAACATTTTATGCAGGTCAAGCAGATCTATCATTTTAAATTACTTCCTTGAAAAATTTAAAAATTTTAAATATGTAACAATGTGTGATTTTGCGCGTCTTGCGATCAAAGCTTTTTGTCGCTCGGCTTGGTATGAAGATCACCGCGCAAAAATGCCATAGCCCTTTCAACCGCATCCTTGGAGTTGTACCACGGCTCGTCCGTGTATCTGTAATCAAATTTTTTGCAGAACCAGCTGATGTCATTGCGGAGCTCGTCGAAATACGGCAGAACTACGTCCGCACAGGCTTTGGCAAAGTCGGTATATTGCTTTTTGCTCAGCTTTTTTTTACCGTATTCAAGCAATAGCCTGTAATGCGGAAGGCAGAAATACGGCTGTGCGCCGAATTTTGCTCTAAACTTTTCATCGGTGTCCCAGAGCAGAACGGTCGTATCGAGCACGTGATCAAAGTGGTAGTCGATCCGGCGACATATGTAGCAGGATGAATCAAGCTCGGTAAGACGTTTTTTCGCCGCGTTGCCCGATTGTCCCATAGTAGCTGCGAGCTTTCCGTCCTCGATCTCGCCGCGGAGCTCGTCAAGATGGCTCTCGAGCGTAAGTGCCATTCCGAGACGATTCTTGCGAGTGAACATAAGGTCGTAATGAGTGCGGCAAAAGCCCTCTTTGTTTGTCATAATTCTTACATCGGGTTCCATCATAGAAGCACCGAGGATGAGATCAAGCTCGTTGTCCTCAAACTTGCGCCTAATCGTGCAGAGAGGGCATCCGCAGGCGCGGTCTGCGGCACTTTTATCAAATGCTTCATTGACGGGAATGGTATATATCTGTTCCATTGATTTTTCACTCCGTTTTGATTGATCTTTCAAACTGTTCGGGACTATTGATTTTGATCCCGTTTTGATGTATAATATATTATAATATAATATTGGATATCATTCAAGAATAAAAAGTAAATATTCGAAGAAGGGGGATAATATCCTTGAATACAACACTGCAAAAGGAAAGAGTTAAGGAATATACGGACGGCGGCTTGCGCTTCATAGAGGTCTCGGGCGCCGGTAAGCTTAACGTCGGCGCGACATTTGATTGCGGTCAGGCGTTCAGATTTGATCCGGTCGAGGGGACACTTCACGAGCGGGAATTTGCCGGTGTGGCGTATGGAAGGGCGGTGTCTTTTGCGAATGACGGGGACAAGCTTTATATATACAACACCACGGAAAAGGAATATTACGATTTATGGAGACGTTATCTTGGACTGCATATCGATTATGATGCCATAAAATGTGATATCATATCGAGGTCGGACAAGACCGTACTTAAAAATGCCGTAGCCTGCGGCGACGGATTGCGTATCCTTTCTCAAGAGCCGTGGGAGACTGTCTGCTCGTTTATAATTTCGCAAAACAATAATATTCCGAGAATAAAGAAGATAGTCGCCTCTATGTCAAAAAGGCTTGGCGAGAATATAGATATCTCGAATATGCGGGGACATCTTTCGGGAATTATGACCGACGGCTGTTATGTCTTTCCGAGCGCCGAGGCTGTCAAGTCGGCGGGAGTTGAAGTGCTCGCGGAGCTTCGTACGGGGTTTCGGGCAAAATACATATATGATGCCGCCTCAAAAGTGGCTGACGGAACGATCGATTTTGACTCTGTACGCGCGTATGACAGTACGAAAAGTGCGGCGGAGGAGCTTATGACGATAAAAGGCGTAGGTCCGAAGGTAGCCGCTTGTTCGCTTTTGTTTGGCTTTGAAAGATACGACGCATTTCCTATCGATGTTTGGATTAGGCGTGTTATGGAAAAATATTTTGAAAAGGGATTTGATCCTTCATCGCTCGGCGGGTATGCCGGTATCGCTCAGCAGTATCTTTTCTATTATGAAAGATATTTTGGGGGAGAGAATAACGAATAGGTCATTACGGTGCGCGCCTCGTGCGTTTTGCGGTATATGGCACAAACAGATCAACTTGTGAGGCTCTCTATCTGCATGGTTTATAATAGGGTTCCGACATTATTTATCTTTTTTTGGAATGCGGTAGCTATACCGTTACATACAGCAAGCCCTCGTTGAAGATCGGCAGCTCGCTTTGTATCGAGCCGTCGAGAAAATGGGCTGCTCCGCCGAAGGCATCGCCGTCGCAAATGGAATTGATGTACAGGGTATTTTTACAGCACATTTTCGCCTGCTGCGCATATTCGATCTTGCCGCCGTTTTCCCATTCTTCTTTTGTCCAAGAAACATAGACGGGCCAAAACAGTATATCCTCGCCGAGAGAGAATTTTTCGGGGTGATCCCATAGGTCCCCGCAAAGACCGATCACACATTTTTTGCCCTTGTATTCAAACATTTCAACCGTTTTGCCCTCGTGGTAATGCCCGTCTGTTTTCCAATATTCTTTCCAACCTTTCGAAATGCGGCGGTAGTTATAAAGGATCTCGCCGTCGGAGATCAAAGCACAGGAAGAATAGACTGTCTCGTTTTCAAGCTCGTTATATCCGAACAAAACGTCAATGCCGATCTCTTTCGTGAATGTCTGTATTTGCATAAATTCTTTGGAGAAAGCGGTCAACGCTGTTTTCTTATCTTCATCATATTTCCACGAAAGTGCATTGAAGCCTTGCAGAAACGCCTCGCCAAAGCAAACAAGGTCTGCTTCCTTCACTTTCGCCTCTTTTATATAGCGCTCCATCTGCGACAGATTATATTTTATATCTCGGTCAACGATCCGTGCCGAGGCAAGTGCAATTTTCATATCCTTATATCCATCCTCGTATCGTATGCGCATATTATAGCATAGTTTCGATATACTTTTCAATAGACTTGCCGAAATTTGCTGTAAAAAGCGCATTTTAATGAATCGAAGAAACAAAAAACAGACGACATCCGACCAAAGCTCGATATCGTCTGTTTTATTCGTTCTTGCTTGCGATCGTCGATTTCTCTGTTTTCTTAAATTACTGTCCTATCGGCATACAGCCCTTCAAGCTCTTTTTTGTTGAGTTTCGTGCGGAAGATCAAAATTATTGAAAATAATTAAAATACCTGTATAAATCTTTTGTTGTGGGCAAAAAATAGTATCGGAAAACAAAAGAAATTTTGCAAAGGAGACGTAATTATGTCAAATAAATTCAAGGATTCCAAATTTTATCAAAAAATACGTTCGTTTCGTATCAGCAGAACTGCCCTTGTTACGGTCGTTACCGTAATAATCGTGGCAAGCGCAATAATTGCCATCACGATAGCGGCAAACAGAGCCAACAAAAACAAGATTCCGGATGATACCGCTGTTGATACGGGCAGCGGAACGACTCCCGAGACGTTCGATACCAATGCCGGATCTGCCTCCGCGGATCCCGACAAGGAGCCGTCGATAGATGTTTCCGACAAGCTTCCGACCTTTACGCTTCCCGCAACAGGTGTGCTTTCGTCAAAACACGATCCCGAGGTACAGGTCTATTCTGTCACAATGAATGATTATCGTGTACACCTCGGAATTGACATCAATACTACCGAAGGCGCTCCCGTTTATGCCGCGGCGGACGGAAAGATCGAAAAGGTATGGGAGGATGTTCTTATGGGATACTGTGTAGCCGTATCTCATTCGGGTGATGCTTGCACGATCTATAAGAATTTGGCAAAGACCTTTGCCGATGGTATCGAGGAAGGTGCGAGCGTCAAAGAAGGTCAGCTTATCGGCGCGATCGGAGATTCCGCTATGGTGGAGATCGCACACGAGCCGCATCTTCATTTTGAAATGACCGTTGCGGGAGTTGAAGTCGATCCCTTGAAATATTTCTCGGAAAATGCCGTCGCGACACTTACAAGCGGAGACAGCACTTACGAAAAATAAGCTTGTGGGATACTTGAACCGACCAAAGCAGGAAATAGAATAAATGATCCTTGCCGATCTTGAGCAAAAATGCTTTGCGGTCGGCAAGGATCTAAGCTTAAAAATGGTATATTTGCGCACCGATATCAAAAAAACGCAAAAAACACAAAAAACTTTGCAAACAGGTATTGACAAACCGAGGAAGTTTTGGTATAATAATTCTGTTCCGAACGAGAACGATCAGAATATAGTGCGGCATCGCCAAGCGGTAAGGCAACGGACTCTGACTCCGTCATTACCTAGGTTCGAATCCTAGTGCCGCAGTAAAGAGCAACACGAGAGTGAAAATTCCGTGTTGCTCTTTTTTGTTGTTTTTTGCCGCGTGCCCCAAAGTGAACGAAAAAAGCTTGCCTTTCCGCAAAGGGGAACGGCAAGCATTTTTTAATATCATACTTAGGTGTGTCTTTGTGCAAGATCGCAGTCGCCTGCGTATCCGTCCGGTTACTCTCTTGCGGCGTAAAATAAAGAAAGGAGTTTGAGATGGGAAGCATCCCAAAACGTATATGAAGAGAAGAAAGGGGGGGGAGAAAACCGCCGCAAGAGTGCGCATTGATGAGATAAAAATGTTTCTCGTCAAGCCCGGATCAATTTAGCCTTTTATTAAGCGTACGGAGAGTGCAAAATAAAAGGCGAAGCTTTCTTTTGAATCTGAACGTTAAACAAACGCGTAACTAGAACAGATCCCTATATTTATTATATACGGTTTGCCTCAATATTTCAAGAGTCTTAAGCGAAAAAGAGTAAATAAACAAATAAGAAATTATAAAAAAATTGAAAAATATCAGAAGCTTTGTGCCAAGTTTGCCTAAAAGATCCCAATCCGAGCCGATATGCCTTAGAAAATTATTCAGAGAACTCTTACCTTGATCATCCCGTCTATGGACCGTAACTTGCTTATATCTCTGTCGGTAACGGCTTCGGCTACGTCAACGATGGTATATGCTACGTCGCCGCGCGATTTGTTTAAGAGATTTTCAATATTGACCCCGTTTTCCGAGAAGGTTGAGGTTATCTGCGAGAGCATAGCGGGAATATTGCTGTGAAGCAGGCATATTCTTGCCTTTCCCGAGCGTGGCATAGATACCGACGGGTAGTTTACGCTGTTCTTTATATTTCCGTTTCGCAAATAATCGTCAAGCTGTCTTGCCGCCATTGCCGCACAGTTGTTTTCGGATTCCTCGGTTGATGCTCCGAGATGAGGAATAGCGACGACTCCGGGAGTGTTGAGTATATCTTCGGTCGGAAAATCTGTTACATATGTCGATACCTTGCCGCTCGCAAGTGCCGCCTTGAGATCCGCGGCATTGACGAGATCCGAACGGGACAGGTTTACTATCTTAACGCCGTCCTTCATCATTGAAATGCTTTCCGCATTTATCATATTTTTTGTCTGAGGCGTAGCCGGAACGTGCAGTGTTATGTAATCGGCTTGTCTGTAGATATCCTCATATGCGGTTGCTTTGATAATGTTGTGATCGAGATTCCACGCGGCTTCTATGCTCAGATACGGGTCACAGCCTATGACCTTCATTTCAAGATCCACTGCCGAATTTGCGACAAGTCCGCCGATAGCGCCGAGACCGATCACTCCGAGCTTCTTGCCCTTCAGCTCGCTGCCGGCAAATTTGCTTTTGCCTTTTTCAACGGATTTCGCTACGTCCGATGTGAGCGTCTTTGCCCATTCCACGCCACCGATTATGTCACGCGAGGCAAGCATAAGTGCGCACAGAGCAAGCTCCTTTACACCGTTTGCGTTTGCACCGGGTGTGTTGAATACCACGATACCTTTTTTTGCATAGTCATCAAAGGGAATGTTATTGACTCCGGCACCCGCTCTTGCTACCGCCAGCAGACTTTCGGGGATCGGCATATCGTGCATAGATGCCGAACGGACGAGCACACCGTCGGGAGATGCTGTATTTTCACCGACATTGTATTCCGACGGATCGAGACTGTCAAGCCCGGTCGCTGCTATTTTATTAAGTAAAAGTATATTCTTCATATATTACCTCTTTTTGAATATGTTATTTTGGATTGCTCTCGGCGAACGCTTTCATAAATTCGACGAGCTTTTCGACACCTTCATACGGCATAGCGTTATAGATGGAAGCTCTCATTCCGCCGACCGAGCGATGTCCTTTGAGGTTCTTGAGACCTGCGTCGGATGCTTCTTTTGCAAATTTTTTGTCAAGCTCGGGATCTCCCGTGACAAATGTTACGTTCATCATAGAACGGCTCTCTTTCTGTACGGGGGCTATGTAGTAGCTCTGGCTGTCAAGGTACGAATAAAGAAGCGCTGCCTTCTTTTGATTTATTGATTGCATAACTTCAAGACCGCCGAGTCCGAGGATCCATTCGTACACCAGCTTTGCTATATATATGGTATAGCACGGTGGAGTGTTGTACATAGATCCGTTGTCAGCCATGACCTTCCAATCGAGCATAGTTGGGATTTTTTCCTCTGCGTAGCCGAGAAGATCCTCGCGGACTATCACGAGAGTCATACCCGCGGGAGCCATATTTTTCTGTGCACCCGCATAGATAACTCCGAATTTTGAAACGTCAACAGGCTCCGAAATAATGCAGGAAGACATATCGGCAACTATCGGGATATCTCCGGTGTCCGGAATGTACGAATACTTTGTGCCGTAGATGGTATTGTTGAAACATATATGAAGATAAGCGTCATCGGAATCGAGCATATCTCTTGTGATGATCGGAACGTGATCAAAATTGTCTTCCTTTGTCGTCGCGATACATCTTACGTCATAACCGAGCTTTTGCGCTTCCTTGAACGCCTTGCCTGAGAACTGTCCCGATACCGCGTAAGCCGCACGATGTTTGGGAGAGCGGTTTATGAGGTTTAGGGGGACTGCCGCAAACTGTGTCGATGCGCCGCCCTGAAGAAAGAGAACCTTGTAGTTGTCGGGAATGTTCATAAGCCTGCGGAGAAGCGACTCGGCATCCGCAATTATCGGCTCGTAGTCTGCCGAACGATGTGACATTTCCATAACCGACATACCCGAGCTGCCATAACATATAAGTTCCGATTGTGCCTTTTCAAGTACGGGTAAGGGAAGCATTGAAGGACCTGCGGAAAAATTGTAAACTCTATTCATAATAAGTTACCTCCGAAAAAATCATAATAATTATATGTGTATAGTACGCTCTTGGTTATAAGTGCTATTATTATACATTGTTTTGCAATGATAATCAATAGCTTTCTGCAAAAAAATATGATTTTTTTCATAAATCACGACGAAAGTTGAGTTTTATGCAACATTCGGTTCGATAAACTTGCAAAATGTCTTTGCTTAAGTTTGGATCATCGCACAAGCAACCACGCCGCGAGTCCGTAGTAGGTTACAACGGCGACAAGATCGTTTGCCGTTGTGATCAGCGGACCCGAGGCTACGGCGGGATCTATGCCGCATCTGTACAAAATTATCGGCGTTGCGGTGCCGACGAGACTTGAAATCGATACAGAGACCGCGAGCGCTGTCGCTACGCATCCCGAGACCGAAAAAGCGTAAGCCGCACTCTCGTTTTTTAAAAAATAAACGTATGCACCGATAGAAATAAAGGACAGTATCCCCAGAAATATTCCCGTAAAAAATCCCGTGCGAAGCTCCTTGAATATAAGTTTGCGGTTTTTCCTTTTATTGATACCGTTTTCGGCTATGAGACGTATCGTAAGCGCAAGTGATTGTGTACCCGCATTTCCCGCCATACCGAGTACAAGAGATTGAAAGCATACTATGAGAGCCAGCTGTGATACCAACGATTCAAATATTCCGACGATGGATGAAACGAGAAGACCGAGGAAGAAAAGAATTGTAAGCCAAGGAAGTCTTGCTTTTACGCCATATGATGTCGATCGGATATTTTCGACATCGACATTTTCAATGTTATGCTCATTTTTATTTTTCTGTCTCACGCCGTACTCCTTTCCGATAAAAGATCGATATTTAAATGCTTGCTCTCTCATAATATTTTGCTCCGAAGTATCGTAAATATCCGCAGGATGCGCGTTTACGGTCGATAAAGTCTCGCTTTTGGCAATCTCGAACTTCAAAAATACCGAAGTTCAAAAAAATCAAAAAAAATCAAAAAAACTTTCAAAAAGGTATTGACAAGCTAAAACGATTGTGGTATAATATCCTACGTTGCAAGCGAGGAAGTCAAAAGCGACACGACAAAAAAGCCATATGGGGGTATAGCTCAGTTGGGAGAGCATCTGCCCTACAAGCAGAGGGTCATAGGTTCGAGTCCTATTGTCCCCACCATTGGCCCGGTAGCTCAGTTGGTTAGAGCGCTAGCCTGTCACGCTAGAGGTCGTGGGTTCGAGCCCCATCCGGGTCGCCATCCCCTTGTTTGCCTCTGTAGCTCAGTTGGTAGAGCAGGGGACTGAAAATCCCCGTG
>CAZZFP010000010.1:0-34464 GCA_964653575.1 uncultured Lachnospiraceae bacterium
TTGTGACTTATTTTGCGGCCTGCTGTCTCTTTTTGAACTTATCTACACGGCCACCTGCGTCAACAAACTTCTGCTTACCCGTAAAGAAGGGATGACATTTGGAACAGATTTCAACTCTGATCTCACCGCCCTTGGTGGACTTCGTTTCAACTGTTTCGCCGCAAGCGCACTTAATTGTTACGGTTTCATAGTTAGGATGGATTCCTGTCTTCATTGTTTACACCTCGCTTTGCTGTTGGATGTTATGATGATAATTTTGCATACAGCCAATTATATCACATCAATTAATAATTTGCAATAGTTTTTTACAAAAAAATTTGAATTTTTTTGCCCATTCTTTTAAATTTATTGTTTTATCGCAAAATCGTGACGCATTTTACGCTTTTTATATTTTTCCCTCGACTTCAACGCGCAATTTGTCTATTATACGTTTTTCGAGCCGTGAAATGTAAGATTGGGATATTCCCATCATATCCGCAACCTCTTTTTGTGTCTTTTCTTTTTTTCCGTTAAGACCGTATCTCCATTCTATTATGGCTTTTTCGCGGCTGTTTAGTCCCTCGACTGCTTTATGTATCACCTCTCGCTCTTCGCGCATCTCGAGCTCGTATCCGACATTATATTCCTCGTCTCCGAGAATATCGGACAATAGCAGTTCGTTACCGTCCCAATCGACGCTCAAGGGTTCATCTATTGAGACCTCACATTTGGTCGAATTGTTTTTTCTTATGTACATAAGGATCTCGTTCTCGATACATCTTGACGCATACGTAGCCAATTTGATATTCTTCTCTGCTCTGAAGGTGTTTATGGCTTTTACAAGTCCTATTGTACCTATCGATACAAGATCTTCTATGTATATTCCTGTACTCTCAAACTTTTTTGCTATGTACACGACGAGCCTCAGATTACGCTCTATCAAAATAGCCTTTGCGCCCTCGTCGGTTGAAAGCTCACTTATAATTTTTGCTTCCTCTTCGACAGAAAGCGGCGCAGGCAACACATCGGGACCGTTGATGTAATATATGGAATTGGTATTTCGGAGCTTTTTGAAAAACAGACTTTTGATCTTTGACTTAAGTTTTTTGAATATGCTCATAAGATGGATCTCCTTTCATTTTATGCGGATCTGTCTTTGATCTTATACCATTAACTCGTCCGGGACGAGGGCTTCAAATTCTTCGCCTCCGACGTAAGTGGGAGCAACCGCGGCATCGACCGAATACGATGAGCCGCTTTCGTTGATTATGCGGATATCATCGGGAATTACGGCAATCATCATCGTCTCCCCCGACGTATTATGACACGGTATGAGCCGTACACGCTTGGCTTCCTCGGTATCGGTTTTGTCAAGCAACAACACATCCTTTTGCTTGATAGCCCTGATTATACTATGCGGCAACAGTGCCTCGCTTTTTTTCAGTGATATCGGTATCACGCACTTTCCCGTCAATGTATCCTTGAGCAGATTCCCGCTGTCGTTAAGTCCTCTAAGCGTCACGGATTTTTTTCCGTATCTTACCACAACCGTGCATTTTCGGCGTGAGATGTTTTGCCTGAAAAAGCTACTGCCTGCTATCGAAATGATTCCGGACAACGCCGCAAGAAGAGCAAATATCCAAACGCTTACTCCGTCGCTCTCGGGTATATCGTCTCCGAACGGATTAATCCTGTTGAGTAAATTGAACATAGCCGTCATCAATCCGCCTATTACCGAAGACACAAATATATAGACAAACGTCGATACTATCAATCGCTTTATTCCGTCATCCTTATTTAGAAAAACTACGGCACACATAAAAAAACATACGAGTATGTCTATAATGAAAGCCGAAAAGCGTCCCGTGCGCAAAAACAACACAAGAACCGAGTACATTCCACCTACAGAGGAACCCAAGATCGTCCTTATCGGCGTGATTCTCTTATGTAAAAGCCGTGAAGTTATGTAAAAGCACAGAAAGTCCATACTGAAATCGATTATGAACAGAAGGTCAACGTAAACGTCTTGAGTCATATCAATCTCCATTCCGCCGTCGTGCGGCATCACAAACCGTTTTCAAAAAATTTCATACAATGAAAGCACATCGGAATACTTAATCCCCCGAGCCGTCACCTTAGAGTAAATTATAACTCTTAAGTTATGCAAAAAGTGTCGTATTTCAGAAATGCAAAATCTTTTCGATTTACTTAATTCTTGGCAAATTAACAAAATATCTAAGACTACACACAAAACTTATGTTATAATATCGAAGTAACAACATTTCGACAAAATCGATTTTTCGTCAAAAAACAAAGATCAAAGCGAAAGGACGCGCCCCATTATCCGAGGCTCGGATACTGAGCGCGTATGTTAGAAGTAGTATGTTCGATAAAATCATAATTCTCGGCACGGGAAATGCACAGGCTGTAAATTGCTATAACACCTGCTTTGCGTTGAAAAACGAAAACGAATATTTGCTCGTTGACGCCGGAGGCGGAAACGGAATATTGCGCATATTAAACGATAAAGGTATTCCCCTTTCCTCCATACATAATGCTGTCATTACTCACGCACACACCGATCATATCATAGGAATGGTATGGATATACAGGATGATAGCGGCAGATATGAAAAGCGGTAAATACCACGGCACCTTCAACATATATTGTCACGATAAGTCAAAAGAAACTCTCGTCACTATAATAAAACTTATGCTTCCGTCAAAGCTTTCGGCATACATCGACAACGGGATAAATTTTATCGTCGTTGATGACGGGGACAGTATTGACATTATGGGAGAACGATTTACCTTCTTTGATATACGCTCGACGAAAGAAAAGCAGTACGGCTTTTATTTTGAGACTCCGCGCGGAAGGTTCGTTTGTCTCGGAGACGAACCGTGTGCCGAGCACGAAAAAGGCATCATAAACAAGGCGTATTTTGTAATGCACGAGGCATTTTGCCTTTATGAGGACAGAGATATATTCAAGCCATATGAGAAGCATCATTCAACAGTCAGAGAGGCGGCTCAGCTTGCAAAGGCTTGCGGCGTATCAAACCTTCTGCTTTACCATACCGAGGACAAAACGCTTTCAACGCGAAAAGAAAGATACTCTGCCGAGGCAGCTGAATATTTTAACGGAAATATTTTCGTACCGGATGACGGCGAAGAAATATCGCTTTAACGTGCTCATTTAAACAATTCAAGGTATAAAAAGGATCCGAAATGAACAGTATGATTGGCAAAAAACGCAAAATTCTTTCAGGCAAACCTCTTGCCTGGGTGCTCACGCTTGTATATTTTGCAAGCTACGTTACAAGAATAAATTTTGCGGCAATAATACAAGAGGTAGTAACAGAAACGGGATTTAAAAAATCCGAGCTTTCTGTAATATTGGTATGCACTTGGGTAGCTTACGGTATAGGACAGGTAGTCAGCGGAATCCTCGGAGATAAGGTCAAGCCGCAAAATCTTATGCTTTGCGGGCTCGCTTTCACGACGGCGATCAATATTCTGTTTCCGCTCTGCTCTTCCTCCATACTGCTTATGGCGATATGCTGGGGACTTAACGGATTTGCGCAGGCTATGCTCTGGCCTCCCATCGTTAAAATACTTGTCGCAACAGCAAGCGAGGAAATATACGGCTATTCGATGGTAAGAATATCATGGGGTTCATCCTTCGGAACAGTTATCGTCTATTTGACAGCACCGTTTATCATACGTTTCTTCGGTTGGAGAGGCGTGTTCATCTTTTGCGGTTCTGTCGGTCTGGCGGCTACTGTGCTTTGGGGTATTCTGAAAACACGTGTAGATCTTAATAATGGCGAGGTGTCTGCCGAGCCAAGCAGAGCTGCCGCACGCTTCAAATTTCCGAAAGCTGCGATATTTCCCACAATATTTATAGCATTGAGCATAATATGCCAAGGAATGTTGCGCGACGGCGTGACCTCTTGGATGCCAACTTATCTTGCCGAGGTGTTTGATCTCGGAAACAGTGTCTCTATTTTTTGCACGGTCGCACTTGCCATATTCAGCATTATCTGCTTCTACGTAGTCGGTGCGATATACAAGAAAAGATTCAAAAACGAGGTCGCTTGCGGTGGTGCGGTATTTGCCACTGCCGCAGTTTCAGCCGCGCTACTGTTCACATTCTTCGGCGGCGGTGCCGTCGTTGCGATATTTTCGATGGCAATGATCACGGGATGTATGCACGGAGTAAACCTTATGTTGATCACGCACGTACCTAAACGTTTTAAAAGATACGGAAATATTTCGACCGTTTCGGGCGCGCTTAACGCTTGTACCTACATAGGATCCGCAATATCCACATACGGTATTGCTCTGCTGTCTGAAATAATAGGCTGGAGAAACACCGTCGGTGTTTGGTTCATAATAGCGCTTGCGGGTACGATAAACTGCCTTATTGCAGCGCACTATTGGAAAAAATTTATAGATCAAAATTAACTTTAAGGGGCTTGTCTCACGCAAACGAGACAAGCCCCTTAAAGAATAGTATATGTTTTTTAATTTTTGTTTTCCTCAAGACGTGAAAGCAACAATATTGCCACAAAGCCCGCAGCAGTCAAAGGAATACAGATAAGCCACTCAAGCCCCGACGGAAATCCCGGGAAAAGCTCGCCCACCGATCCGAGTACGAATCCGAGTATTATGAGATATGTTGCCTGAGGAAACTTTTTCATAAATAACTCAAGTATTCTGGTAGTCAGGAAAACTCCGAGTATAACTCCTATGCCGAGCGGGACAAGAAAAAGAAAATCAAATTCCTTTATTGCGGTAATGGTGCTTTGATACAGACCAAGGACCAAAAGCATCAAAGTAACGCTGATACCGGGCAAAATGAGCGCGACCGCGGATATAATTCCCGCCAACAAAAGAAGTAATATTTTTACTATCCACGGGCTTGAATCTGGGTTAAACATATTCTCGGGAAGGAAAGATATACCGACTACTATCAGTATTCCGAGGGCGATGTATACGATATATTTCCAAGAGAATTTCTTTATCTGAGACTGCTTGCATACGAGAGGGACTCCGCCGGCTACCACACCTATGAAAAAGTAGAGCGTTGGCTTCTCAAACATTTCTATAAGCTTCAGCAACGGATTGGCTATCAAAAGCATTCCGCAACCTGCACCAAACACAAAAATAAGCAGAAAGATCAAATTCTTCTTTATACTTTTGAAGAACGAGCTTACGGCGGAAACGAGTTGATCGTAAATTCCGAGTATAATAGCCATACTTCCGCCACTGCATCCGGGAACCATCATAGTTCCTCCGATCAAAGCTCCCTTCAGTAAGGTCAGCAAATAAAATTTAGTGTTGCTTTTTTTATCCATTATATACCTCAATGTAACTTATATTTTTTACAAATGTCAGCTGACGATCTTTCTGCATTCGATGTAATATCTTTTATCTCTGGCGTGACCCATAGAAAAGGTCTTTCTCGGGAATGTACCGTCTTTTATTATTGTTTCGAAAAAGCCGTTCTTATTTATCCCGTCATAGATAAATCCTATTGCATTTTCCTTTTGCGCAAGCGACCTGAGCGCGCTCTCATCGTGAATATAGTCGATCTCACACTCCGAATGTGCAGCGCAATATTCATCGAGAAAATCCTGAACCGTAGCTACTGTGATATTTTTAATCGGAGACTCTATAGTAATATCATTCTGATTTTTGCCGTAAACACACGTTACCGTCTGCGACTCATTTTTTGCATTCGAATCTCCCGCTGTTGACACGAGACGATGTGCATATGCTTCAAAATCAGACATAAGCTTTTCGGGTTCACAACCGAACACTACCCTATAAATCGGCTCAAAATCAAGCGCTGTATCGTACAGATTTACGACCTCCGCGAGCGCATATCTTGCCGGATGCTCTTTCGCTCTGTCGCCGAGCTTGGATTTTATTTCCTCGTACATAGCTTTTGCCGTAGCGAGCGAGTGATTACCGTCGCCAATCGCAAACAAAAGAGGCGTGTCGGTAACCTGTGCTTCGGCAAGCTTATCAAATGCCGATGATACGCTTTCGATCTCGACTTTTGTAAGAAACCTTGCCCTTACGCTTCCGCCGCCGAGCATCAATGAAAAATCATACGCATCGGCAGTTGTCATTGACAGATCACGGAAAACCGTATCGGCTTTGTCATCAATCAGCATCATAATATGCGGCATCTCAACACAAGCACCGCGCCTTACCTCAACTCTCGGAGGAATACGTGAAAGCACAGTGCCCTCCGTCGCTCTTATGGCAGAGGTCGATCCTTTAGAGTAATCATAATCCTCAAGATCTATCATTCCGATAATACCGCGCCTTATTCTTCCGTCCGATTGAACTCTTTCAAGATATATCATCGAATTTTTATGCTCAACAAACACATTATCAAGGTAATCCTTCATCGTTGAATTTACGAGAGGGATACGCTCCTTTGATTCACCGAGAAACGCCTCGGGGATCATAAGCTTGAGAGTTGACGGTTCGGATCCCACTATCTGCTCTGCCTCGTGCCAATAATTCGGCTCTCCCGTAAATTGATCGCAAGCTACAGTTGCCCATTTCGTTCCGTCAATTTTGTTAAAGTCCGGCAAAAGTATATCTGCCGGGTAAAAATATGCCATATATCTGTACCTACCTTAGACGATATAGCAGTATGATAGCATTTTTTTATTTCGGATTCAATATGATATGTTGAATTTTTGTCGCAAACGGTTATATTTTGCCTTTCAAATTTATGCGAAAGAATGTTTTTTCTTTATTTTTTTACTTTTTTAAAACAAATGGTTGCATTCGCAACCATTGTGTGCTATAATAAACTTGTAAACAAAATATCAACAGTAAAGGAAGTGTTATTCTATGAGTATGGGACCTCCACCTATGGATGGCAAAGGAAGATATCAATACAAAAAAGTTCCTCCTCCGAAGTCTGTTAAAGACATTCCGAGATATTTGAAGGAGCTTTTCGGTGGTTTCTTTTATCGTTTATTTTACATATTCAGTCTGGTCTGGAAAACAGGTCCGTGGATATTGTTTGTTATGATGTTCATTTCGATATTCAATGGTGTTATGCCCGTTATCGGATCATTAATATCTCAAAAAATAATCAATACCTTTCAGACCGTAGCAGAATCTAACAACATTGACAGAAGCTCATTCGAGGTCTTTTGCTCAATGGTTTTAGTACTATTGGTGCTGCTCTTTTCATATCGAATACTCAACAGAGTAGTTTTACGATTGAGCAGTTCTGTTATCAGGATAGCCGGTGAAAAGGTAGTTAAACAGGTAAAGATTCAAATAATGGAAAAAGCCAAAACTGTTGATCTTGCGCAATTTGACAATCCCGAATTTTATGAAAAACTCGAAAACGCAAACAGAGAGGCCGGAAACCGTCCGATCAACATTATTCAGTCAACCTTTTCGATAATCAGCAATCTGATAAGCCTCGCAAGCTATATCATTATACTTTCTACCGTACTCTGGTGGTCGGCGTTGCTGATAATCGCAGTATCAGTTCCATCGGCGATAGTAAACTTTATTTACAGACGCAAAAATTTTGAATATATGCGTCATCGCTCTAAGGATCGCAGACAGATGAGCTATTATTCGGATGTGCTTGTAAATAAAGATATGGTAAAAGAGGTCAGACTCTACAACCTTGCGGATAATTTCATCGACAGATACAAAAACGTTTTTGATCACTACTATCGGGGGCTTCGCAGACTTATACTTGCCGAGAGCGCTTGGCATGTGGCGATCGCCGTAGTATCGGCATGCGCCAATTGCTTCCTTTATGCAAATTTTGCTTGGATGGTATTTCAAGGAAGCATAAAAATAGGTGATTACTCGCTTTATACGGGTGCTTTAAACTCTATTTCTTCGAGCGTCACTTCCCTTATATCCCTTTCGGCAACGGTTTACGAGGGTACGCTGTTTATAGACAACCTTATAGGATTTCTCAAAGTAAAGCCGCGTGTAGTCTCGGCAAAAGCCATTCCCGAAAAGGTAGCATACAGTACCCCACACACAATTGAATTCAAAAACGTCTCATTCAGATATCCGGGAACAGACCGAAACGTTATAGACAATGTAAGTTTAAAATTCCGTCCCGGTGAAACAGTTGTACTCGTTGGCCTTAACGGTGCGGGAAAAACAACGCTCATAAAGTTGCTTACAAGACTTTATGACCCCACGGAAGGACAGATCCTCCTTGACGGCAAGGACCTCCGTGATTATGAACCAGCTGATCTATATAAGTTGTTCGGTATAATTTTCCAGGATTACGGCAAATACGCCGTTTCCGTAACCGATAACATTCATTTCGGTTCAATAGACAAAGATATAAAGCAAGATGAAATACGTACCGCCGCGGTACAAAGCAACGCGGATTCTTATATCAGTCAGCTTCCAAACGGCTATGACACCCAGCTTATGAGGATATTTGAACCCCAAGGCATAGAGTTGTCGGGCGGTCAGTGGCAAAAGCTTGCTATAGCAAGAGCGTTTTACAGTGATTCCGACATCCTTATTCTTGACGAGCCGACGGCTTCTCTCGATCCGATCGCAGAGCAAGAGATATTCAACGAGTTTGATGCTCTTCGTAAGGATAAGACAAGTATATTCGTCTCCCACAGACTCTCAAGCGCGACAGTTGCAAGCAAGATAGTGGTGCTTGAGTACGGACGCGTTATCGAGGAAGGAACGCACCGAGAGCTTATGGAGCTTGGCGGAAGATACTGCGAGCTCTTTACGACCCAGGCAAAGCGTTATATTGAGAATAAGGACGGCGTTATGCAAAGCGACGTTGATCAAGACGCCCATCCCGTAAGACCGCCGAGGCGCAGATAAAGACATACAGACACGGAATAATAATCAGTAACACAAACATCTCCCGTATCTATGCTGAAAATGACAGCAAAATACGGGAGATATGTCTATCAAAAACAACTTGCAACCCATAAAATATGTAATAAATCGAACAAAATACCGCTGTTTGAAATTTTTTTGTGATCCGTCTATTGACACATCGGGTTTTGTCGAATATAATATTAACGTGTAGTGTTATATCTGCACGTTCTGTTTTTATAAACTTATTTATATTTGATATGAAATATTTACTCTGTACCGTATATTTCTGAAAGGAAAAACTATGCAAATCAAGGTTGTTAAATTCGGCGGCTCTTCCCTTGCCGACGCCGAGCATTTCAGACGTGTGGCTGAGATAATAAAAGCCGACCCATCACGCAGATACGTCGTAGCATCCGCACCGGGAAAACGTTTTCCCGGAGATACAAAAGTGACCGATATGTTGTACACGTGCTACGAAATGATGAGAAATCACGAAAACGTGGACAAATATTACGAGCAGATCAAGGACAGGTACTATGGGATACTTAATGATCTCGGGTTAAACTTTGATATAAGCGGCGAGCTTGAATATGTCAAGAACGCTATGTTGCACAGGGCGGGACGTGACTATGCCGCTTCAAGAGGCGAATATATAAACAGCTTAATACTTGCAAAATATCTCGGCTTTGATTTCGTCGATGCCGAAAATGTCATAGTATTCCGAGATGACGGTTCTCTTGATGAAGAGGCAACTTACGAAACTATGCGCATCGAGCTTGCACGTCACGAGTATGCGGTGATCCCCGGCTTCTATGGTTGTATGCCAAACGGTACTATAAAGACCTTTACGCGAGGAGGATCCGATTTTACGGGATCAATAGTCGCAAATGCGGTCGGCGCGTCTCTCTACGAGAATTGGACCGACGTTTCAGGGTTTATGATGGCTGATCCGCGTGTAGTAAAGGATCCTGTATGTATCGACACGATAACTTATCGCGAACTTCGTGCGCTATCCTATATGGGCGCTACCGTGCTTCACGAGGAAGCTATTTTCCCCGTTCGTAATGCAGGCATACCGATAAACATTCGCAATACCAACGCTCCCAGTGATAAAGGTACTATGATAGTTGCGAACACAAACGAATATGATCAGGATTGCATCATAACAGCCATCTCGGGCAAAAAAGGGTTCTCCGTTATAACTATCGAGAAGGCAAAGATGAATTCCGACATCAGCTTTGTTCGCAGGTTGCTCGAAGTACTTGAAGACAATGAGATATCATTTGAGCACGCTCCGGCGGGAATAGATTCAATTTCACTCATACTTTCGACCACACAGCTCGAGGGTAAAAGCGAAAAGATAATAGCATCTATGAACCGCCGCGTGCGCCCGGACAGTATAACTATCGAAAACGGAATATCTCTTATTGCTATCGTAGGGCGAGGCATGGTCAAAAATAAAGGGGTTTCCGCAAGAGTTCTCAGCTCCATTGCCGACGCGGGAGTGAATATACGTATGATCGATCAAGGCTCAAGTGAATTCAACATCATAGTAGGTGTCGAAGAGCATGATTTTGAAAAAACGGTCAACTCAATATATCGAGAATTCGTAAAGAAAAAAAGCCGCTGAAAAATGACCGATGGTTACAAAACGCCATCGGTCATATATTTAGTTTGTATTTGTCAACACATAGTTCCTTCGAGTTGCTTTCCGCCGAGTATATGGAAATGCAGATGCTTTACCGATTGGCAAGCGTGTTCTCCGCAATTTGACACAACACGATACCCGTCAACAAGTCCCGCCTGCTTCGCTATCTTTGGAATGACCTCAAATATCTTAGCGACACATTCACTGTTTTGTGCGTTGATAGAATCAACACTCGCTATATGCGACTTGGGCACGACAAGTATGTGCACGGGGGCTTGCGGAGCTATATCGCAAAACGCGTATACATATTCATCCTCATATACCTTTTTCGATGGGATATCACCTTTAATTATACTGCAAAACAGACAGTCCATTTTTATTTCTCCTTTTTATTTCCAAAAATATCTTACGAAAAGTATATCACAGAAAGACTTTAAAGTCAATATTTACGAGGTTCAAAATGATAAAAAACATTGAAAAACTTGATATCGATATCCAATATGATCTTTGGACATATCTGAAGAGCCAAAGCAAGTCGATTGTTATGTACGGTATGGGAAACGGTGCTGACAAAATTCTCGATGTATGTGCAAAATTCGGCATAGAAATTCAAGATTTTTTCGCAAGCGACGGATTTGTGCGCGGACATTTGTTTCACGGGAAACCGGTCCTTTCATATTCGACAATATGTGAAAAATACGGTAAAGGAAATTTTATAGTATTGCTTTCCTTTGCCTCATCGCTTGAGCCCGTCATAGAAAACATAAAACGTATCGCGTCGGAAAACGAATTGTACGCTCCGGATGTTCCCGTATGCGGAGAGGGACTGTTTGATCTCGAATATTTCAGATCCAATTACGATAAATTCGATCGCGCATTTAATATGATGGCAGATATTCAATCAAAGTGGATATTTCGAAGTGTGATAATGTACAAACTCAGCGGCAAAATAAACTTTTTGCTTGACGCGGAAAGCGATGAAAATGAAGTTTTTTCCGAAATACTTTCTCCGAAGGATTATAAGACTTATGCCGATCTCGGTGCATATAACGGAGATACAATACGTAAACTGCTTGAATATACCGATTCGTTAAAAGACGTTATCGCTTTTGAACCTGACGGAAGAAGTTTCAAGAAGTTGCAAGCTTACGCTGAATCCGAGCAAAGATGCCGCATATTGACTTACAACTCTGCGGCTTGGTCAAAGCACACGACGCTCACCTTCGACAACAGCGGAAACCGAAATTCAAACGTCAACGTCCGACCGACCTCAAACTCAAAAATACGCGAAGTTGCAGCAGATTCGCTTGATGATATATTTTCGGCATCCGATATACATCGCATAGATTACGTAAAATATGATGTTGAGGGCTCGGAACGTGAAGCGATACTCGGATCGCGAAATATCATAAAGGATCATTCACCTGATCTTCTGATCTCGCTATATCATCGAAATGAAGATATGTTCGATCTGCCACTGCTCATTTCTGAGATCAACCCGGAATACAAGCTCTATCTCAGAAGATTCAGATATATTCCCGCGTGGGATCTTAATCTATACTGCATAAAGCATTCTTGATAACGACAAAGACCGTATAAAAAGACAAGATCTTAATATACGGCCTTTTTTTACGCTCCGCGTCTGCGCACAGCTCCGAAAATTCTCCAAAAATTGTTCGGAAGATCTGAATTTTCGGTATCGCTCTCGCTCAGACTTTCTTCCCTTTCTCTATCCTCTTCTTCAAAGAATTGAGCGCTGTTTTTCCTGTTGCTTTCACTTTCGGCGGTGTGTGTGCACGCTCGATTAAATTGAACGGCGGTTGCGGATATGCCAACGTATCTGCCCTCGGGTATAATCCCCGAGAAAAACGCGGAATGTCCGTCAGCGGTTATCTCGCTGTTTTTTACATATTTCCAAACATATTCGGCGTCGTCTATATATATCTGCATGGGAAAATCTCTATCGACACGTATCATTCCAACGTATTCAATATTTTCATATGGGCAGTCAAACACGGCAACACCCTTGTTTTCCACATCATAAGGCACCAATATATGACAATCACACATTCGGTGCGGCGCGGTCTGCTTTTTAAAATAACCCGTCGCAGTCCTGTCCCCTCTTGCGTCTTTTTTACAAGCATCCGTGACTATCTTTCCGGAATCAAGGCAATATTCCGCTGTTACTACGTTTTTGTCGAGAGTAAAATGCCTTACGTCATCACTGTCATTGATATATTTTTGATGAGCTTCCGTCATAATACCGTCCCAAATATCAACGCATGGATTGCGTAAAAGTCCCGTAAGCTCGCGCGGATACTCGTATCCGTACCATACGCCGCAAATATAATACGGCGTATACCCTATCATCCATTTGTCACAATCATTTTCGGTCGTGCCCGTCTTTGCGGCACAGTCAATAAAGCCGTCAAGAGTAACGTTATGTGCCGTTCCCGAACTGACTACCTCGGACAGTATCTGTGTCATAATAGAAGCTGTATCCGATCCTATTACCTCTTGAGAGTCCGTATCATTCGAAAGCAAGATTCTGCCGTCGCTATCCGTAACACGATAATAGGATCTGTATCCGTTGTAACAACCGCCGGATGCAAATATGGAATATGCCGCCGTTATATCCCGCAACGTAGTGCCGTTGTACAGCTGACCGAGTGCAAGTGATACGGTTTGCTTGTCACTGTCTGTAAGTCCGGATATTTTCAATTTATCGGTTAAAAAAGCGTATGAGTTTTCAACACCGAGGCTTTGAAGCACCTTAACGGCAACTGTGTTCGTTGACTGTTGTATGGCGGTATTTATATTTGTAAGCCCGTGATACTCAAATGTATAGTTGTATGGCCACGGACGTAGTTTTTTATTATTTGAGCTATCTTCAACAAAGCTTACAGGTGTGTCATCGAAAACACTTGCATAGTTTATAAGGTCCATATCGAGTGCCGGTGCGTATACAGAAAGCGGCTTTATTACGGAACCTGTCGGTCGCTGCGCCTTTGAAGCAAAGCTCATAACACGGTTCGCGCTTTTTATCCCCCGTGCTCCTACGACGCCAAGTATATCTCCCGTATTGGAATCGATCACTATTGCTGCCGATTCCGCGGTGGTACCGTCATTGTGAACCGGAAAATTGGAAGCGTCGGCATAATAACGTTCGAGGGTAGACTGTATTTCGGGATCGATCGCAAGATATATATTGAGTCCGCCGTAGTAAACAAGTCGGCTTGCCTTATCGTAAGTGTATCCGAACTTTTCCATAAGATCGTTTATGACATCCTCGATCGCCATATCCACATACCAAGAATTTACCGTCTCATTTCCGATGTTTACCGATATATTCAGCACCGTCGGCGCATCCGTCGCACCTTCAAATTCATCCTGAGTTATATATCCCTGATCAAGCATAAGCCCAAGTACCATATTTCTTCGTTCAAGATTATTTTCGGGATTATTTTCGGGGTCGAGGTTGGAAGGGCTACTCGTGATTGCCGCCAGCGATGCACATTCCTCAAGAGTCAACTCACTTACGTTCTTTGAAAAATAATACTCAGCCGCTTCGCCGACGCCGCAGTTTCCGTGCGCCAAATTTATTATATTGAGATACAATTCAAGTATCTCTTCCTTTGACATCTTGCGTTCAAGATCTGCGGCGTATATCATTTCCTGTATCTTTCGGGTAATGCTGTATTCACTGTTTCCCGTAATATTTTTAACTACCTGTTGAGTTATAGTTGATCCACCGTAGCTGTCACCGTGATGCAAAATATAGTTAACGCAAGCGCCGAAAGTTCGGCGAATGTCGATCCCCTTGTGATTGAAAAATCGCTTGTCCTCGATAGAAATAAAGGCATTTATAAGGTTCTTCGGAATGTCTTCGTACTTTACGATCACGCTGTTTTTGGCAATACCGATCTTTTCTCCGTAGAGCTCGGCGTCTCCGATGCGGTTCGAGCGATCCTTGAAATTGTAGTAGTAGAGCTTCGTCTCTCGTGCTACTCCATCGACGGTATATTCGGACAGATCAACCTCATTGAGAAAATTACGGTCAATATATATCGCCGATCCGGCTATCACCGCCGTTCCAAAAAGCAGGACAACGAGTCCCGATATACATATTACTCTCAGAAGCAGCCGGCGCTTTCTGTTTTTCCCGCTATCGGTTTTATCCTTTTTGACCATAATCCTTTATCATCTCCTCAAAGCGGCACCAAATACCGATTTCTGCCACATATTTTTTATAATCTTTGTAATAATATTATGGCTTTGTAAGATGATAATTCGCTTTGAAAATTAAGGAAAACAGGATCGAGACAAACATTTCGATCCTGTTTTTGAAAATTTTTATGATATCTTATTTCAGTACTACGTTTTTTTCGCCGAGAAGGCTTTTAAATTCCGAGAAGAGGTAGTCACTGAGCTCTATTCCGCCGTTTCTTTTTAAATATAATTTTTGCTCCGTGTCGTAGTAGCAAACAGGAAATCTTCCTTCAAATATACAAGCTAAATTTTCGGCTTTTTTGAATTCCTCGCTTTGTACAGACGGAACACGCAGATATAAGACAGCCGGCATATGCTTTTCTTGACCTGCGGGCTTGTTTTGCGACACACCTACATTGTGCGACTTGTCGGTGATCGGCTTTTTCCTCTCTTTGAAGTCTTTATTTTCCGTCAACGGCATCATAAAATTTACAAGTATTTTCGGATCTTCGTCATCTCTTTGAGAGATGACGCCGTCCAACAGAATCGCAGAATCTATGTGTATCATTGAAGAATACTGCTCGTATTTGCCGGCGAAAGAAATACATTCGATCTGCCCCGTTCTGTCTTCAAGCTTGAAAAATGCCATTTTTTCATCTTTTTTTGTGGTCTTCAAAGTTACAGATGAGATCATCCCTGCGACACTGACTTTTTGTTTGGTCTCAGTATCCGCTTCGTGATCATCTTGGTCGTCATCCAAAGCGAGTATGCGGGAAATGGGTATAACGTCAAAAGAGGCAATATCCTTGGAATAATTGTCAAGCATATGCCCGGAAAGATACATTCCCGCCGCATCCTTTTCGTACATCAGTTTTTCGCGCAAGGTAAGCTCGGGGATATCCGGGTACTTAAATCCCGTATTCTCATTTGGCTCATCACCCGTATCGGCAGAAAATGCCAAGGAAAACATATCTATCTGCCCTTCGATATTTGAACGGCTCTTGTCAGATTCAAGATCAAGTATCTTTTCATACGAAGCGAGCAACTGACTTCTGTAAGCGCCGAGCCCGTCAAACACTCCGGCTTTTATCAAAGATTCAATCTGCCTTTTATTAAGATCCTTGGTTTTCATTCGGCTGACAAAGTCCTCAAACGAAGAAAACGAAGATGTCTTTCTTTCGGCTATTACGTCATTTATAAAATTCCGTCCCACGTTTTTAATAGCAAGGAGTCCGTACATAATATCGTTTCCGCTGACGTGAAAATACATATGACTCTTATTAATGTCCGGCGGAAGCACCTTGATGGAAAGCTTGGAACATTCATTTATATATTCCGCCAGCTTGGTCACATTGTCAAGGACACTCGTAAGCAATGCCGCATAATATTCCCTCGGATAGTGGGCTTTCAGATATGCCGTTCTGTACGAAAGTACGGCATACGCCGCCGCGTGGCTCTTATTAAACGCATAGTTTGCAAAGCTTGACATATCATCAAATAGCTTTTCAGCTTTTTCGGACGGTATTCCGTTCTTTGAAGCGCCTTCAATAAATGCCGCACGCTCGGCAAAAAGCACTGCCGCCTTTTTCTTTGACATAGCGCGTCGCACTATATCCGCGTGACCGTAGGTGTAGCCCGCAATATCGCGGAATATCTGCATGACCTGTTCCTGATAAACGACACAACCATAAGTCGATTTGAGTATGGGCTCAAGCTCAGGAAGATCATACGAGATACGCTCGGGATTATGACGACATTCTATATATTTCGGAATAGAGTCCATAGGTCCGGGACGGTAGAGTGCGATCGCCGCAAGAATATCATCGATATTTTGGGGGCGAAGATTTGTAAGCATCTGCCTCATACCGGAGGATTCGAGCTGAAAAACGCCGAGTGTGTTGCCCGAAGAAATGAGCTCATAGGTTTCTTTATCGTCAAGCGCAAGCTTTTCAATATCGAACGACGGATATTTTTCCTTTATCTGGTTGCAAGTGTCGTCTATGATTGTAAGGTATCTGAGCGCAAGAAAATCGAACTTAAGAAGTCCGAGACTCGCTATCGTATCCATATCGTATTGCGTAATAACGACATCCGAGCTCGTCGCCATAGGAACGTAAGACGATACCGCATCATCGGTGATAACGACACCCGCAGCGTGTATGGATATATTTCTCGGCATACCTTCAATAGCCATTGCAGTATTTATAAGCTTTTCTATTTTTGGCGAACTTTCGTAAAGACTCTTAAGCTCGGGAGATTCCAAGGCTTTTTCAATGGTTATATTAAGCTCGCGCGGAACAGCTTTTGCGACTACATCAACATCGGCATACGACATTCCAAGAGCGCGTCCGACATCACGTATCGCCGCGCGTGCGGCAAGAGTTCCGAATGTTATTATTTGGGAAACGTGATCTTTTCCGTATTTTTCAGAAACGTAGGTAATGACTTCCTCACGCCTGTTATAACAAAAATCTATATCGATATCAGGCATACTCACGCGCTCGGGATTCAAAAAACGCTCGAAAAGCAGATCAAACCTTATCGGATCTATATCTGTTATAGACATCAGATACGCAACAAGGCTCCCGCACCCGGAGCCTCTTCCGGGACCTACGGGAATATTGTGACTTTTAGCATACCCCACGTAGTCCGATACTATCAGAAAATAGTCGGAGTACCCCATCTCGGATATGATATTTAACTCATATTCGATCCGTTCCCTGTATACCTCTTCCGTGTAATTATCATCAAAAACAATAAGACCCGAGGCAATCTTTTCCGCAAGGCCTTTTTCGGTAAGCTCTCTCATATAAAGATCAGCGCTTTTTCCGTCTGGACAGGTAAATGCAGGCAGAACGGTTCTGTCAAAATCAAACTCAAAATTACAACACTCTGCGATCTTTACCGTATTTTCGACAGCACCGTCATATTTTCCGAAAAGCTCGGTCATCTCCTCGGTGGTCTTGTAGTAAAACTCATCTGTCTCAAATCCTATCGGTCTGCCGTCGGAAAGTACATTATTCGTCTGAATACACATAAGAACCGCTTGAGCCTCGGAGTCCCGACGTCTAAGATAATGGCAATCATTCGTAGCTACAAGCGGCAAATTACAATCGCTCGCAAGTTTTACAAGCAACGGAAGAACTCTTTTTTGCTCTTCAAGCCCGTGATATTGAAGCTCGATGTAAAAATTATCTTTTCCGAAGATCTCGGCAAGCTCGTTAGCCGCTTTCACAGCCTCATCGTAGTTTCCGGATATCAAGAGTCTCGGTATCTGTCCCGCCAGACAAGCAGAAAGCGCTATAAGTCCCTCGGAATGTTCCCGTATCAGATCCAAGTCTACCCTCGGCTTGGAGTAAAATCCCTCCGTATAACCCTTGGATACAAGGTATATAAGATTTTTATATCCGACCTCGTTTTTGCACAAAAGCACAAGATGATACGGTGAATTCTGCGGTGCCGAGTTTCTCTCATATCTTGATCTCGGCGCAACGTACACCTCACAACCTATGATCGGCTTTATTCCCTCTGCTTTACACGCACGAAAAAATGCCACCGCGCCAAACATAGCGCCGTGATCTGTCAGAGCCACCGCGGTATGACCGCACTCCTTGGCACGCTTGGGTATTTCGCTTATACGGCAAGCACCGTCAAGAAGGCTGTACTCGCTGTGCAAATGAAGATGTACGAAATCTGACATAGTTTTCTCCTTTGTGATCGCAGGATTTTAACGAACCTTAAACTTAACCTTTTTGATCGTTAAAAATGTAGGTAACGCGTTGCGCATCGGATATTTTTTCTTCACTTCCGTCTGAAGAATGACGAAGGATCGCCGAACCGTTGGATATCAAAATATCTTCCGTTTCTTCATCTACCCTATATGCAACAACTCCCCTGCGAATAAGCCTATCGCTACCATCGGGCATCAATCGATGAAGCTCCCAAGAACGCGGAATTATACCGGGAAATTTATCTCCTTTTGACACATTTGCCTTCATTTCACGTTCGGCATCTACAAGATTACCATCGATAAACATTTGTTCACTGCTTTTTTGCTTGATATCTCCCGTCTTAGAAAGTGCCTTACCGGAATATTTGATGGAAAAGAAATTAAAAAATCCGAGCAACGCTCCGAGCAGCCGAAATGGAAAAAGAATCGTATCCACAAGACATCCGAAACCTCGCTTACCGCTTTCTTGAGATCTATACGGACGTCTTATGTAATAAAGCGAACCGTCACAAGCACTTTGCGGATGAAGAAAATCATATTTTTCATCAGACAAGACCTCATCCATAGTTCCTTGCGAAATATCCATAATACAGATCGAACTCGGACCTCTCCGAATGGGCGTGTTATTTTCAGCCATCTTCATTATCAGTTGTTGATATGAAGTGATCTCGGGACCGTTGTATCTGTCATCCTCGGGATTTTCTTGTATCTCAAGTCCGGCAGTACAAAAGTACAGCTTGTCCGAATGTGTTTTTGACCAAACGGGCTCGGTATCATATGATCTTCCGTCTGTATAAACTTCACATTCACTGCTACCTATCCTAAGCACGCCTATATGGCTCTCACCCGCAAACGCAGATGACACCGCCATTCGTCCGTTTTTTATATCAAAATCACGGTATGAGGTATCGGCACTGCTGATAATTATTCCCTCATCTGCGGAATCAAGATCATCTTTGCTGTATATTCCCGTCAATCCGTCAATATTTATCGAATATATCAGCCGACCGTCATATTTTCCAATGCAACACACAGCCGATCTGACGGAAGCTATACGGCTCTCTGCGCTCTCGGCAGGTTCAAACGCTCCCGTAAATCTCGCGCCCTCACCCGAGCGCTTCCAATCATTTCGGCTTGCCGATTCACGTAATTTTTTGATATAAGAATCAAGTACAGAACTTCTTACCTCTTTTGAAAGATCACCTTCATTGAGAAAAAGCTTGCCGTCGGATATGTAAAAAAATGATCTGCCCATATGATCTCCTCTACTCCGTACCAAGATTTGAGATTTAACATAAACTTCAAGAGCTGTCGCAGGTCAAAATATCAATATGATATCTAAAGGTGACAGTGCGACAGCTCTTAGCAAACGGATTAACCTCTTGTTTTACCGCCCGCGATATTTATTGTTGTTCCGTGAATATATCCGCCTCTGTCGGATGCGAGGAATGCCACTGCGTTGGCTACCTCAGAAAGCTTGCCCGAACGTCCGAGGGGCGTGGTATTTGTCTTTGAATAACCTGCTCTGAGCTGTTCAACCGTAATGCCTCTTGTATAAGAGAGAGCGGTTTCGTACGAAAGGGTTCTGAGTCCCGTTGCTTCAAGTATACCGGGGGCAACTCCCACTACCCTTACGCCCTTCTTTCCGAGTTCCTTTGCCCAGGAACGTGTAAGGGAGTTAACTGCATTTTTGGATGCGGCGTATACGCTCTGACCTTCAGAACCTTCGAGACCGCATTCCGAGGACATATTGATGATAACGCCGCTTGATTTTTTAACCATAACCTTTGCAACTGCCTGTGAGCAGAAGAAAAGTCCTTTTACGTTGACATTCATAACCTTATCCCAGACGGCTTCGTCAAGCTCATAGCAATTTCCTTCATCGACAAGAAGACGAGGAATATTGATACCGGCGTTATTTACGAGAACATCAACGGTTCCAAAGGTGTCTACGACCTTTGCTACCATAGCGTCAACCTCGGATTTTTTGGTAATATCTGCGCATACGTAGAGATACTGTCCCTCTTCCGCATCAAACGTCGGAGCTGTGGGGTTCATATCACATACAGCGACCTTGGCGCCGTCATTAAGAAATTCCTGAACGGTTGCGTATCCTATTCCGGAAGCACCGCCTGTTACGATTACGACTTTGTTTTCAAGTCCAAGCCATGAAGTGTTCATTTTTTGATCTCCTTAAAATTTATATAATTTTCATCGATTAAAAGCAATCAATGATTTAAAATTGTGCGCAATAGTCAAAAAATATTTAATCGGAATCCTTTGATTTCTCGTCTTTGAGGTGCTGTGCAAACGCCGCAAGCTTGGCAAGACGATGTGTAAGACCCGATTTTGTTATGACGGGATCGTGGATCTTAGACAGCTCCGAGAGTGACATATCCGGATTTTCAAGTCTCAATTTTGCCGTTGTACGAAGTTCTTCGGAAAGTCCGTCAAGGGCGTTTTCGGAGATGATATATGTGATGGCGTCGAGCTGCTGCATAGAGGCACTTATCGATCTCTGAATGTTTTTTGCCTCACAGTTAGTAATACGGTTCTCTTCATTTCTTATTTGCCGAGCAATCGTGATGTTTACGACATCAAAAGATTCGCTTTTAGCTCCTATGTATGCCAAAAACAAGCGTACCTTCTCGGCGTTCTTGTAGTATATCCTCGTTTTTCCGCTTGGAGAAATTCCTATCTCTTCAAGAAACCTTCTGAAAACATTTGAAGATTTGGAATTTGCGGACAAAAATTCAAGATGATATTGCTTTGTTGGCGCCGCAAGCGACGCCGAGGCAACAAACACGCCCCTTGCAAAGAAGCTTCGGCACTGATCACATTTGAAATATTCGCAAGTATCAAGAGACGGTATCTCAAGTACTTTTGACGACATAGACAGCGCGACAGAAGATCTCGCGTACACAGAATGGTCGGAACGGCCGTAATTTGTATTGCTTACGATAAAGCAATCAGTCTTATAAAAACGAGACAAAAAATCCTTTACACACTCGGAAAGAGACACATCTCCCGACGAAAACAAAAACACGTTCCATTCCGCGTCCGTCTTATCCGGATGAGACATAGCAGACCCGAACATTATTCCGAAGGCAAAAGCTCTGCGGCAACAATTGCTCTTTATTTTTGAATTCAGTAGTTTTCTCTTTAGCTCTGTCGAATATGACATATTATACCTGCTTTTCAGTCAATCATCCTTATCTCACACTCGGGAGTGAACCCATATTTGTTTGAGATAACATCGCTTACGTAACTTATAAGGGATCTGATATCGGAAGCCGTTGCATCGCCTTTGTTGATTATAAATCCCGCGTGCTTTTCGGAGACTACGGCCCCACCGATACTAAAGCCTTTGAGTCCGCTTTCCTCTATTATCTGACCCATATAAAATCCGGGATGACGCTTAAATACGCTTCCCGCACTCGGATATTCGAGCGGTTGTTTTTCTTTTCTTGCCTGCATATTTGCCTGCATTTTTTGGTCTATAACAACGCGATCGTCATATTTAAGACGCATATGTACCGAAAGAAGTATCATTTTACCGTCAGAGTCGGAGTATACGCTCCGACGATAAGCAAATCCGTGTTCTTTTTTTTCAAGAGTTAGGATTCGCCCCGAATCAAGGTCAAGATATTTCGATGACTCTACAACATCAGACACTTGACCGCCATACGCACCCGCATTCATAAACACTGCGCCGCCGCAAGATCCCGGTATGCCATAGGCAAATTCAAGGCCCGACAACGAATGCTTTGCGGCAAACGCAGTCAAATATGTTAACGGAACACCACATTCGGCACACAACGATCCACCCTCGTCGTCAAGTTCAAGCTTAACGGTATGAAGCCCTTCGGTAAGTATTACAACACCGTTGTATCCATCATCCGAAAAAAGTGTATTGCTTCCGCGCCCGAGCACCGTAAATTTTTCACCGAGTCGATGCGCCGTAAGCGCGGCAAATACGAGCTCGGCTTCGCTTTTTGGAACTATGCAAACATCAATATTTCCGCCGACCTTGAAAGTGGTAAGCGTTTTTGAAGACACATTGATCTTGTGCTCTATTCGATTTTCTTCAAGAGCACTCAAAAGATCGGAATGTACAGCTGTTTTCAAACATCTACCTCCGCATATTCTGACAGACACAAGCTGCTTAAAACAAATATTTATACGATCCTATGTTATACATTATACTACATTTCAAAGATTTTTGCAACACCCTCGTATAACAATAAAATGCTTTTTTTGCAAAAATAATTGATTTCTGCCGCAGATCTTGCACTTATTACAATATATTAAAATATTTAATACAAAATTATTCAAAATTCTCTTTTCAAATCGCATTTTTTCTGATATAATTTAAGATGTTGGATTTTGGCTTGAAATCGGTATTATATCATAGTTTTGAAATAATACAAGTAAAGCACAATTTTTAATGACGGAGGAAAAAATGGCTGAAACGAAAAAGACCGCTTCAAAAAAAGCTACGTCAACCAAGTCGAACATCAGATCGACAACATCGGCAAAAACCGATACAAAATCAAAATCAAATAAAATCAACGATAAAGAGCAGCTCTCGGTGGATATTCTGTCAAACGAAGGTATTACTCCCACCGACTACGACGACGCAAGCATACGCGCTCTCAAGGGTCCCGACCGTGTAAGAAAACGTCCTCAGGTTATTTTCGGCTCGGATACTATCGAGGGATGTGAACATTCATTTTTCGAAATACTTTCGAACTCGGTAGATGAGGCGAGAGACGGTCACGGCGACTTTATAAAGATCACAGTATATCAAGATAATTCCCTTGAGGTCGAAGACTTCGGACGCGGAATACCGCTCGGATACAATGAAGCCGAGGGCAGATACAATTGGGATCTGATATTCTGTGAGCTTTACGCCGGAGGAAAATATGAAAACAATCAGAGCGGCGGCAACTATGAATACGCTTTGGGTCTTAATGGTCTGGGCGCTTGCGCAACGCAGTACAGCTCCGAATATATGAAAGTGTGGTCGTACAAAAACGGTGCAGTCAGCTACATTGAGTTTGAAAAAGGATACGCAGTGTCTGATCTGACAGTCACGCCGATAGACAGAAAATCAAAGCAACACGGCACAATCATACGTTGGAAACCGGACCTTGAGGTATTCAAAGAGATAAATATACCCGGTGAATATTTCTACGACATTCTTAAAAGACAAGCAGTAGCCAATACGGGAATACGCTTTGAGCTTAATCTTGAGCACCCCGACGGAAGCTTTGCGACCGAAACCTTTGTTTACGAAAACGGTATCTCAGACTATGTTAAAGAGCTTGCGGGGGAAAAGGCGCTTACCCTTCCCGTTCTTTGGCACACCGAGGCCGAAGGACAGGACCGCGAGGACACTCCGATCTACAAATACAAGGCGGACTTTTCGTTCTGCATTTGTCAGGATATAAACTTGCTCGAATATTATCACAATTCAAGCCACCTCGTATATGGAGGTGCTCCCGACAAAGCTTTACGAACGGCGTTTGTATATTCGCTCGACAAATATATGAACGCAAACGGAAAATATCAAAAAGGCGAAGCAAAAATCAACTTCAACGACATCGCCGGATGTCTCGTATACGTATCGAACAGCTTTTCGACCATTGCGTCATTCGAAAACCAAACCAAAAAGTCGATATCAAACACCTTTATCCAAAGCTCGATGACGGAGTACTTGAAAAATCAGCTGTTTATATACCTTACAGAAAACCCCAAAGATGCAGAGATATTTGTCAACTGTGTCCTTGTAAACAGACGTAGCCGTGAAGCCGCCGAACGCGCCGGCAAGGTAGCAAAGGTCAAGTTAAACACAGCAGTAGATTCAAGCAATAGAGTTGAAAAATTCGTCAATTGCCGTACAAAAGATGCTACGCGCCGCGAGCTGTATATAGTTGAGGGAGATTCGGCTCTTACATCATGCAAGCTCGGAAGAAATGCAGAATTCCAAGCCATAATCCCCGTACGAGGAAAGACTCTGAACTGTATGAAAAGCACCTACGCAAAGATATTCTCAAGTGACATAATAATAGATCTTCTGCGCGTCATAGGTTGCGGCGTTGAGCAAAAAGGAAAGGAAAAGCTCGATCTGCCGGCATTCTCGCTTGAAAATCTTAAATGGTCCAAGATAATAATTTGCACAGATGCCGACGAAGACGGATTTCAGATACGCACGCTTTTACTCACCCTGTTTTACCGACTGCTCCCGACACTGCTTAAAGAAGGTAAGGTCTTTATTGCCGAATCGCCGTTATTCGAGATAACCACGAAGGACGAAACCCTATTTGCTTTCAATGAGGCAGAAAAGACAGAGATACTCAAAAAACTCGGAAATAAAAAATACACGCTCCAACGTTCAAAAGGACTCGGTGAAAACGAGCCGGATATGATGTGGAAAACGACTATGAATCCGGAAACAAGACGACTCATCGCGGTACGCCCGACGGATGAAGCAAAAACGCTTTATATGTTTGACACGCTACTCGGCGATGATCTCAAAGAGAGAAAGCGCTTTATTTCGGAACACGGCGGTCTATATCTGAAAGATGTAGACGTGTGATCGAAAGTTAAAATTATATTTTGATTTACAAACAACTAAAAATACAAAGAAGGTGTAATTTATGTCAGAAAACAACAATGATCTTAGAAAAGGCGGCATATCCGTCGAAACCGAACACATATTCCCTATTATAAAGCGTTGGCTTTATTCGGAAAAAGATATTTTTCTTCGCGAGATAGTTTCAAACGCATCAGATGCCATAACTAAGCTCAAACGTCTTGCGGCACTCGGTCACATCGAGCTTGACGAAGAAGCAGAAAAATTCAGCATAAAAGTTATCGTCAACAAGAGTGAAGGTACACTTACCGTCGAGGATAACGGTATCGGTATGAGCGAGGAAGAACTTCAAAAGTATATCTGCCAGATAGCACTTTCCGGTGCGCTTGATTTTATCAACAAGTACGAGAATGAGCCCAATGCCGAAAGTGAGAGCGGCAAACCCGCCAATGGCATAATAGGACATTTCGGACTCGGTTTTTATTCTTCGTTTATGGTCAGCGATACCGTTGAGATCATCACGAAATCTTATACCGACGCGCCCGCGGTTCACTGGACCTGCACCGAGGCGGGAGAATATGAGATCGAATCCTGCGACAAAGAAACGCGCGGAACAACGGTAATTATGCACGTATCCGAGGACGAAAAGGAATATCTCGAAGGCTACAAGATACGTTCCGTTCTCAATAAATACTGCGCTTTTATGCCCGTAGACATATATCTTGATGTCATTGAGGAAGACGAGCACAAACATTCTGATGAGCACGACGATAACTGCGAATGCGAAGAATGTCAGAGCGAGCCGTCCCTCATCAACGATAAATACCCGCTTTGGCAACGTCCTGCATCGGAATGTACTCCGGAGATGTACAACGAATTTTATCATAAGGTATTTAACGATCCCCGTGATCCCCTGTTCTACATCCACATAAATGCGGATTACCCGCTCAATTTTAAAGGAATACTCTATTTTCCAAGATATAACAATGAATACGAATCGATAGAAGGTCAGATAAAGCTTTACTACAATCAGGTATTCGTTGCGGACGATATAAAGGACGTTATCCCCGAGTATCTGCTTATGCTCAAAGGGGTCCTCGACTGCCCCGAGCTTCCGCTGAATGTTTCAAGAAGCTATTTACAGAACAACACCTATGTCAAGAAGGTAGGCGCTCACATCGTAAAGAAGGTTGCCGACAAGCTCAATTCTATGTGCAATACCGATCGCGAGGGGTACGAAAAGGTATGGGATGACATTCACATCTTTGTCGAGTATGCCTATATCAGAGATCAGAAATTCTGTGAAAGAATCAAGCCGTCGATATTGCTCCGACTTACCGATAAGAAATTCGCTACGATCGACGAGTATCTTGAAAAAGCAAAAGAGACTCACGAAAATATCATCTATTACACAAACGATACGACCCTTCAATCGCAGTATATTTCATTGTTCAACTCTATCGGCGCAGATGTTGCTGTCTTTGACAAGCCTTTTGAAACGCAGTTTATAACATCTCTCGAAGGAAACTACTGCGGGGTAAGATTCGTCCGTGTAGATTCCGATGTCGCAGACATACTCAAAAATACCGAAAGCACAGCAACCGAAGACAATCAGGCACTTACCGATCTTTTCCGCAGAGTCAGCGGAAACGAGAAGCTGACAGTAAAACTCAATACTCTAAAAGACGAGAAGGTACCGGCTTTTCTTACCGCATCGGAAGACGCAAGAAGAATGGATGAATTTATGAAGATGTATGCAAGAGCGGGAATAGACGCCGGAGCCGATGCTTATCCGATCGAGTATACGCTCTCGCTCAATAAGTCGGCAAAGGTCATCAATACGCTTACAGAAATAATCGAAAGTGATCCCGAGCGTGCAAACGGCATCGCAAGCTACATCTACAAGTTAGCTCTACTTGCAAGCAGAAGGCTTTCTCCCGAGGAAATGCAATCATTCCTCGCCGAGAGCTTCGATATAGTGGAAAAGCTTTGATGAATATCAAAGGAATATTAGCCGAGATCGGCGGCGACGGGATGCAAGGATCTGAGGCTGTTATAAAAAATCTTAAAGAACTTGACGCCTCAAGGATCGCCGCCGAAGAACTTCGTTACACACAGATATCTGAGCTTTGGCGTTTGATACGCAGCAAGGAGCGATATGCTGATACCGATCGGACGATCGCTATAATATCCAATCTCTTTTCGGGCAAAGCAAAAGCTCCGAAAAAGCTTGACATATCGTCGAGCAGTCATATGCTTTCCGAATATCTTTATACAGACTCTCACATTACGGAGCTGTCGGACAAGGCGCTTATCTGCTTTATGGCATCAGAAATGCTTTTAAATTCGGACACCTTTTCTTACGAGGATATTCTCGGCTACTTTGACGACGTAGATACTCAGATCGAAGGTAAGATCGCCTGTGTAAGAAGCGAATACATCGAAAATGCTTATGCGTCACTGTCGTCGGCGGTCACAAATCCAAAGGTCTCTTATTTCCAATCATACGGGGATGTGGCTGAGGCTGTGTACAACGGAATTGCCGAATACTGTATTCTTCCGATGTACAATGACGTAGAAGGAAAGTTACGCGGATTTTATTCACTCATAAACAAATATGAGTTAAAGATCTGTTCTATATGCGAACAGATATCCGACAACAAGGGTATGCCGTCGATAACTCAGTACGCTTTGTTAAAAAAAGGCTTGAATGTCGTCACAAATAAGGAAAGGCTCGAGGTAGTCCTCAGCTCGGAGTCGGTCTTCAACGTTGCCGAAGCAATAGGTTTTGCTGAAATATTCGGCGTGGAAACCTTGCGAATAGATTCAAGCCTTGACGGTACTTTTTCGCTTGTTTTTAATATAAAAGGCAAAGAGATACTTCCCTTTCTTTTGTATCTTGCCGCATCCTTCACCTCTTTTATTCCGATAGGACTATATTCATCAGTCGGCACTAAATAAAACCAATTAATACGGAAAGATAAATAATTTTACAAAGGAGAAAATATAATGTCACACAAAATCACATATAATACTCAAGGGGTCTGCTCAAAGAAGATCGATATTGAGATCGAGGACGGAAAGATAGTCGCCTGTCAATATTACGGCGGTTGTAACGGTAACACAAAAGGAGTTGCCGCTTTAGTCGTCGGAATGACTGTTGATGAGGCTATTTCACGTCTTTCGGGTATTCGTTGCGGATTGAAGCAGACGTCCTGCCCGGATCAGCTTGCCAAAGCACTTCTGCAATACAAAGAAGAAAATCAAGCGTGATCACGGCGACAATATAAAATAAGGAGCTTATCATGTCGAATACCAACGGACAAAATACAGATTACAAGTACAACTATTCCAGATGGCTGTCAAGCAGCGCTCTTGATTCCGATGAAAAGGAAGAACTTGCAAAGATAAAATGCGATGAAAACGAGATAAAAAGCCGTTTTTCGTCATACCTTTCATTCGGAACCGCCGGATTGCGCGGTATTATGAAGACGGGAATGTTTGCTATGAACCGTCACACAGTGGCATATGCAACTCAAGCAATGGCTAAACTCATAAATGATTCAAGCCGAGCCGATGACGGTGTCGTGATCGCTTACGACAGCAGAAATCATTCAAAAGAATTTGCCCGCACCGCCGCCTCGGTTCTTGCCGCAAACGGAATCAGGGTGTATATCTTTGATGATGTGCGTCCGACTCCCGAGCTTTCCTTCGCCCTCCGACATCTTAAATGCGTTGCGGGAATAAATATCACAGCGTCTCATAATACCAAGGAGTACAACGGATACAAGGCTTATTGGGATGACGGTGCTCAGTTACCTCCCGAGCATGCAAGTACCGTAAGCAAGGTTATGTCAGAGCTTGATATATTCGACGACGTTAAACTCGCGGATTTTGATGAAGCGGTAAACAGCAAAATGATAGCCGTTATCGGAAAAGAGATAGACGAGAAATACATTAATTCCGTTATGGCTGAGGCAGTCAACCGTGATGCCGTATCGAATGTTGCCGAGGATCTGCGAATCGTTTTTACTCCTTTGCACGGTGCGGGATACAAACTCATACCCGAGGTACTCCAAAGAAGCGGTCTCAAGCATCTTTACGTAGTACCCGAGCAATCAAAGCCGGACGGAGATTTTCCGACAGTCAGCAAACCGAATCCCGAATTTTTTGAGGTATTCGCGTTAGGAATGAAAATTGCCGAAGAGGTCGGCAGTGATCTTGTAATTGCCGCAGACCCGGATGCCGATCGTGTCGGAGTCGTGGCGAGAAAAAAAGACGGAAGCTTTACTACCATAAACGGAAACCAGATGGGAGCTTTATTGATCGATTATATAATCACGGCTTATGAACTCGGCAACAGTATGCCGAAGGATCCTTATGCGGTAAAATCGATCGTTACGACTGAGCTTGCCACCAAAATATGCCGTTCCCACGGTGTTGAAATGTTCAACGTACTGACGGGGTTTAAGTTCATAGGCGAGGTCATCAAGAAGCACGAGAACAGCGGAAAAGGCAGTTATATTTTCGGCTTTGAAGAAAGCTACGGATATTTGAAGGGCTCTTATGCAAGAGACAAGGATGCCGTCGTTGCGGCTATGCTTATAGTTGAGATGACAGCTTACTACAAGACCAAGAATATGACGCTTTACGATGCGCTTGAAATGCTATGGGATCGTTACGGCTATTCTTACGAGACCAATCAACAGATAGAAATGACGGGATTTGACTCGGCAGCGCGTATGACGGCACTTATGAAAGGGCTTCGCGCGGATATTCCGAGCTCATTAGGTGGAAAGCGTGTAAAGCTGTACGGGGATTATCTCAGAGGCATCTTCATTGATACCGAAAGCGGTGAAGAAACTCCCACAGGGCTTCCCTCCTCCGATGTACTTTACTACGCTATTGAAAACGGAGACGTTATCGTTGTACGTCCTTCGGGAACCGAGCCAAAGGTCAAGATTTATTATCTTATCTCAAGCGCAGATAAAGAAAGCGTCTCGAAGGTTCTCGAATCCTACCAAAAGGATATGGCGGCTCTGACCAACGTTTAAAATTTGGGCGGCGATGTGTCGCGATAGATAAAATACAAGAAATGAAGGTAACGTAATGAATTTTTGCTTAAATATACCCGTCAAGATTTTTGGCGGAGAGAACTGTGTTTTAAGCCATTCCGAGCAATTCAAACTCGGCAAAAGGGCATTCATAGTGACCGGTCGAAGGTCTGCCAAGGTTTCGGGAACTCTCGATGATGTACTATCGGTGCTCTCTGACAACAATATAGAACACGAAATATACGACGAGGTAACCGAAAATCCCAATGTCATCGCTTGCTTTGAGGCGGGACTGCGTTGCAAGGCAACAGGATGTGATTTTGTAGTAGGTATCGGAGGCGGATCGGCGCTTGATGCCGCTAAATCAATTGCGGCATTTGCGGCAGATGAATACAAAGAGCCGTGCGATATATTCGATCCCACGAAAAAGCTTCATCCTTCTCTTTCGATAATACTCATTCCGACGACAGCGGGCACAGGCAGCGAGGCAAATAATTACAGCGTCCTTACGCTACCCGACGGACTTAAGAAAAAGACGTTCACACACAAAGACTCTTGGGCTCGTGCGGCGTTTCTCGATCCAAAGTATACGCATACACTTTCAAAGGAATATACGTTCAGCACTGCGCTCGATGCCTTTCATCACGCGCTTGAATCATTTCTGTCACCCAAATCCAACGTAATATCGGAAATGTGTGCGCTTTATGCGGCAAAAAGCATTTGGAACGTTCTCTCTCAACTGCCGAGTGAGTTTTCCTATCAAATGAGGGAAGATCTGCTTTACGCTTCGTGTGCGGCGGGAATTGCCATAAGCATAACGGGAACGGGATTTCCGCATCCTCTCGGATATAGTTTAACTCTTATCGACGATGTACCGCACGGCAAGGCTTGCGCGGTCTTTGCAAAGGATTATATTGAATATAATTCCAAGGCTGAAATCGGCGCGGAGCGGATAGAACGTTTTTGCGCCGAGCTCGGAATAAAGAAAAAGGTGCTCGGAGAATTGCTCACGGGACTTGCCGATGTCGATATAAAAATGACCAACGAGCAAATAAAAGAGCACGTTGATCTCATAAAAGATGCAAAAAACTATTCAAACAGCCCGTATGTACTTAGCTATGATGAGATGATCTCGATATACCGTAAGCATTTCGGAAAAAAGTAATAATTTTATAAAACACAAAAAGTATTCGTTTGATAAAAATTCATACGAATACTTTTTGTGTTTTTACTTTTGCAAATCATTCGCGAAGGCTTCGTTTTATATATCTTTGGTAAGCTCCTTGACTGCTTGCTTATATTCGTCGTAAGTAGCTAAAAGTCTTAACGCTTCAAGCAAAGCATTCGAACTCATACCACCGGGCAGCTCAAATTTTTTAGCTATGATGTCTCTCTTTTCGGCACTATTACTTTTTCCGCACAAGCCATCGTTAAAAAAGTCGGTTTTTGAAAGCGGATTTGATATATTCAGCGGGCTCAAGCTCTCATACGGCTTCAGAAGCTCGTAAATGATCTGAGATGTCATTCCCTCGACTCCAAGCGTCCCCTCGGCAGACGGGGTACTTTTTCTCTTTTCCTTTCCCTTTATTTGAGGAATATAGAGGGAAACGGTTCGTTCGGGTGGCAGTATTCGCTTTATGTGTGAGCGTATCAAATTCCCTGCTCCGTCACTATCCGTAAGTATGATAACGGGCGTTTTTTTTGCAAGGGTCCTTAGCAAGGCTTTTAATTCATTGCTTTTAAATATGCCGAAGCCGTCGGTCTTGACAACTACCGCGTCGGCTACTGCAAGGACTGCGGCTCTGTCATATTTTCCCTCGACTATTATGGGGTACGGTATTTTAAGTTTGTTTTCAATCATATAAGAAACCTCGATCTCGCAATATTTCGCGCCTCATTTGAATACAAAATACAGTATGATAACGATGCCAAGCAGGATACGATATATTCCAAACGGAATAAATGAATGTCGTTTAACGTAGCCTGTAAGATATTTGACAGTTACAAGTGAAACAGCAAACGATGACAGACAACCGAATATGAGCACAAGATATTCGGTAAGAGTCAAAGGTGATGCTCCCGATATAATGTGCTTTAGCACCTTCAAAGCACTCGCGCCGAGCATAACTGGTATTGCCAGAAAAAACGAATATTCCGCCGCCGCATTTCTTGATACGTTCAAAATCCTTGCTCCGAGAATAGTTGAGCCCGATCTTGATGTACCCGGTATCAACGCAAGCGTTTGAAACATTCCTATACCGAATGCCCTTCCTCTTGTAAGCTCATCAAGCGATGATATCTTATCCGTCAATACGTGACTTTTTTCGATCAAAACAAAAGCTATCCCATAGACAATAAGAGCGACGGCGATAACCAAAGGACCGTACAAATATTTCTCGACCATATCATCAAATGCAAGTCCAACGATGCCGAGCGGTATAACACCGATCAAAATTTTTTGCCACAGCAAAAATGTGCTTTTTCGATCATATGACATTGAAACAACTTGTTTTTCTTTGACAGAAAAAGCAAAGGTCGGAAAAAGCTTTTTTCGGAAAACGAGCACCACCGCCATGACGGATGCGAGCTGTATAATAACCAGAAAAAGGTCAAAGAACTCCTGATTCCGAGCACTTTCAAGCTTTATAAATCGGTCAAGCAACAGCATATGTCCCGTTGAGCTTATCGGAAGCCATTCGGTAATTCCCTGTACCGCCCCGAAAAGGAGCGCACGAAGTATCTCAAGCAAAACATCAGATCTCATATAAATATCCTCCGTAAAATAATCATAATAATTATATTTACGGAGGTTCGACAATAATGACTTATCGCTTATTGATCTTCCAATATTCTTTCAAGCTTTTCTACGAACTCCGCGTAGCCTTCTCTATCTCTTATAAGATCGTAACGCTTATGTTGCACCTTATAGAGAAGCTCATCCGCAAGATAATACGCATCCTCGAGATGTTTTTCGATCGGCTTACCCGTTCCGTATTCTTTTCTTACCATAGAAGCCTCGGCATCAAGTCCTTTGTCAAGCTTAACCAAGAGATCGGCTTCTTTGTTAAGGTAAAGCAATGTATTGTCGGCATCTCCGCTGTCTGCATATACCGCCGCCAGATATCTGTTAACATTGCACATAAGCTCGGAATCTCTGTCCTCGTCCGACTCCAGCAAAGCGTCATAGAGTTTCACAATCTTTTGGAGTATCTGCATCTTCTCTTTATCGGAATATTCTCCGCCAAAGGCAAGTGTGCGAAGGGACAGGCTCAACATCTCGGCGTACTCGAATATATTTTCCTTTATTTTGTCGAGCTTCTTATCGCCTTCGAGCATAACCATAAGCAGCTTGTCCTTTGTTGCACACTGTGAAGGAAAACGCTCTATTGTCTCGACCGCTTTGTCTTTATCACCTGCGATCGCATATATACTGCTCAGTATCTCGATAGCGGCGTACCGGTACTCATCTACCGTACAATTGTCAAGTACTTCGTTTCCGATCATTATCGCGTCGTTGAGGAAAGCCACATCCAGCTCATCTCTGTACGCGGCGTATGTAGCGTAATATTTTCCAAGAAGCTCATTTTTGAGTCTCCAGCTTGAAGGAAATCTTGCGATCCCATCCTTCAAGACCGCGATACTTGCGGCGTTTTTGTCAGACTTACTTTCACAATCGTTAGCCTTAGAGACGATAACATCTATTGCGGCGTTGATATCGGAACTGTCAAGTCCGAAAAGCAGGTCGGTAGAAACTCCGAACAAATTTGCTATTATGGGAACAAGAGTAAGCTCGGGCATAGCCAAACCGTTCTCCCATCTTGAAACAGCTTGAGGCGAGATATTGAGAAAATCCGCAAGCTTCTCTTGCGTCATATTTTGCTCTCTTCTAAGCCTTTTTATCGTTTTTCCGATATTCATACGTTCACATCCTTTCACTTCTATGTGCTGCTTTGGTACAAGCTTTTGAACAAAATTCTACTTTGGATATAATTTTACTACAAATATTTTAGTTTGTCAAGCGTTTTTAAATCATTAATTGAGATTTTTTGATATTTTTCTCTGCTTTTTCACAGCGTTGGATCATTTAAAACCGAAATTTACAGTGATTTATAAATAGTTATACTTTTTTATAATATGCTATTGACAAGTATCCGTATTAGTGATATAATACAGTTGAACCGTGTTGCAAGAGTAATACAGTTATGCTTTAAAAATCAGAAAGGATGTATTATTTTGATCTCTTTTGATAATTTTATTACGCAGGAAGGAATTCCCATATATCTTCAGATAGTAAAGCATATTAAGAGCGGAATAGTTTCCGGCACGATAAAAAACGGAGATGAGGTACCGTCGCGCAGAGTACTGTCTTCCCTGCTCGG
>CAZZFP010000011.1:0-32731 GCA_964653575.1 uncultured Lachnospiraceae bacterium
AGTCCCACCGCCTGACTTACGGGAATCGAAAAAGCAATTCCCTGTCCGGGCGTCTTCAAGCCCGCAGACTTATATATCGCGTGAAGTACGGCATCTTTTATATCCGAAGGGACGAGCAATATTACCATATCCTTATCCGGCTGGATCGTAATGTGAAAAAGCGCCTCTGCCTCCGGGTTTGCCGTTCCGCGTGCGTGAATAACGGTGCCTCCGCCGGCTCCCGCTTCTTTTGCGGCATCCATAACGCTATCGGAAAAACCTGCATTGACAACACAAAGTATCATTTCATATGCGTAATTACTCATTTATCATTTCTCCCTTCTTGAAGTACGCTGGGATTATTGCTCAAAAATCCAAACAGTGACACACCTATGACGCTTGAAAGCGGAACCGTAAACGCGATACCCTTTCCGTTTTTTATGGTTCGAAACTTTTCTTCTATCGTACCGAGTGCCCTTGACGCCTGATCTTCTCTTATAACGCTGAAGATAACGGCTTTATCGTTATTTGCAAGTCCGAGAAGATTTAATATCTCCGCGCTGGCGGTTCCTTTGGCGGGTACGGCAAGCTGCATATTCACTTCCATCGACTGTATGAGGTCAATATAGTAATCCGCTTTGCTTCGGTTAACTATGGTAATGAGAAGCTCGAGACTGTTCGGAACGACGTTGCGCTCGAGAACCTTTGATGCCGAGACGTCACCCTTTTTCTTTATGGAATATTTTTTTGCCATATTAACTCCTTTCAGCGAAAGTAGATGATCTGTTCATCATCGGCGCTTATGATACGCTTCATTACAATTCTTTCGCGCACTTTTGCCGAGATCACCGCACGGAAGCCGAGTATTTGTATCGTGATAAGTGGCGTCATGGCGACCATAGCGATAACGCCAAATGCGTAATCCAACACCGCCTCGCCGCCTTGAAGTATGTAGCAGACACCTATTGCCAGCGGAAGTATAAAGCTTGATGTCAGAGGTCCGCTCGCAACTCCGCCCGAGTCAAACGCTATCGCGGTATATATCTTCGGGACAAAGAAGGAAAGTCCGAGGGATATAAGATAACCGGGTATGAGGTAATACAGGATCGAAAATCCGAAAATTATGCGTATGGTCGAAAGTCCGATGGATATACCTACACCGAGCGAAAGTGCCAGCGTCATAGAACGCTTGGATACAGCGCCGCCCGTGATCTCCTCAACTTGTTTATTGAGGACGTGCACGGCGGGCTCGGCAAGAACGACCACCATACCTATCACGAATCCGAACAGTATCAAAAGCCAGCTATCCTGCTTTGCCATGCAAGTTCCGAGCTTGAAACCTATCGGCATAAAACCGACAGAAACAGCAGTAAGGAAAAGCACAAGGCCCAGGAATGTATACACCATACCTACGATGATACTGATCATTTTTTTCTTTGAAATGCGGAAAAGCAAAAATTGGAGCACAAAGAAGCAGACAAATATGAGTCCGAGGGCGCGTATGACCTCTAACGATGTATTCCAAAGCTTTTCAAAAAGCGCGGCTCCGAGATAGGAATCCATAGAGTAATCCGGTATCTCATACACAAGCTCTCCGCTTGATGTCAGGCAAAGTGCAAGCACTGCAAGTATCGGACCGACCGAGCAGAGTGCGACAAGACCAAAGCTGTTTTCGCTTGCGTTTTTACCTCCGATAACTCCCGCGATACCTACGCCGAGTGCCATAATGAAAGGCACCGTAATGGGTCCCGTCGTAACACCGCCGGAGTCAAAGGAAAGAGGCAAAAAGTTGCTCTTCCCGTTTTCAATCAGCAGTGCCGATATCGCAAAAAGCAAAAGGTAAAAGAACATAAGGAGCATTGAAAGATCCTTTTTAAAAACTATCTTTACGCACGCTAAAAGCAAGAACAAGCCGACGCCGACGCCGACCGTGACGATCAGCAAGGTACCGTTCATAACCGCGCTGACCTGTTCCGCAAGCACCGACAAGTCCGGCTCTGCGATGGTAATAAGTAGCCCCATAACAAAGCACACGGACAGTAGCACCTTAAGTTTTCCCGTCTTTGCAAGTCCCGCTCCGACTTGCTCGCCCATAGGTGTCATAGATAGATCCGCACCAAGGTTAAAAAGACCTATTCCCAATATCAAAAAGATCGCCGATATCAAAAATACCGTAAGCTCTTTTGGGGTAAAATCCGCAAGCGGCGTAAAGTAGACCAGTGAGACGATCAGCAATACCGGAAATACCGATATAAGCGCCTCTTTCAATTTCAAAAGTAATGCTTTTATCAAAACGCTCCTCCAACCACAATTAATTAACCATTATGTACATTGTAACGTATGTACAGCATTAATGCAATAGACAAAATAACTTGATAATGTTAATTTTTTATTCTTAAATACCCCATCATCCAAAAACGCCGAACTGCAACACAAAGCGTGCAGTCCGGCGATAGATCATACGATCTTTTTTAACAAGATTTTAATTACTCAGCGTCGGCGGGAGCTTCCTCTGCTGTCTCTTCGACTGTCTCATCTTCGGAAGCCTCAAATACAGCCTTCATAGAAAGGCTTACCTTCTTGTTCTCCTCATCGACTTTAACGATCTTAACATCTACGTACTGACCTACGGAGATAACATCCTCGATCTTCTGGTATTCGTTGTTTTCGTTCTTCTCTCTCGGGATCTGTGTAACGTGGATAAGTCCGTCAACGCCTTCAACGATCTCGGCAAATGCACCGAAGTCAACGATATTTACGATCTTTGCGGATACAACATCTCCAACATTGTAGTTGTGCGAGAATATGTACCAAGGATTGGTATCTTCCGTCTTGTGACCGAGAACGATCTTTCTCTTCTCGGGGTCAAAGCTCTTAACATATACGTCAAGTGTATCTCCTACCTTAACGATGGACTCGGGAGAGGAAACTCTCTTCCAAGTAAGCTCGCTGACGAGGATCAATCCGTCAACGCCGCCAAGGTCGATAAATGCACCGTACTTAGTGAGGTTCTTAACGATACCGTTGTATCTCTTACCAACCTCGATATTGCTCCAGAACTCCTCAACGCGAGCCTTGCGCTCTGCTGCAAGGACTGTGCGGATGGAACCGATAGCCTTCTTGCCGGGCTTGATGTCGATTATCTTGAACTTAACGTCTGTGCCGACAAGAGTCGTAAGATCTCCGTCTCTCGGAACACCTGTCTGGGATGCGGGAATAAATACTTTTACGGAATCGGAAAGCACAACAACTCCGCCCTTTACTGCTTCGATAACCTTACCTTCGAGCACGGTGTCGTTATCCTTTGCGTTTGCGATATTCTGCCAATTTCTGTCAGAATCAACTCTTTTCTTAGAAAGATATGCGAAGCCGTCTACATCGCTTACACGAATGACAAAGCCTTCGACCTGGTCGCCGACTTTGTAAAGCGACGTCAGCTTTACCGAGGGATCATCTGTGATCTGCTCAGCCTGGATGACACCGGTATTCTTTGCCACAATGTCAAGCTGAAGCTCAGCATCTGTGACCAAGGTTACGGTTCCGACAACTATATCTCCTATATTCAAAGTTTTGAATGACGATTCAAGCAATTCCTCGAAGCTTTCGCCTTCGAGCTTTTCAAAGTTTTCGCTCATTGTTTTAAATACCTCCTGAATTATATCGCTCGGAGTTGAAGCTCCTGCGATTATGCCCGCTTTTATCGGGGCATCCGCATATTTGCGGTATATGTTAAACGGAATATTACAGCTCAGCTCGTCTGCCGACTCTACCCACACGGTATTATCACAGTGCCTTCTGCAAATTGCGTGCAATTTTGCCGTATTGGAGCTTTCCCTGCCTCCGACTACGACGATCATATCGCACGACCCCGAAAGGTACTCGGCTTCTGTCTGCCTTTTTTCCGTAACACTGCATATTGTATCAAAAATAATTGAATTTGTACAGAGTTTTTTTAAAACTTTCTGACATTTTTCCCATTCCGACAAATCGAGGGTCGTTTGAGCCGCCAAAATGGGGGTGTATTTGTGCAATTTAGACAATTCGCCTTTTTGCAAAGATTCGGAAAGTTCATCCGCACCTGAAAAAACGAACTTTTTCCCTTCGAAATAGCTAAGTATTCCGACGACCTCGGGATGTGTGCTCTTGCCTATGAGTATAAAAACATTATTCTCGCCCTGATTTTCGGCGGCGATACGATGTATCTTCTTTACGAACGGACAGGTACAGTCCACGTATTCAAAATAAGGATTTTTACGGCTCATCTCATCGAGCATACGTTCGGTCTCCAATGTCACGCCGTGGGCTCTCAGAAAGAGCTTTACGGGCGAGAGCTTCGTCGCGCTATCCGCTGTCGCCTCGATCTCCTCCGCAGTTATACTGAAAACGCCGTTATGTTCAAGACGTTCGACGTACGTATCGTTATGTATGAGGTGTCCGAGGGTAAAGATGCGAGTATGCTCGGCACTCTCGTCTCGCAGACGTATAGCCGCTTCAACGTTCTCCGTTGCTCTTTTAACCCCAAAACAAAATCCGGAATTTTCCGCGATCTTGATTACATACCCTTTTGTCTTTCCGGATGCTGACATCATTTGCGGTTGCTCCTTCCGCTTTCTTCTCCAAGCGAGCATATACGATCAAATATCATTTCCGATATTCTCTGATATTCATTTTTCCCCTCAGCAGAAGCTTCGGGATCATAGTTCAGCTCCTCAAAGCTGATAGGCTCACCGATTATGACCTTCACGGGCTTCAAGAACCCTTGCTTGTTTCCTTTGACTTTGATAAATACGGGAAGTATGTCCGCCTTCGCCTTAGTAGCTATCATACCGACTCCGCTTCTGACCTTCGTCGTACGCGGATCCTTGGCGGGATGGCGAGTTCCCTGAGGAAACATTCCCACAGTCGAGCCTTCTTTGATGATCCTTATTGTATGGAACACGGTTCCCGTGTTTCCACCGTCACGGTTTACGGGAAACGCCCCCAAAAGCTTGATTATCCATTTGAGCACGGGAACGTCGAAAAGTTCTTTTTTCGCCATATAACAGGGCTGATGCTTTCTCAGCGCCGCGCATATTATAATGGGATCAATCGCACTTATATGATTTGAGCACACAATAAAATTTTTGCTTTTATCGGGCTCATTCTTTTTGCCTACGGTTCTGACAAGAAAGACGAGGCGCACAAGCCACGCAAACAAAAAATGCGCGATTCGGTACCATATCGTCATACCCTTTGCTTTTTCGGATCTGTTACTCATTGTTCTTACTCCGGATAATATTTATCACTGCGTCAACACTTTCTTCAAGTGTGAATCCCGTGTTATCGAGAATTACCGCATCATCTGCCGGCACCGCCGGAGCAACATCGCGAGTCGAATCGTTCTTATCCCTCGCCATCATATCATCGCACACTTCTTCAAAGGTGACCTGCTTCCCCTTCGCGAGGAGCTCTTCATATCTTCTGCGTGCCCTCTCCTCGGGAGACGCAGTAAGGAATATCTTTACATCGGCATTGGGTAATATGACGGTGCCGATATCTCTGCCGTCCATCACCACGCTGTTCTGCTTAGCTATACTGCGTTGAGTATCGAGAAGAAAAGCTCTGACCTCCGGTATTGCGGACACCGCAGACGCGTACATTGATATTTCGGGAAGACGTATCCGATCTCCGAGATCCTCGCCGTTAAGAAATACTTTCTGCGTTCCGTTGTCATACTTAAGCTCTATATTCATATCCTTCAGCAAACCGACAATCCCCGCCTTATCATCCTTAGAGATCTTGTTTGCGAAAGCGTGATAGCCGACGGTACGATAAAGCGCGCCTGTATCAACATAAATTATATTCAATCTCTTCGCCAATGCCTTGGCAACCGTGCTCTTACCCGCTCCCGCGGGACCGTCAATAGCTATATGAATCATATCATTCAACCTCTCAAAATTATATTACAGATATGCCGCGTTTTCTCCCGCAAGAACCGCCGTTGAAAAGGCTATCTGCAAATTAAATCCACCCGTATATGCGTCAACGTCTATAATCTCACCCGCAAAGAAAAGCCCATCTACAAGCTTTGACTGCATAGTTTTGGGGTCTATCTCCTTTACGGAAACGCCGCCTCTCGTTATGATCGCCTCATCGACCGATCGTAATCCCACGGGGTAAAGCTTGATCCCCTTCAGGACCGAAACAAGGCGCAAGCGCTCCTCACGCGTAATGGAATTTACCTTTTTATACGGGTCTATTTCCGAAAGCGAGATTACCGCAGGAATCATCTTCTGTGGCAACAATGCGGAGAGCGAGTTCTCGAAGTTTTTGTTTATGGACTTTGAAAAATCCGAAAGTATTCTCGCGTCGAGTGTCTTCTCATCAAGTGCGGGCTTGAGATCCAAAATCATCTCGTACCTTCCCGGTACAACACCGTGAAGCATTGCCGAAGCACTGAGTATCATAGGTCCCGTAACTCCGAAATGAGTGAACATCATTTCTCCGAAATCTTCATATACAGTCTTACCCGATCCTCGATCGAGTATTCTCAAAGACACATTTTTGAGAGAAAGCCCCTGCAAGGATCCGCAAAGACCGCCATCGCACACTATCGGTACAAGCGACGGCTCCGGCTTGATCACTGTATGACCGAGCGACGATGCAAATCTGTATCCGTCGCCGTCGGATCCCGTTTTGGGATAGGATCTGCCACCCGTTGCGATTATGACCGCATCAGACGCATAGTCTCTGTCACCCGCTCGCACACCGACAACTCTGCCGTCTTCCGAAAGCACCGCACTGACGCGTTTTTTGATCACGGTAACACCGAGCTCACTGCATTTACTTTCGAGCGCCGAGCAAATATCGACCGCTCTGTCAGACACGGGAAAAACTCGCTTCCCTCTCTCGGTTTTCAGCGATACTCCAAGCGACTCAAAGAAATCCTTCGTGTCGGCAGTCGAAAACCTATTTAATGCAGTGTAAAGAAATCTCGGATTTGTCGGAACATTTCTCAGAAATTCTTCGTTATCGCAATCGTTTGTCACGTTGCACCTGCCTTTGCCCGTTATACGAAGCTTTACGCCGAGTCTCTCGTTTCGCTCAAAAATATATACCTTTGCACCGTTCTGCGCGGAATGTATCGCCGCCATAAGGCCGGCGGCACCTCCGCCGATTATTATTACTTTTTTAGTCTGCATATCATTCCTACTCAACCGTATGACTTTTAACCGTGGGATTTATCGTATACCTCGTATTCGTCCCAGATCTTTTCAAGTCTGCTGAAACGCTCGGCAAGCTCGTCCTGTTTCTTCCTTGAAACAGCTACTACGATGGCATCTATGACGCTCAGCGGTGCGGCAAGAGAGTCAACAAATGAAGCCATATCACTCTGAGCCACAAGAAGCTGATTTGCATTTTCCGCTATGGGAGAAAACTCACTGTCTGTAATTGATATAACGTTTGCTCCCGCAGATCTTGCAAAATCAACGGCGTTGATGATCCTTTTTGAATATCGCGGAAAGCTTATAGCTATCATAACATCATCCTTGCCTATCTGCATTATCTGTTCAAATAATTCACTGCCGGATGTTGTCTGTATGAATTTTATATTGTCAAACATCAGTCTAAAGGAATAGTCCAAAAATCCCGCAAGCATCGAGGATGATCTTACGCCCATAATGTATATCGTGCGCGCGCCTATTATTTTATCGACAGCTTCGTTAAAAGCGTCCCCATCTATATTTTCGAGCGTGTGTCTGATCTTTTCAACGTCAGACATAAGCACCTTGGTAAGCAGATCGCCGTCTCCTATAAGATCATTGGCTACCTCAATCCTTTGCAACGAGGTAAGCTTTGTGCGGATTATTTCCTGCAAGGAACGCTGAAGCTCGGGATATCCCTCAAATCCAAGCTCGATCGCAAATCTGACGACGGTAGACTCAGAAACATTGACAAGCGCTCCGAGCTTTGATGCGGTAAGGTAAGCCGCCTTTTCATAGTGCTCGAGTATGTAGTTCGCTATCGCCTTTTGCCCTTTAGAAAAGGTAGGCATTTTTTCTTCGATCATCTTGAGAAGATCCCGTTTCATAATGCTGATCCCCCTTTTTATCCTTCCACGTATTTTGTTTTTGCTTTTTCGTCAGAATACCGAGACCTGACGCCTCGGCACACAATGAATATTATACTATGAATTATCTAAAAAGTCAACATCCGCTCTGAAATATTTTGTCTAAATTTTTTAGCATTAATTTTGAATACGGGGTTTACATATCGACAAAAAAATGCTATAATTGCAACAAGTAACCAAAAAATCGCTGTGACGGCAAATGCGTAGGTGATTGAAGGAGAGGTTAAAATATCATCTGTCTTGAATTTTACAGACAAGCATAAGTTCGGCACAGGAGAAATGTTACTGACACTTTTTCCGTTGCCGTTATTTTTTTACGGCGAAACAAAGAAATCAAAAAGAAAGGACGAATCCCACATGAAACTCGTTTTCAACGTAAAAGACAGACCCAAGTTCCCTCAGCTTATCGCGTTCGCCCTACAACAGTTGCTTGCTATAATGGCGGCAACGATAGCGGTCCCCGCCGCCGTAGGAAATGGGATGTCGGCATCTGCCGCCCTCTTAGGTGCGGGCGTCGGCACGATCGTTTATCAGCTGTTTACCAAATTCAAAAGCCCTGTATTTCTCGGATCATCATTTGCTTTTATCGCTTCTATGAACGTAGCGTTCGCCGGTGCATTGTCAATGCAAGCCGGTTACGCCGGACTTATAATCGGCGCTCTGCTCGCAGGTCTCGTATACGTTGTGATCGCGCTTGTTATCAAGTTTGCAGGTGTTAAATGGATATCTAAGCTTATGCCCGCAGTCGTCATAGGTCCTACTGTAGCCATCATCGGTCTTTCGCTCGCTGGAGCGGCGGTAAGCGATATGACAAAAGGAGACGTCACGGGGGGCTCTCCTTACGTTGCGCTCATATGTTCGCTCGTTACCCTTTTCGTTGTTATCATTTGCTCGACCTACGGAAAAAGAATGGTAAAGCTCATTCCGTTCATTATAGGTATTCTCGCAGGATATGCCACCGCTATGGTATTTACCGTTATCGGCATAGCCACGGATAATTCCGCACTTATGATAATAAGCTTTGAACCCTTCAAGGCGCTTGTTGACGGAGGGGTTTCCCTCGGTACATTCATCGCTCTGCCCGAATTTACATTTATGACCGCGATCGAAGGCATAAAAGATATTGATGCGGCATATATCGGTACTCTTGCCGTAGCGTATGTACCCGTAGCTTTCGTCGTTTTCGCGGAGCATATTGCCGATCATAAGAATCTCTCTACTATAATCGAGAGCGATCTTCTCGAGGATCCAGGTTTGCACAGAACTCTTCTCGGAGACGGTGTCGGATCCATAGCCGGTGCATTCTTCGGCGGATGTCCCAACACTACATACGGTGAGTCGGTAGGATGCGTAGCTATCACTCAGAACGCGTCCGTAATAACCATAACCGCGGCAGCTGTTTGCGCGATCATCATCGCTTTCTTCTCGCCATTCGTCGCATTTCTCGATTCTATCCCTCCTTGTGTTATGGGAGGTGTGTGCGTAACACTTTACGGATTTATAGCGGTCTCGGGTCTTAAAATGATCCAACAGATCGATCTCGAGGACAATAAAAATCTTTTCGTTGTCTCAGTTATTCTTATCACGGGAATCGGCGGTCTTGTCGTATCATTCGGCAAAGTCACAATAACCTCGATCGCTTGCGCTCTCGTGCTCGGTATAGTGATCAACCTCATACTCAATGCAAAGAAAAGCGGCATTGACAAATAAAAATATGTAAAATCCGAAAATATTTTGAGGAGCGATCTTCTGAGGTCGCTCCTCTTTTGAGTATACGCTTTTCAGCACTTCTTTTCCTTCTTGAAGTATCCCTGCGGGTGCGAACAGGCGGGACATATCTTCGGCGGTTCTTTACCGCTTACCACATATCCGCAGTTAAGGCATATCCACTTCTGATTTGCATCATCTGAAGCAAACACGGTTCCCTCTTTTACGGAGTCTCTCATCGTGGCATACTTTACCTCGTGAGTTTTTTCAATATCCGCGATCTTGTCAAACAAAAATGCGATAGCGTCGAGTCCTTCCTTTCGCGCGGTCTCGGCAAATTCAAAATACATAGTATCCCATTCAAAATGCTCGCCGTTTGCCGCGGTGTCGAGATTCTTTTCCGTGCTGCTCCAACCGCCGAGATATTTGAACCAGATCTCGGCGTGCTCCTTTTCGTTGTTTGCTATTTCCTCGAAATTTCTCGAGATGTCTACGTATCCATCCTGCTTGGCTTTTTTCGAGAACCAAAGATAGCGTAGATGTGCCTGTGACTCGGCACTCAGTGCGGTGTGAAGATTTTCCTCCGTCTTTGTACCTTTAAGCTTTTCGAGAATGTCGTTTTGCAATGAATATGTTTCCATAAATAAATGTTTCCTTTCAGATCAAATAAAAAGGGATTACGCTGAAAAACCGCAACATTTTTCTGCGTTATCCCTATTATCGCCGTGAAAAGCGCACTATATTCAATCAGTAGAGGTTTTCATATTCGCTTCTGAGTATGGCTGACATACCTATTGTGCGATACGCTCCCTTAACCAACATAGCATCTCTATGATAACCTTCAAATTTCATTCCGAGCTTTTGCATAACACGGAGAGAGGCTTCGTTTCCGTACATAAATCTTGCTTCTATCCTATGAAGCGCCAGCCTATCAAATCCAAATCTAACTACCTCACGCGCCGCCTCGGCAGCTATTCCCATCCCGCGGTATTTCGGATTTATAACATATCCTATTTCGGCGCAATCGGCTTCGTGGTCAAAACGCGTAAAGCCGCACGTACCTATCATCTTTCCGCTGTCTTTAAGTACGATTGCCCAATCATAAAAGCTGCCGCTTTTGTATCTTGACTCGATATACCTGAGATACTGCAACGTGTATTCATCGTCCGAATGAGGCTTCCAAAGAAGATATCGTGTGACATCGTCAAGGCAGGCGTATTCAAACATATCCGATCTGTCTGACGAACGCATTTTTCTCAGTATCAGCCGCTCGGTTTCAAGCGTTGGCATCTTTGAAAAGAGCTCCACTGTCGTTTTTAATTTCATACATACGCCTCCTTACACAAAGTGCCGTCGATTCAAAAATATATCGGTAATTATAAATCATTTTATTTACAAATGTTGCTATTCTCTTTTAACATTCGGTAAAAAACGAAATCTTATAAACATCCATCAAAAAATGGAATAAATTACACACAAAAATGATATTGTATTTTTTTAGAGAATATGTTATGATATAGGTATGTATGGAAAATATTACGTTTTATTTTTAAACATATAGACATCGGAGATCAAAAATGAAAGATATATACTCCAAGACGCTTCCGAACGGTTGGGCGTATGTCATCATCGGAGACGGACTTCGAGCATTGCTCACCGCCGTAAAGCTAAATACGAAATATCCGGAGAGAGTATATCTTGCAGGACGGCTTCCAAAATGTTCAAAATACTTTTTTGACCGTCAAAATCTGTGGGACATACCGAATGATTGCAAAAAAGAGCTTGCCTTGTTTTTTGCGCTTCAAGAGATCTCGTCAGAAATTCGAGACGAAATTCCGCTTGCGGTTCCACTTTCCGATGAATATAGGCAAATACTCAAGCATTGCCAAAACTCGCTCGAGAAAAGCTTTTTGACAAGCTGTGAGGCGAAATTCTTTGATGAAGGAGTTCTTCAATGAAATTATCAACTCTTTTAAAGGCTCTTAATAGTTATAAAGTAAATAATCAAAGGCTGCTTTCGGAGTGTCTTGATACGGAAATAACGTATATATGCTCAGACTCCAGAAAGGCGCACAAGGGCTGTATTTTTGTATGCGTATCGGGTGCGCAATATGACGGTCACGACTTCGCGCTGAACGCATACAAAAAAGGCGCGAGGATAATTATCGCTCAAAAGCATATCGACAGTCTTCCCTACGGTACCGTGATTATATCCGTTGATGACTCAAGGAAGGCTCTGGCACTGCTTATGGGGGAGTTTTATTCACACCCGGATCGAGATATGCACATCGTCGGCATCACGGGAACAAAGGGGAAAACGAGCGTTGCCCTACTCATAAAGCATGTACTCGACACTCTCGGTTTTTCAAGCGGATACATTGGCACAAACGGAATTATATTCGCAGATCAAAATCACAATACATATAACACGACGCCGGAGGCGGCGGTGATATACGAAAATCTCGTAAAAATGCGAGACAACAATGTTAAATACGTTATAATCGAGGTCTCGTCTCAAGCACTGTGGCAAGAACGTGTATACGGCATCAAATTCGATACCTGCATATTTACAAATATCTCAGCCGATCACATAGGCGGCATCGAGCATCCTTCGTTTGAGCACTATATGAGCTGTAAGGCTAAATTGTTTACGGAATACGGTGCCGAGAGAATAATATACAACGCAGATGAGACGCAGTTCGAAGGTGTATTCAAAGCTTGCGAAAACGCTATACTATATCCGTATTCATTACGATCCGGCATCGGATTATACGCAGAAAATCTTAAGTCATTCAGAAGCGACGGAATACTCGGTACCGAATTTGACTGTGTAAGATCGTCTGACTTTGTGGGACGTGTATGCGTAACCACTCCCGGAGAATTCAGCGTTTACAACGCCCTTGCGGTACTTGCGTTTTGCGATTCGATGGGAATATCCTGCGAGAGAGTTTCAAAGGCACTTAAAAGTGCAAGAATAAAAGGCAGATTTGAGACCTTCAGATCGATATCCAAGCCGAACGTAACCTTTGTAATAGATTATGCACACAATCAAGCAAGCCTTTTCTCGGTGCTCAGCACACTTAAGTCTTATCCTCACGGAAGGATCATAACCGTATTCGGATCAGTCGGCGGGCGAACCTACGGACGACGGGCGGAGCTTGGAAGAGTTGCCGCAGAGCTTTCGGATCTTTCGATACTCACCGCGGATAACCCCGATCATGAGCCCGTTTCAAGAATAACGTCAGATATAAAGCAAGCATTCATAGAGTGTCACAAGGAAGACAGGTGCATCGAAATATACGATCGCAAGGAAGCAATACAAGCGGCGTTCGATATGGCTGATGACGGAGATATCGTACTTTTAGCGGGCAAGGGACACGAGAACTACCAACTCGTTTCAGGCGAAAGGTTGGCTTTTTCCGAATATGAAATACTCTCCGAGCTTGACAGAGAGTACAGTGCCGTAACTACCGGATAACACGCGAGCGCAATAAAGTGAAAAACAATACCGCAAGGAGAAGACCGTTTATTCGGCAAAATTCCTTGCGGTATTTTATTATTTCATTCGGATCGTTTATCAGTGGATCCGCTTGAGGTGATCAAAGAGCATATCAAAGTCGTCCTCTGATGTTGTCTGCTTCTCATCTGCACTCTCATCGGTTTCGATATCCTTATCTTCCTCGTTGCTGTCTATGACCTCGTCATCCTCGGGCTTCTTATCAAATCCCGTAGCGATAATAGTGATCCTCATCTCGTCCTCAAGATCTTGGTCAAACGCAACTCCCCAAATTACGTTGGCGTCGGGATGAGCCTCATTCTTGATCATAGTTGATGCAAGCGTTACATCCTCAAGTCCGACGTCGGGAGACACCGTAATACTGATAAGTATTCCTCTTGCGCCCTTGATCGAGGTCTCAAGCAATGGGCTCGAAATAGCCTCGTTTGCCGCCTGGGTAGCCTTGTCCTTACCTGTTGCCGAACCGACACCCATATGAGCGTAGCCCGCGTCCTTCATAATGGAAGTAACGTCGGCAAAGTCAAGGTTTATGAACGCGGACATATTAATGAGCTCGGAAATGCTCTGTACGCCGCGTCTCAAAACGTCATCTGCTATACCGAAGGCGTTTTGAAGCGTGACCCTTGCTTCCGATGTTTGATTAAGTCTCTCGTTGGGAATAACGACAAGGGAGTCAACGTATTGACTGAGCTCTGCGATACCCGCCTCGGCGCGCTCCATTCTCTTCTTTCCCTCAAATTCAAAGGGCTTTGTTACGATACCGACAGTAAGGATATCCATCTCACGCGCTACACGTGCAACAACGGGAGCCGCACCCGTACCTGTTCCGCCTCCCATACCTGCGGCGATGAATACCATATCCGCTCCCGCAAGCATAGCTTTAATGTCGTCAATAGACTCGGCAGCGGCGCGTGCGCCTATTGTGGGATCAGCTCCTGCGCCAAATCCCTTCGTGATCTTTTCTCCGATAACTATCTGATTGGGAGCGTCGGAGCGGCGAAGTGCCTGTCTATCTGTATTTATGGCTACGAATCCTACACCTCTGATATTTGCGGAGATCATCCTGTTTACTGCGTTATTACCGCCTCCGCCTACACCAAATACTTTTATGCTAACGCCTACTTCACTGCTGTCATCGTGTTCAAATATCATTTTAACATCCTCCCGATTATTACGTATCTTCACTTATTGCATATTAAGAATAGTTCTTATATTATGATAATATTTTTTCGCGATTTTTTCAAGAGCTTTTTTATAGTTTTTTCATATTTTACTATTTATTTTTTCTTTATTCATTTTTGTAATGATCGTCCGTCATTCGATCACCCTACATATTGCCTTTTCGGGATCTGTAACATCGATCCTCAAAGGCTTTTCGGTTTCGTCGCGCATTGAAATCATTACCGCGCTTGCTTTTTCAAGCTTACGCCCGGTATTATCCGCGCTTCCGAGAACGATAAGACTTCCGTCATTAAGAAAAACGGTTATCTTAAATTTTTCCGAAAGCGATATACAAGAAATGTCAAATGCAAGTCTGTCACGATATTCGCAAAATTCCTCGACGAAGCTCCAAAGATATTCGGAGCCGTATTCGCTATTCTCGAACGTAAGTGTTTTTCCCACTTCAAATTCGTCGGCTTGCGGCAATTCGATAAGTAGGAGTCCGCGCTCCTTGAATCTATCTGCGTGTCTTGCCTCTTCCACGACCTTAAGCTTATCTGTCAAGGAATAGTATTTGTCCCCGAAAAAGGTATAGAAAATCACGTCGGATTCGATCACGGTCACACTCACACCGGAAGGAAATTTTTTATCTATGCTGACAGACTCGACAGCGGGGCAAGCCTTAAGAAGCGCCGCTTCCGCTTCGTCGGAGCTGTATTTCATAAATTTTTTGTCAACGTTCAGACCCGCTGCGGCGATGATCTCCGCCTCACTGTAAGACCTATTTCCAACGACGGTTATGTGGTTTATCTTAAAACTGTTAAGGACGAGATAGACCGCGGTGAAAGACAAAAGAACGCCGAGCACACCGAGAATAAGCACGGAAGCCTTCCTGTGGGCACCTGTATTCTTTGTCCCGGGCTCGCAAAAGCGTTCCGGATCCAATGTTCCTTCAAAATCCGTGATCGGAATATCTTTATTGAAACGATCGGTCTTCATATCGTAACCTCTTTAAACATATGCTTTTAATTTTCAACTCCCGTAAGTCTTACGATATCCTCAAGTATCACTTGATTTGCATCGGGAAAAGCGAACTTCTTGATGTTTCTTTCAAGATTTTTTCTTTCGATCGCATTATCCGCAAGTGTCGAGATCACGCTCACCATCCGTTCGACGCAAAGATCCTTTTCTTCTACCATAACGGCAGCGCCCTTGTCCGCAAGTGCCTTCGAGTTGTAATATTGATGATTATTTGTAACATTCGGAGACGGAACGAGCACCGATGCCTTACCCGTAAGCGCAAGCTCGGAAAGCGTAAGTGCACCCGATCTTGATATTACGATATCGGCAGCTCCCATAAGGACAGGCATTTCATTTGTATAGTCCAAAAGCCGAACATTACCGAGCCGATCAAGTCCAAGCTCGCAAAATCTTGCGTATGTTTGATCATATTTGTGCTTTCCCGTAATATGAATATACAGCATCTCGGGGTGCTTTGATGCGTACTGAGCCATAAAATTTACCGCGCACTCGTTGAGCCTTTCCGCTCCGATGCTTCCTCCGCATGAAAGCACACAATATCTGTAATCCTTGCCGCCGTAGATCCTCTTCTTTGCATCCTCGGGGGATACGGTTGTGAATGTGCTTCTTATCGGATTACCGACACGAATGGATTTTTTCGGACGACCGATGAGACGAATGGTCTCCTCGTAATTGGTCCATATACGCTCAACACTTCCTTTAAGCATTTTGACCGCAAGACCCGGAATCGAGTTGGATTCGTGCAAAGCGCAATGAACGCCGAGCTGTGATGCGGCTTTTACCGTCGGCCAGCAGACATATCCGCCCGTTCCTATAACAATATCGGGCTTAAAATCCTTTATAAGCGCTCTTCCCTTTTTGGGAGAGGTAAAGGCAAGATAAGCGGTTTTGATATTGCTCGGTGAAAGAGAGCGTCGCAAGCCGCTGCACTCAACCTCAACGAACTCATATCCCGCATCGGTGGAAATACGCTTCTCTATACCATAGCTGTTACCCGTAAATATGATCTCCGACGATGGAAAATTTGCTTTGATTGTATCCGCGATCGCGATCGCAGGATAAGTATGACCGCCCGTACCGCCGCCACTCATTATTACTCTCATATTGAATCCCCTTTTCTGTGTTTTGTTGTCTGTTATCTCTTTACCGTGGAATAGCGCGATATGGAAAGAATGATACCCATCTCAAATATTTGCAATGCAAGCGACGAACCGCCGGAGCTGAAAAACGGAAGAGATATACCCGTATTCGGCATCATATTTGTAACGACCGCAATGTTCATAAGAGTTTGAAGCGCGACCTTTATGGTAAGTCCGTATACGACAAGTGAGCAAAATCTGTCGGGCGCATTTTTGGCTATTACAAATCCTCTCCAAACAAGAAGTCCGAAAAGTCCCACGACGATAAGCACCCCGAGAAATCCGAGCTCCTCGCAAATAATAGTGAAAATAAAATCATTTTGCGGTTGGGAAACATACCCGAACTTTTGTCGGCTGTTTCCGAGACCCTGACCGAATAAGCCTCCGGAGCCTATCGCATAAAGTCCCTGAAGCGTCTGCCAAGCCTCTCCGAGGGCGTCCGCTTCCTCTATGTTCCACCAAGTGGACACACGCTCTTGAGCATAAGGCAAAAGCGCTATAAGAAGAACGCCGGCAAGTGCCACCACTCCTATGAGAGAAAGTATCCACTTTACTTTTGTCCCACCCATAAACATTACGCAAACGCCGAGCATACCGATGATCATAAGTCCCGATATATGTTTTCCGAGCATAGTCAGAACGCAGAGCAATCCGGTCATACAGAGCGGAATAAACGCTCCGTACACAAATCCGGTTTTGCCGTTATCGTTGATCTCTTTTACATATCTGCTCATATAAAGTGCTAACATAAGTACAAGTGCAAGTTTGGCTATCTCAGATGGCTGTATGGTAACAGGACCTATCTGTATCCAACGTTTGGCACCTCCGTACTCTTTACCTATTATCGGTACAAGCATAAGGAGGAGGACAGATGCCGCATAAGAGCCTATGGCAAAAAGTCTCCAATGCCAAGGACGTGTAAATATCACAAAAGGAGCAGTCATCCCGATAGAAAGCAAAAGATATATGCAATAACGCTTAAAGAAATAGGTGCTGTCATCGTGATAAAGCTTTGCGTATACCGAGCTTGCGCTGAATGACATTATCATTCCGAAGAGTACGATGCCCGTAACTATAAGTAAAAACCATGTATCGACGCCGCCTCTCGCAAGAAAGCTGTCGCCCGAATAGGTATCGATCTTTATTTCGTTATCGGATACGTTTTTCCTTTCAATGCCCGAATTCATCGAAGCCTCCTCCTTTTTGTTTACCATATGTTAAGTTCAGCACTTTAAAGTCCGAAAAATGCTATAACGCAAAAGATCAATGTTACAAACGAAAAGACAGAAACTATCTTTATCTCGCTCCACTTCAGCATTTCAAAATGATGATGTATCGGTGCCATTTTGAAGAGTCGCTTGCCGTGAGTAATTTTAAAATACATTCTCTGAAGTATCACAGAGGCGGTCTCGGCGACAAATATGACCGAAGCGATAAGTACTATTATCAATTGGTTTGTCATAATAGCGGCGCCCGCTATCGCGCCGCCTATGAAAAGCGAACCCGTATCCCCCATAAAAACTCTTGCGGGATAAAAATTGTATACCAAAAATCCGCATACAGAGCCAAGCAGTGCCGATGAGAGCATTATAACACCTTTGCTGTCGAGTAAAAATCCCATCACTATCAAAAATACGGATATGACCGCTGTCACAGAACTCAAAAGCCCGTCAACTCCGTCGGTAAAGTTTGCGCTGTTTGCCATTCCGACGATAAACACGACTACTATTACATAATAAAACCTGCCGAGATCAACCGAAATATTCGAATAAGGTATGATAAGCTCTGTACCGAGATTACCGGTCTTTATCATAGCGACCGTGTAGATAACGGCGATAAGCACCTGCAAGGTAAATTTCTGATACTCTTTGAAGCCCTCGTTTTGCTTTTTTATAAGCTTCGTATAGTCATCCATATATCCGATAGCTCCGTTAAAGACCGCGAGCCCGTAAGTCAATGCAAGCGGTATAAGCATAGAATTTTCGTGTCTACAAAGTGCTGTTATAAACGCCACCGCCATAACCGCAAGCGTCGCAACTATGAAAGCAAGTCCACCCATAATAGGTGTTCCTTCCTTGCTTTTGTGCCATCTCGGGCCGATCTCGAGTATCTTCTGCCCCGCCTTATGCGATTTAAGGACAGGTATCAGCTTGCGCTCGATAATAACCGTGAGCACGAAAACGCTCAATATGATAATTGCCGCAGATATCATATATTCCTTGTTCATCTCAAATACTCCTTCAACTTAATATGTCTTTGACGGCGGCGGATATAAGCTCCGCCCTCATTCCTCTGCTTGCTTTAAACAGTATTATATCATCTTTATTTACGACAGAGGCTACCTTGCCTGCCACCGCCGAGCACTCATCAGACTCAAACCAATATATTTGTTCATACGGATAACCGCCTTCAATTGCACCTTCTTTTATATATCGAGCTTGAGTACCAAACAATACAAGATATCGTAGCCCCGCTTTTGCCGCAGCTCTCCCGAGCTCTCTGTGCAACCTTACGGATTCATCTCCGAGCTCCAGCATATCTCCGAGCACGGCGACAGTGCCTCTGCACGAAACCATACCCATATTGTGAAGATTTTCAAGAGATGCCGACATTGATTCTGGACCCGCGTTATAGCAATCCTCTATTATGGTATTTCCTTTGATCTGTGTTATTTTTTGCCTCAATCCGACACTTTGATATTCAGCAAGACCCGAGCGTATATCGCGCTCATCCATCTTGAAAGCAACAGCCCCCACCGCATAAGCAAAAAGTGCGGCATATATATTATGCTCTCCGGAAGTGTTTATAATTATGTTTGTACAGACCTTGTGCATTACATTATCAATTATATCAAACGAGCAATATTCAAATCCGAGTTTTATATTTTGCGCGAATATATCGGCTCTGTTATTTTTCAGCGATATCCTGTAAATTGCCAGATCGGAATTCTCATAATCATCAAGTAAAGGCTCATCTCCGTTCAGTAACAAAATCGAACCTTTTTTCATATTTTCGGCGATCTCAAGCTTTGCCTTGCAAATGTTCTCTCTTGATCCGAGAGCCTCGATATGTGCGTGCCCTATATTCGTTATTATTCCGATGTCGGGAACGGCAATATCAGAAAGATAAGCAATATCGCCCTTATTTCCCATTCCCATCTCAAGTATCTGTATCTCGGTATCCGAAGGTGTTTCAAGCACTACGAGCGGAAGTCCTATTGCGCTGTTATAATTTCCTTCGGTCTTGTGTGTCGCAAAGCACTGAGACAAAACGCAGTCGATAAATTCCTTGGTCGTCGTTTTGCCGACGCTTCCGGTTATTCCAACGGTCTTGGTGCTAAGCCTTTGGGAATAATATTTTGCAATGTCCGCAAGTGCTTTTACTGTGTCCTTTACTACAACGAATCCGATATTAGAATTTACGATCACGCTGTTTTCCTCTGTCGGCATTCTTTCGCAAAGGAAGCAATCACAACCTTTTTGACACGCTGTGCTTATATAATTATGCCCGTCCGTCCGTTCACCTTTAATCGCCGCAAACATCACACCCGCCTCGGCTTCCCTTGAATCGGTACACATACCGTACACCTTCACATTCTCTGCGCCTGTGCCTCCCGCTATCCTTCCATCGACAGCATCGGCTATTTCGGATAAAGTAAGGTATTTAAGTTTCGCTTGATCAAGGTCCGATCCGTTACCCGAAAATCCGATCTTCATATAAAATGTCCTTTCTATTGAATAACGTTATTGTGCGAGATCAGATCCGTCTGCCCCCCGCCGAATAGTATCTTATAGCCGCTTCCGAAACGATTTTCTTTTCGTTGAATGCTCTTTTGCCCTCTGCGGTTATCTCATATGTCTCGTGCCCCTTGCCCGCAAGAAGTATTATATCTCCGCACTGCGCTTCCTTAATTGCGTACTCAATAGCGCATTTCCTGTCGGGTACTACGGTATAGCTCACATCCTTGCCTATACCTTTGAGTATATCATCTATTATCTTCTCCGGAGACTCTGTACGACAATTATCCGATGTAACTATTACCTTATCTGCAAGACGTGCGGCGATGTTCCCCATCACGGCTCGCTTGCTCTTGTCCCGATCTCCGCCGCATCCGAAAAGCAACACGATCCTCTGCCCCTTTTGGCGAAATCCTCTTACGGTCAAAAGCAAATTTTCAAGTGCATCCGGGGTATGGGCATAGTCGATAAAAACCGAGAAGTTTGCGCCGGGACAAAGCGAAACGCTCTCCATCCGTCCGTCGATCCCCACAATCGCCGCAAGCGCATCGTGAACTGTAACGGGAGAGATGCCGACCTCTATCGCTACCGCAGCCGCCTCAAGTGAATTCATTACCGTAAAGCTTCCCGGTATTCTGCATTGAATATTCATAAGCATATCGCGGCTTATAAGTTTATACTCGCATCCGTTTACACCTTTGTTTACCGTATCGGAAGCATAATAATCGGAAAAGTTATAATTTGTCGAACAGGTAACGATACGGCATTCTCCGCTCGTAAGCAGTTCAGACTTAAGTCTTGCCGCATACTTATCGTCAGCATTTATTACCGCGAGCCGGCAATGTTTAAAAAGCTTCGCCTTTGCCGAAAAGTAGTTCTCCATATTCTTGTGAAAGTCAAGATGATCCGGAGTAAGATTTGTAAATACCGCCGCCTCAAACCTTATCGGAGCAAGCTTTTCAAGTGCCAAAGAATGAGAGGTCGCCTCAAGGAAAACATACTCAACTCCGTCATCCGCCATATCTTTGAGCAAAGCGTAAAGTTGTTCGGGGTCCGGGGTAGTCATTGCCGCACTCGGATCGCGATTAACATAGGTAAGAACCTTTTGGTCGGAATAACATCTGACCGTTCCGATCAGCCCGCACTTTATGAAGGCGGACTCAAATATGCTCTTGAGCATAAATGTTACCGATGTTTTGCCGTTGGTCCCCGTCACGGCTATAAATTTAAGCCTTTTTGACGGTTCTCCGTACCATTTATCGTAAATATAGGAACAGGCACGTCTTGCATTATCCGTCTCTATAATAATCGTATCACTTGGAAGGATACGGCAAAGTCTTTCTGCCTGCTCGGTGACGATCGCGATCGCGCCGCCCTTTACGGCATCTGCGGCGTAATCATTGCCATCGCACCGTACCCCGTCAATACATATCATAAGACTGCCGTTCTCTGCGCATCTTGAATCGGTAACGATATTTTCTATATTCGTTTTTTCGACTAAGTCACAGTCCCTCGGCATATAACTTCCGTTTATAATAACGCTCAAACCATCAAGGTCCGAAATAAGCTCCGACAGCTTCATAGTACTCCTCCGTTGAATATTGAGATCAATAATTTATCCTTTGTATTCAACGTCGTGCTTAAACGTCAGTTATTTTCGTCCATATAACGCATTACTATGGTTACGACCTCACCTTTTTTAAGCTTTTCGCCTGCGGCAGGATACTGTGATACGACGACAGCTCCCGTACCGCTCAAATAATTGTTTGAGCCCTCTATCTTGATATTAAATCCCGAATTGACTATGAGACTGTTGGCGGCGTTAGCCGTCTTTCCGATAACATTCGGTACCGTCACCGTTTCCTCCGGTTCACTGTTTCCAAGGTAGAATATGACTTTAGCCGAGCCCTTTTCAACGCTTGTTCCGGCGGCGGGCACTTGACTTGTAACGAACTTACCTTCTCCGATTATCTCGACTTCAAAGCCCGACGCTTCGGCATACTTCGTAGCCTGCTCGGGATACCAATAAACAAAATTCGGTGTTTCTACTGCAAGATTTGCAAGCTCTTCTTCCGTATATTCGGGTTCGATACCCATATACGGAAGAATATCGGCCATAACGTTTGCAACATACGGAGCCGCAACAAGGCTTCCGTAACGTGTTCCCACGGTAGGTTCATCAACCATAAGTATCATCGCTACCTTGGGATCGTCTGCGGGAGCATAGGCGATGCACGAAGCGACACGAAGCGAATATTCTCCGTTTTCATCAACCTTATCCTTCTTCTCCGAGGTACCTGTTTTTGCGGCAATCTTATATCCTGCTACGTAACAGTTCTTGCCTCCGAATCCTCCCGAGACACCGCCCTCTAATATTTCGTTTATAACATTACAGACGTCGGTGCTGACCACCTGGCGTTTGACTTCCGTTTTGTTCTCATATATGGTGTTTCCGTCTTTGTCTATAACCTTATCGACCACGTGCGGAGTAACAAGATATCCGCCGTTTGCCACTGCGGCAATGCCGCATATTTGTTGAAGCGTCGTGATCTTGAAGTTCTGACCGAATGAAGCAACTGCCAAGTCTATCTCGGTAAAAGGATCGAAAAATATACTGTTTGCCTCACCGGGAAGATCTATCCCCGTCTTTTCCGAATATCCGAACGCATCAAAGTAGCTCTTGTAGAGATCGGTTCCGAGTCTCAAGCCGACCGTCATAAGTACAGGGTTACACGATTCCTGAAGACCGCGCGCGAAAGTAACGCTTCCGTGCCCCGTAAGCTTATGGCACTTTATAAGGCGACCCGCGAACGTCATACCGCCCGTGCAATTAAACATTTCGGTAACGCTGACCTTTTTTTCTTCAAGTGCCATCGCGGTGGTAATTACTTTAAATGTTGAACCGGGCATATAAGTATCCGTTATCGCCTTGTTCTGCCACATTTCAAACAGAAGCTCCTGACGAAGCTTGTTATATTCATCGGTTCCCTCCGCGTATCCGCTTTCCGCGAGTACCTCGCTGTAATAATCGTTGAGCTCGCGGGGGTTATTAAGATCAAATCCTTCGGATGTAGCCATAGCGAGTACGGCTCCGGTATCAACGTCTATGACGATGCCACAAGCTCGATTCGATGCTTGACATTCCTGCAATGTTGCGTAAAGCTGTTCTTCAAGGACCGCTTGAATATGCTCGTCAAGCGTGGTGATGATATCATATCCGTCCTCAGCCGCAATATAGCTTTCATATTCGTACGGCATTTCGTTTCCAAGTGAGTCTCTTGCGGTTATAATCTTTCCGTCCTTACCTTCAAGATATGAATTGTACTTCAGTTCAAGACCGTAAAGACCCTCGCCGTCGCTGCTCGTAAATCCGATAACGTGAGACGCAAGATCGCTGTAAGGATAATATCTTTTGCTTGTCGCCTCAAGATATACCATATCGTTGAGCTCATATTCGGAGATAAATTCACGAACCTTTTCCGCACTTTCCTCGTCCACGTTACGTGCGATAGTCCTATCGAGATATTGAGTATATTCCGTATTTTCTTTAACTTTGTCATAAGTAACGTCAAGTATATCGGAAAGTTTTCTCGATATGAGATCGGCATAATCATCAACCTTTATTTCGGTACTGTAATCACCGCTCGCCTTTGCCTCATCGAGTTCCTTTTGGGCGGAGGCAATCGTCCTTGGCGATATAAAAACTCTGTACGCTGTAACGCTTGTTGCAAGTATATTGCCGTTGGTATCGTATATTTTACCTCTGTTTGCCTTTATGGTCGATTCGGTCGTCATCTGATTTATAACAAGTCCTTGATATTTTTCAAATCCCGCCGTCTGAAGCCAAAAAATCCTGCAGAGCAAGATAGCTGCCACAAGTATTATCACCAATGCGGCTACGGTAGAACGTTTTAAACCCTTTGTGCTTATGCGGCGAAAATCAAGTGTAGCCATACGATCACTCCTTTACATTTAATTATACAGTCTCTCGCCCGGAATAATTCCGATTTTTTGGTAGCGGAAAGACTTTTTGACACTTGCCTATATATTATTATATCATATTTTGTCATAAAGTAAAGGCGGAAATCCGTTTTTTACTTAGGATCGCCGCCTTTACAGTCCGAAAGAAATATCTCCTTGCGTCTGCCACAACGCTCGGGGATGGTGGCAGTTCTTTCAAGATTCATCCACCATATTCAGTTGCCACAAGAGTTTTTGCTCTTTTTCCGATGACGCATCCGCAACCGCAATATGTCGGGGAAACATATTAGCGCGGCACGGTATTACGCCAACAATTTATGTGTAGTTGTAAATTTCAATGTTATTTTCCGAATCCGAGAGCGCTTAACAACGTACCTATAACCGCATTGTCCGACTTGTTCTTTTCATCATCCGTTTTGTAAAGAGAAACGACTCCGTTGTTTTTCGATCCGTTGCTCACGTCGTTAACAAATCTAACGGAAACATACTCGCTTCTGATCATTCCCAGATCCTCCGATGCTATACGCTCGATCTCGGAAAGATTATTCTTTTCTTCAAGTCTCGAATTCAAAAGTGCTTCGGTGTCTTCCATCTTGCTTATCTGACTTTTGAGTTCCGCGATCTCGCTATCTGCCTCCATAAGCTTTACCGAGCTCGAAACAACGAGAAAGAGCGCCACCGCTATTATTATAACCGCGGAAAAAGCTATCAAAGGAAAGCTTTTTTTGTGTCTCTTTATCCTTAACACCTTAGGATCGTAATCTACCCAATCCTTGATCAAAGCAAAAGCCACCGGAAGATAACACCATATTCTCGATATTACGCTTTTCCTCGAATTAATCCTTCTGAGATTTTCGACCGATGCCGATATCTCATTCTCGCCGAGGTCAATTCTGTTATATGCTTCGTACATTTCCGAATCTCCGATCTTCTCGGAGCGATCGACAGAGCACGCAATTTCAGAATCGCACGATTCTTCACTGTATGAGACATTCGCGGATCTTCTCTTGTCCGTGTTCACCGCCGAAGGAGTCTCGACGTTTGCGCCGACATCAGCGCGGCCTACGCGTCGTCTTGCTCGAAACATTTCAGCAAAAGCCTCACTTGTCATATATTCGCTTCCGTTCTTATATGACTCGATTACCTCTTCTTTTATCTCGACAGTCTCCGTCTCGGCGCAGGTAACTTTTTCAAGCGTTCTTGCCCTTTCTTCCGCCGCTATCTCAGCACGGGTCTTTACGACACGACCGGACGCATATCTTTTGCAAAGGTTTTCAATTATAGGATTTGAAATACTCGATTGTGCATCCATCACCGTGCTCCTCTATAAAAACGATTTACAATTTTTCCGCCACGCGAAGCTTTGCGCTTCTGGAACGCGGATTTTCTTCGAGCTCTTTTTCGCTCGGAAGTATGGGCTTCTTTGTGATTATCTTTATTTTCGGCTTGTTTCCGCACACGCACACGGGAAAGCTCTTGGGGCACACACAGCCCTCCGCAAGCTTTGCATACGTTTGTTTTACTATTCTGTCCTCAAGCGAATGGAAGGTTATTATCGCCATTCTTCCGCCCTTATTGAGGAGCGAAGCCGCTGAATTTATCGCGGGGGATATAACATCGAGCTCTCCGTTTACTTCTATTCGGATAGCCTGAAAACTCCGCTTTGCGGGATGATGTCCACCGTTTCTTGCTGCCGCGGGGATAGCGCTTTTAATCAACTCAGAAAGTTCAAGAGTGGTTCTGATCGGAGATCTGCTTCTTTCGCTTACGATCTTTTCGGCAATCTTTGCGGAAAACTTCTCCTCGCCGTACTCGAACAATATACGTCTTAATTCTTCCTCTGAGTAAGTATTTACAACGTCGTATGCCGAAAGCTTCTTACGCTGATCCATTCGCATATCGAGAGGCGCATCTGCGCTGTATGAAAATCCGCGCTCTGCCTCGTCAAGTTGAAAGGAAGATACTCCGAGATCTATCAGAAGTCCGTCAATCTTCTCGATTCCGAGATCTTTGCATATATCGGAAAGCTCGGAAAAGTTATTGCGTACCATAGTTATCTTATCGCCGTACACCGAAAGCCTTTTGCTCGCGGCTTTGATCGCATCTTCATCCTGATCTATTCCGATCAGCCTTCCCGTAGTAAGTCTTTTGGCTATCTCAAAGGAATGACCGCCTCCGCCGCAGGTTCCGTCAACATATATTCCGCCGGGCTTTATTGCAAGTCCTTCTATACATTCGTCAAGCAGTACCGAACGATGTGAAAACTCTATACTCATTTTTTACATCCCGTTATTATTTTCGTTATATATATGATCTATTATTATCAGTTAAGTAAGCATATGGTTCGGATCACAGACCGACAGAATCAAGCAACGCGCTGATAAGATCCGCATTTTCCTCTTCGATGAGCTTCTCGTAATTAGCCGCCGACCAGATCTCGGCATATCCGCCGCATCCCACCACGACGACCTCGCGGTGCTCCGGGCTTACGCCCGCACATTTCAGAAGTTCTGCCGGAACGGTAACTCTTCCCTGCGAATCGGGTTCCACCGTCTCTGCGTTTCGGTTGTAAAACCTCATCGCCATATCCGCACTTTTGCCGTCAAGCTTTTCTCTCAGCTTCCCGCAAAATTCTTCCCACGCCGCTACTGAATAAATGCGCAGACAACTTTCTCTGGGAGTTCTTGCGATCTTGAGGGCGGCGCCGAGTTCTTCACGATGCTTAGCCGGAATAAACAGTCTGTTTTTGGAATCGACAGTATGTTTGTACTCACCACTTAACATTCTCGGTACCTCCCTTCCTCCTCACTTTCTGAGGATATAATCATTTTCGTTCGTCGTGTAGAGCATCAAATAAGTATTTAAGCTCGCAAATCCGCTCCACTTTAAACCTATTTGCTCCTATTTCCACCACTTTTGTGTCACTATTATAATACTTTTCAATTTTAATATCAATAGGAATCTCAAAACTTTTTTAGCCAAGGGCAAAAATCGTTCAGCCGATGCGACTTTTTGCATAGTTTTTGGTGCGCTTTTTAGGTAAAAATACACGATGCTTTACACAAGCTTACAGTTATTACATTTATTTACATTCATCGATATATGAAGTCCTTTTTAGTCGCTCTATCATACGTGATGGAGCGTTTTTTTACGAATCGAGTCGCAAACAGCTATCGCCAACTCCGGATATCACTCATTATCGTACATTTTCTTATATTTCTTCCCTTTTCCGAAGAACCGACTTTGTTTTTTGACGGAAAACGCTCTCGTCGGAGCTCCCCGTTTTTTGCACCCGCTTCATACGAAAAGCAGAACCGTGCTCCGAACTCAAAGCTTACCCTATCGTTAATTTAAGCCAACATCTATTTTGCCGACTTTATAAATTTTTTTGAGATACCTTGACAGATGAGGTACCTTGTGATATAATACAAATACATTAAAAGCAAAACGGAGGTAACGCTATGTCGATAACATCGGATCTGATCCGAGGGCATACAGACACTATCATACTTGCGCACTTGATAAACGGTGACAGTTACGGCTATCAGATCAATAAATGTATCAACCGTGAATCGGGAGGAAAATTTGAACTGAAAGAAGCCACTCTGTATTCCGCGTTCAAACGGCTTGAAAGCGACGGAATGATCGTATCGTATTGGGGAGACAGCGAGGCGAAAGGTGCCCGACGAAGGTATTATTCGATAACGGATAAAGGAAGAACGGCATACAAAGCGCTGTTCAACGAATGGAAGGAAGCCTGTATTATCATTTCAAATTTAATAGATATCAATTCTAATGACGGAGGAAATATTTAAATGAGCAACGACAGGAGTTATTATATCAACAAGTTAAGAGCATATATATACGCGGAATTTTCGCCATATGAAGAAACCGAAGAAATGTGTGCAATACGATCCGAGATGTTTCAAAATCTTTGTGACAGATTTGATGATGCCGTGGCCGACGGTGCCGCTTATGACAAGGCATACGCAGATACCATAGATTCCATAGGAGATATATGCGAGCTCGTCGAAGATACACAGCTCAAGGAATCCAACGTTCAAGCATACGCCGAAACAGACACCAACACCGATACGCGATCCGACTCCGAAACAGGAACGTATACAGAGGGGACTCGCAGTCGCGATGAACACAGATCCCAAAATAGAAATATCGACCTGAGCAATTGGAACCTTCCCTCTCCCGAAGAGATCGAAAAATACAGATCCCGTAAAGCATTCGCTATGACGGTAGCCGTATCGCTTTACGTGCTCTGCGTCGTTCCCGTAGTAATCATACAGAATATAGTCGGAGTAGTTATGCTGTTTCTTATGGTAGCCGTGGCAACCGCGGTTATAATGTACATAGACGGAATAGATCCCGTTGCCATACCGTTAAATGAGGATCGCAAGAGGTTTGATCGCAGGCGTCGCTCACATTCCGCACGTTGTGCTATTGCAGTTGCAATGTATATTTGTACGCCCATATGTCCTATCTTGATCCAAAATGTGTACGGCGTAGGTTCAATGTTCACGCTGGCGGCAATAGCTACGGCAATATTCGTATACGATGGATGTGTAAAGGATAAAACCAAATATATGACGGTGAATTCGCTCGAAAAGAGAGGAATAAACTGTTCGGAAAGTGATATGTCGTGCCAAAACGAAAATGTCGAAAAAAGCAAGCCGCAAAAAGGCGCCCCCGACGGCATTTCATCGGCAATTTGGATAACAACGTTTGCGCTTTATTTTATTATCAGCTTCAACACACGAAGGTGGGACATTACGTGGATATTGTTTTTAATCGCTACCGCTTTGGATAATCTTGTTGATGCCATCTTTGACCTTATCCGTGAACGATCAAGCAAAAACTGAGGAAGGCAGGTATAGAATAATATGAAAAGAGTAATAGCCTGGTCTCTTGTGACCGTGATCCTTATCGCAACGTTGATCTTTGCATTTTTGGATATCAACGTATGGAATTTTAATATTGACTTCGGCAACACCGGTTACACATATCCCGACGATGATAAATATAATACGGGAAATGCAACCATTACACGCGAGCAGCTTAACGGCATTGATACGCTTGATATAGATTGGATAGACGGAAGCGTCGACATAGTATCGTATGACGGCGACGTTGTGGAGCTGTACGAAAGCTCGGATAAAGCACTCGATGACGACACCGTTATGCGTTGGAGAGTCCACGACGGAAAAATTCGCGTAAAGTATTATAAAAGCGGTTGGATATTCGGTCTGTTTGGAAAAAGCTCCTCAAATTTAAAAAAGAAGCTTACCGTAAAGATACCCGTTGATATGATCTCCGAGGTCAAGGTCGAGGCTGTATCGACAACCGTAAACCTTGATTTACAATACAATATCTCCGAAGTGGACATAGAGACGGTAAGCGGTGATATAAGGCTCAACGGAATACAAACGAAAAACTCGGCAGATGACGAAATAGATATCCAAACGACCAGCGGAAAGATAGAGCTTTACGGCTGTTCTTCAAGCAAATTAAAATGTGAATCCACATCAGGCAACATTATTGCCGACGGCATATTCGACGGCGAAGCTAAGTTCTCGGCAGTATCCGGAAAGCTCGAGCTTAGCGGAATATTCAAAAAGCTCAAGTGTTCTACCGTATCCGGAAATATAAACGTTATGTACGACAGCGAGGATCTTGAAAACCACAAAGAATGTTTAAGCTCGCTCGGAAAATGCTCGATAGATACCGTAAGCGGTACCGCGCGACTGATCTGTGCCGAGTTCCCTTGCGGATTTGTCGCAGATATGGACACCGTCAGCGGAAGTTTTTCTTCGGATTTTGCCACCAGCTCGGCAAATAACGAATATACATACGGACAGGGAGAGTTCGAAATAGATTTTGAATCCGTAAGCGGCGGCTTGAAAATAAATCGAAGCTGATACGAAGTTCGGATAATGCAAAAAACGTTACCTGCGGCGCAAATTTTACACGCCGTAAGTAACGTTTTTTATTTAATTATTTATCAAGTAATGCAATTGGCATTAAAAAGCCCAATTTCCGTTTTTGAATATCTGTACACGCTCGCCGCTCTTGGTTACGGCAACGACGGAAAGATCCTCTGTTCCTATCATAAAGTCAACGTGTATTGCCGAATCGTTCACGCCCATTTTCCTGCACTCTTCAAGCGTATACTTTTCGTAATCTTTTACACAATTGTTAAAACCTCTTCCGAGTGCAAGATGGCATGCGGCATTCTCGTCAAACAGAGTATTGATAAATATTATACCGCTCTTGCAAATAGGTGAGTCGTAAGGAACGAGCGCACATTCTCCGAGATATGCCGCGCCCTCGTCCATAGATATCATATTTTTGAGAAGCTCTTCGTTCTTTTCTGCCTTGACTTCAACGGCTTTTCCGTTTTCGAATCTTACGCTGAAATTTTCAATTGTCTCTCCACAATACGAAAGCGGCTTTGAAGAATATACTATACCTTCAGCCACGCCTCTCTTCGGAGTAACAAACACTTCCTCTGTCGGCATATTGGGATTATACCATATATTTTTCTTGCCGAGCACCTGCTCTTTACCCGCAAGGAAAATTCCGTTTTCCATAAATCCGACTTTAAAATCAGTACCGTTGGATGCTTTATACTCAAGTGTTTCTATTCCGAGGCTGTTAAGATATTCGCATCTTGCCGAAAGATCCGCATTATGAGCCTTCCATTCATTTATCGGATTGAGTGACTTTCCGTTTTCGTCTATTACACGGCAGGTATAGAGTATGGCTTTCCAAAGCTTTTCTACTGCGACGGTTGCCGAAAGACCCGGGAACACCTTCTTAGCCCAGTTCACTCCGGGAACTGCGGCAATACACCACTGATACTTATTTTCCATAGCATCGCTGTATTGTTTTGTTATCTTGTATCTTGCGTTGCGAGCTGCGGCATTCTTCTGCTGATCCATTCCCGCAAGTCCGTCCGGATCCTCCGACATAATGTATATTCTTACGGGGAGCACTTTCGTTGCAAGCTTAAGCTTCTCTTCTTCCCAGGTTTCAACGGTCGATAGAGTTTCGAGAGAACGATTGTTAACATTCATAAGTGTGATAGGTTGATGAGTCCACTCTACCCTTACCTGCCTTGCTCCGGCTTTGTAACATTCCTCAACAACATATTCTATAAATTTTGGCTGATCAAGCTCGGCGCTGATTATTACATCTTGACCGCGACGAACATTAGCGCCTACCTTTACGATAAGCTTTGCATATTTTTTTAATACTGACTGACGCATTTTTATCTCCTTCGTTATATGGGTCTGTATGACCTTTTTCTTCCCGCCGAACCGCGATGCACGCGTGCGCGGCGGCACTATGTAATATTATACTATTCGAACAGGAAAAAGTCAAGTAAAAAACTTCTTAAAAGGTAAAAATCGGGGGCTGAGATTCGATAATGCAAACCTCAGCCCCTTTTTACACGAATAAGCCGTTTGCTTATTCGCTCCGGTTCTAACCGGATGTTAAGCTTTTCTTATGCCTCTCTGTTCTTTTTAAACGCTTTGACACGTTTTTGCCGATCGGAGAGCTTATAAGAACTTTTTGGATAATTTATTTTGTTTTGAGATCGTTCTCGTACTTTTCGATCATCTTCTTAACCATCTGACCGCCGATAGAGCCTGCCTGACTGGATGTGAGGTCACCGTTGTAACCCTGGTTAAGAGTAACGCCTACTTCGTTTGCTGCCTGCATCTTGAACTGCTCAAGTGCCTGCTTAGCTTCGGGAACAAGTGTCTTGTTGCTTGCCATAATAATCTTTCTCCTTAATCTATGCCTCTTTGCATAATTTTCATTATGCTTTCAGGTTTAATTCGATCCACATCGGGAGCCTCTTGCCGAAGTACTTTGTATTCGTCTTTCGGTCGCTTCCGATCTTCGTGTCTTGAGCGTTTTATCGCTCTGCTATTATTGTTGGCAAACGTGTTTCTTTTATGAATGGAATTTTGTACCTAAAATTGCGCTCGCAAATGCTTTTTTACATTGCAGAATAGCGATTTGCGATTATCTCGACGACGGTGTATTATTGTTATATTGATTACAGATTGATATTAGTATTCAAGAATAATAATCCGCTTTACTACGCATAATAACACTATGAAAAACGCAAATATTCCGTTTGTATACTGTAATCAAATTTACTATATGTCTTACAACAACGATTTCATAGAATTGCGAAATGAGCACAACGCTCTTACCGTAAAAAAAGCTATTTGTGATCTAAAAGCAAGTAGTAAACCGATAGACATACTTGCTTATATGATATATTCAACATTAATTCGATAGCATAGCTGTTCTGTTAGTGCTGAAAGCAAGT
>CAZZFP010000012.1:0-31633 GCA_964653575.1 uncultured Lachnospiraceae bacterium
AAAAAGACTTGACTTTTTTCGCAAAATATAATATAATAATTAGGTTATAAAGTACAGATATTCATTTTGTACCATAGATTTGATATTCTTGATATCACGAACGATAATATTTTGGAGGACAATCGTATGTTTGAACAACTCAAAGCGATCCTCGTTGAAAAGTTTCTTGTTGACGAGGAAGAGATCACTCTTGACGCTGAACTTGCCGCAGATCTCGGCATAAATTCTATCGAACAAGCTGAGCTTTTGGAAGCTTGCGCCGAGCAGTTTAACATCGACGTTGATGATGAGGGGGATATTCCTCAGCTCGTTACCGTAGGTGATGTTGTTGAATTTCTCGAAAGTTGCAATAAGTAATCTTTTGAGATGTAATTTTTGATGTATTTTGAGGGGGTACGCGGTATCCCTTTTTTGTTTTTCATTTACCATCTTTGAATTCTAAAGGAAACAGAAAAATGTCCCTTACCCGAGCTGCAAAATTATATCGGAAAAGGGGCATTAAAGTTATTGATCTTTAATTTTGGGGAAAATTGATCGCCAAAACTATTAAGGTAGAAATATTAGTAGGGAACCGCGTCTGTTCTTATGAGCTCATAGTTGCCGCTCTTCAGCGTTTCGACAAGCTCCGCTGTGTTCGTAATGGGTTTCTCGGTCATTATTCCACCATCCGGATGGTGGAATTCGTGATGGAAGTCAGTGCCGGATGTCTTCATAAATCCGAATTTATCAGCCCAGAGATTGGCAATATCATTTCTTGACTCTTGTCCTATATGACCGTTGAAAACCTCAATACCGTCAAGATATTCCGGCTTTGTTATCATCATTCCGTTTCTGAACGGGTGTGCTTGAATGAGTATCATACCGTTTTCTTTTATTATGGGCGCAAATTCCTTTGTTTTACTGTCCATCATCTCCGGATGTGCACGCAAGAATTCTTCGGTAACACCGTATACGAGATAGTCGTTGGGGTCTGAGTAGTAACGAAGCTCCATACCGAGGATTATATTAAGTCTGCCATCGGCGGCTTCTTTCATAACGTTGTATCCGTTGATAAAATAGTCTACCTTCTTGTCCCAAGGATCTTCGGAATGGTCAAATCTTTTGTTTTTGAAGGTATACTTGCTGAAATGGTTGGTAAGTACTATCGTTGAATATCCCGCCTCAAGATATTTTTCTACAATGAATTGTGCGTTTGCCGTCGCGCAGTTGCTTACCTCCGAAGAGTGGCAGTGCAGTTCCGTTTTGAACATTTTTACATCTCCTTATCAACGCTTTTGCATATCAAAGCGTAAAATATTACTGTTAATATCACATACGCCACATATTTTATCACAAAGCAGAGAAAAAAGCAATAGAAATATTCAAAAATATGCGTTAAAAAGCTTTACGTACAATAAAAAGGCCCAATATAAGCATTGAGCCTTGTCATAGATTCAACGTATATTTTTGGATCGTCTCGCGGCTATCAGTTGAAATATTTCCTTGCAATTTATCACGCTGTAAATAAGTAATACCAACGGAAAGAGTAACAGCATATAGAAGTACTCGCAGGGAAGAATATCCCAAAGCTGAGAAAGTATCGGAAGTCCCTCGGGGTCGAGAGAGTACATATAATTTACGCTTACCGGTTCTCCGAGAGAGTCCACCTTTTCCTGTACGTAAAGCACTTTATTTACCACTCTGTTTACAAAATGGGCTACGGTATAGAAAGAAAACGTCATACCGACCGCAGGAAATATATACTTTGCTCCCGTTTTTACAAGCCCGAGCTTGATCTGAACGAAAGGAATGGCAAATTCAAACATATGCGGGAAAAAATATGCGACGAATACTAAGGAGAGTATCACATAATTTCCTTGTGCATAGTTGAAAGCTATTGCCGCAAAAGCGCCTAAACTAAATAGCGGAAGCGTACTTGCAAGCAGTCTGCTTGAGGTTATGATCGATATCGGCAAAAGCAAGGCGTTTATCGAACACAAATGGAAGGGAAGATACTCGAGCGGACTTCCCCACATAAGCAGATTGTAGATTATAGCGCCTGTACCGGACAGTGACAGAATAAACAGCGTGATCTTTTGCGTCATTGCACTTCTTTTACGAAGCGCAAAATAAAGTATGAATGGTGCTGAAAGTGTTACCAGAATGGTAAAAATATGGAAGGGCGTAAAAGTCCCCCATTCCCCCTTTAATGTCTCAATTATTAATTTCATTTCTCCCTTTTTGATAGACTAAGATGCGGTTGTTTGGAAAAATTGAGCCTAATACAGCGGCTTTTCGTCGGTCTCAACGAGCTCTCCGACATAGTTAACAAGTCTTATTGTCCACTTGCCGGCGCTGCATTTGAGTACCGTTATAGATCCGTTGCTGATTGCAATGTTTCGGCTGTCCAAACGGTTTTCTAAGATATATGATAACATCGCGTGGATCACACCCCCGTGCGTGACCGCGGCGAATCTTTTGTCTTTATATGATTTGTCTTCGGTAAGCTTTCCGAGATCGGTAAGAAAATCCGCGGCGCGAGCCATAAGCTGTAGTGCGGATTCTCCGCCAAAATACGAATAATCAAGCGATCTCGCCGCTCGCGTTATTTTGTCCCCGTATATTTCCGTAAGTTCGCTGAGCTTGTTTCCGGCGAGAACGGTATTGTTAAGCTCCCGAAGCCTTTCGTCAAACGTAAGCTCTGCATCCTCTCCGAAAACGATTGAAGCTGTTGTACGCGTCCTTTGAAGATCGGAGCAAAATATTTTTTCAAATTCAATGTCCTTGATCAACATTCCCGCGCGTGCGGCTTGGGATCTTCCGAGCTCCGTAAGATCCACGTCGCTCCAACCTTGAACAAACCTTTCGGCATTGCCGTAGGTCTGACCATGTCTTATAAGATAAAGATACATTTTAAAATTCCTTATTTAAAATTTAAATTAATTTACGCCGTTAATTATATCACATCTCTCTCGGTAAATCAACCTTAAAAAGCAAAAATGAATAAAATTGATAAGATTTGTCACAAAATACAGTATAATGATCTTGTAAAAACTTGAAATTCTGTATGTATTAGGTTATAATGCGCGGATTTTCAAAACAATGATCGGGATGTCAAAAAAATCAGTAACTTTTTGTTTAAAATGCCTATGGCATTTATTTATTTTTTGTGTTATAATTAATATAACAAATTTAACAATATGTTGATGTTCAATGAAAATTATGTGCGGCGAAAGGGAGATTGATATGCTTAGATTCAAAAAGGGCGATATGATAATGTACGGTACTTCCGGAGTTTGTGAGGTTAAGGATACCTGTCCCTCGCCGTTCGAAAAAATGAATAACGGTTCGCTTTACTACGTTCTCGAACCGTTGGGATCTCGCGACGGATCAATGATATATAGCCCGACCGACAATCAAAGCGTTTCCATGCGTGCCTTGATGACTCGAGATGAGGCGGTAGATTTCGTCAGCCGTATACCGAGTATTTTACCCATTGAGATAGATAATGAAAAAAATCGCAAGCTGATTTACCGTGAAGCAATCGAAAAGGGGCTTCCGGATATTAACGTCGGAATAATAAAATCAATTTACGATCGCAGAAAGCAACTTCTCAAATCCAAAAAACGTTTGCCCGACATCGACGCCGACTACGAGAGACTTGCAAAGCATTGCCTTTACGGCGAGCTCTCGGTCTCCCTCGATATACCATATACCGAGGTCGAAGATTATATCAAAAAGGTAGCCGATGCTATCTGAGTCCGGCTGTTTGATTTTCAAATGTTTTATATATCGAACTCTCAATAAGATTTTTTGTGAGATCCGCGTTTATATGCGGGTCTCTTTTGCTTTTTCGGTATTGACAAATTTCGACTAAATGATATAATTATCATATATGATTATGTACTCTTGGAATGGAGTTCTTTTGCTATGCTTTACAATAACCTATCGACAAATGAAAAAGGGCACTTGACCCTTGCCGGTGCCGATACCGTCTTACTTGCGGAAAAATACGGCACCCCTCTCTATCTTATTGACGAAAACAGGATACGTGCTAATATGCGTCTTTACAGAGACACTATGCGACGCGAGTTCGGAGAGGGATCTCATCCGCTGTATGCCTCAAAGGCACTTTCAATAAAGCAGATATACCGTATTGCCAACGAGGAGAAAATTGGTATAGATGTTGTTTCATCCGGCGAACTTTATACGGCACTATCCGTAGGATTTCCCGCATCGGATATCTTCTTTCACGGTAACAATAAGACGGATGCGGATATCGAATATGCTCTCGACAACAATATAGGTTTTTTTGTTGCGGATAATATCGAGGAAATAACGTACATAAATAAGTATGCCGAGAGCAAGGGAAGGGTACAACCAATACTTTTGAGGCTTACTCCCGGTATAGACCCTCATACGCACGCGGCGATAACCACAGGAAAAGTCGATTCCAAATTCGGTACTCCGATAGAAACGGGAGATGCGGAAAGACTCGTTTTGCAAACACTTAAGCTTCCAAATGTCAAGCTCGTCGGATATCATTGCCATATCGGTTCACAATGCTTTGAGAGTACACCGTTTTATCGTGCGGCTGAAATTATGGTAGGCTTTGCAGCATTGATGCAAAAAAAATACGGTGTCGTGGCTGAGTACATCAATCTCGGCGGCGGTTATGGGGTAAGATATACGGAAGCGCAACCTTCGATAGACCTCGAAAGAGAGATAACAAATGTAGCAAAAGCAGTCAAAAGAGTATGCGCCGATAACGGTATCGCTCAACCGAAGATACTTATGGAACCTGGCAGAAGCATCGTTGCCGATGCGGGCGTTACCGTATATACGGTCGGAAGCGTCAAGCATATTAAGGACTATAAAAATTATGTTTCGGTGGACGGTGGAATGACAGACAATCCGAGATACGCTCTTTACGGAGCCGAATATACCGTTCTTAACGCAAGTCGAGCCGCCGAAAAAGCAGACCTGGTCGCATCTGTTGTAGGCAGATGTTGCGAGAGCGGAGATATTATTCAAGAAAACGTCAGTCTAAAAACGCCCGTAAGAGGAGAAAAGCTTGCCGTGCTCGTAACGGGAGCGTATAACTATTCGATGTCAAGCGAATATAATCGGATACCGAAGCCGCCTGTCGTTATGATACGTGACGGCGAGGACTATCTTGCGTCGAAGAGGCAGAGCCTTGAGGATATCGCAAGACTTGATATTTAGATCTGAGTACATACCGAAGACAAAAAATAGGCCGTGAGAATGATCTTGTGTCACCTCACGGCTTTGTGTTTTATACGTTTAAGCTTACTTTATTTCGATTATCGACTCATCCCACATTTCGGGAGCCTCATATCCCATAAGGTTTACCATAGTTGCGGCTACGTCGGAAAGACCGAATTTGCCCTCGTCATTTTTGACCGTATATTTGTCCGCGTAATAATTGTCATAAATTATGCAGGGAACACGGTTGAGCGTATGCGAGGTCTTGGATTTGAACTTTCCGTCCTTGCCTACCTTGGGAAGCTTGGTCTTTTTGTCTATTTCAGCCATTTCGTCAGCATTACCGTGGTCGGCTGTGATAAGAGCTACACCGTGCAGCTTGTCAACCACTGCAAGTATTCTCGCAAGCTGAAGATCGAGCGCTTCCATAGAGCATACCGTTGCAAGAAGATTGCCCGTATGACCGACCATATCGCCGTTAGGGAAGTTTACTCTGAGATAACGGTACTTGCCGGATTCGAGTGCTCCTATAAGAGCGTCTGTGATCTCGGCACACTTCATCCAAGGACGTTGCTCAAAGGGAACTACGTCGGAAGGGACCTCGATGTATGTCTCAAGCTCCTCGGAGAATTTGCCCGAGCGGTTTCCGTTCCAGAAATAAGTAACGTGACCGTATTTCTGAGTTTCGGAAATAGCAAGCTGTGACACACCGGTCGAAGCGAGATATTCGCTCATAGTGTTTGTTATTTCGGGAGGATTTACGAGATAACGAGAGGGAATATGCAGATCTCCGTCGTATTCGAGCATACCCGCGTATATTACCTTAGGATAACGAACTCTGTCAAACTTTGAGAAGTTTTCCTCGTCAAACGCTTTGGATATCTCGATGGATCTGTCGCCTCTGAAGTTATAAAATATAACGCTGTCGCCGTCCTCTACCGTTCCGACGGGTTTTCCGTTTTCAGCAATTACGAAGGGAGGAAGATCTTGATCTATTACGTGAAGCTCATCACGGTAAGTTTTTACTGCCTCGGCGGCGGATGCAAACTGTCTGCCCTCGCCGAGTACGTGTGTGTGCCATCCGAGCTCTACCATATTCCAATCGGCCTCATATCTGTCCATAGTGATCTTCATACGTCCGCCGCCGCTTGCGATCTTGATATCAAAGTCGACGTCACGAAGCTCTGATATATAAGCTTCAAACGGATCGATGTATTCAAGTGCCGAGGTCTCTCCGACGTCACGACCGTCTATCAGAACGTGGATCCTTACCTTAGCAACTCCCTCGGCTTTCGCCCGGTTTATCATAGCTTTGAGGTGATCGATGTGAGAATGTACGTTACCGTCCGAGAAAAGACCGAGAAAATGAAGCGTGCTGTTGTTGCTCTTAACATTTCCGATAAGAGCCTTCCAAGTATCCGAGGCAAACATTTTCCCCGATTCGATCGACTGTGAAACAAGTTTAGCGCCCTGTGCAAATACCTGACCTGCACCGAGTGCGTTGTGACCGACCTCGGAGTTACCCATATCGTCATCCGAGGGCAGACCTACGGCGGTTCCGTGAGCGCGGAGAGTTACCGTGGGATATTTTGACATAAGCATATCAAGGGTGGGGGTGAATGCACGTGATACCGCGTTTGTATCGCAGGCGGGAGCAAGTCCTACGCCGTCCATAACTATTGTAAGAACGGGACCGTCTACGCCCTTGAAGGTGTTGAGCTTTTTAAGTTGTGCTGACATTTTAAAAATAAACCTCCTGTTTTTTCATAAACATATTTATTCATTATATAGTATAACCAAAATCTCCCTTCCGTCAAGTAATTTTAAGTAATTGTTTGTAAATTTATTTATTATATTTATCTTTTTTCATTAAAAGACCCGTTTCGCTTGACATTTTCGCGATAAAATAGTATACTTTTATAAAAAGATAAGGAAATATTTCAGATATGGATCAGAACAAACTAAAAGAAACGCTCGATACAGTCCAAGGCGTGATAAAAATATGCGGACACCCGAATTCCGATGCGGATTCGATACTCTCCGCCTTACTTTTGAAGGATTATTTTAATTATTTGGGATACGAAAGCCGCATTGCCATTCCCGAGCATATAAGTGCGGAGCAACCGATCCAAACGGCAAAAATACTGTCCATAGATCTTGATAGCCTGTTCGGAGAAATCGCTCCCGATGACGCACTGTTTTTGGTGGATTGCCATAGCAGTAAATATTCCGCAAATATTATAGGCTGCATCGACCATCATCCGACAGAGGAAAAGATCGACCTCGATTTTGTCATAAACCGAAAAGCTACATCTGCCGCTATGATAATAATACGGCTTATGGAAGAGAGCGGAATGCCGATAACGCACAAGCATTACACATACGCGGTATACTCTGCCTACCTTGATACATTGTCACTGAAGAGTGTAAAGACCTGCCGCGAGGATATTTCGTGGCTCGATGAAAAGATAAAACTTACGGGTATAGATAAAGATTTTCTTACGAAATTCGGTCTCGGAGTGAACGATCAGGATCAACCGATCGACAGTCTTGCGACGATAGGCTTCAAAGAATATGAAATATACGGAAATACCGTTGCAACGAGCTACATAATGTACGACTCTCTTGCCGATGACGTCAAGCGGCAGATAACCGAGTATCTTATAGCGGAGAGGGAGAGAACAGGTTACACTCTTTGGATATACGTTTTCTGTAATCCGATAGAGGAGCATACCGAAATGATCGAAATAACACGTGAGGGCGTAGGACATAAATACTATGATAGGATCATATCAAGAAGTATAGATATCGTTCCTATGCTTGAGAGCCGTTTTCGCCCTTAAAGTTAGCAAAAAGGTAAACATCTCATAAATTAATAAAAAAGCACTTGAAAATATAAGCCGTATGCGGTATAATAATACATTGTGAAACCAATTATAATAAAAAGTTAGGAAGTGAATTAAAAATGTCAGAAGAATGCACACACGATTGCTCGACTTGCGGTGCGGACTGCCCGTCAAAAAATAAAAATACGGATCTTCATGAGGCACCGAACGCTCTCAGTAACATCAAGCACGTAATAGGCGTTGTAAGCGGAAAAGGCGGCGTAGGAAAATCACTCGTATCGTCTATGCTTGCGGTCTTACTTTCGAGAATGGGTAAAAAGGTCGCGATCCTTGATGCCGATATTACGGGTCCCTCTATTCCAAGATCCTTTGGACTTAAACCGGGTACAATATACGGTGACGAGAACGGTATGATCCCTTCAAAGACTAAAACGGGTATCGAAGTTATGTCGATAAACCTTTTGGTTGATAGCGAGACGACTCCCGTCGTTTGGAGAGGATCTATAATTTCCGGTACCGTAAAACAGTTCTGGACGGATGTTATCTGGGACGATATAGATTATATGATAGTTGACTGTCCTCCCGGAACAGGAGACGTTCCGCTTACGGTATTCCAATCCTTGCCCGTTGACGGAATCGTTATAGTAAGTAGCCCCCAAGAGCTTGTTTCTATGATAGTATCCAAGGCGGTAAATATGGCGCAGATGATGAATATTCCCGTGCTTGGACTTGTAGAGAATATGAGTTATTTTGTTTGCCCCGATTGCGGCGGTAAGCACGAAATATTCGGAGAGAGTCATATAGACGAGGTCGCCAAGAGCTTTGGACTCCATACGCTCGGAAGAATCCCCTTTGATCATAAGCTTGCGGCACTTTGCGACAAGGGTATGATCGAGCTTATGGAAAATAATTATCTTGATTTTGCGGCTGAATTTATTGCGGGGCTCTTCCCGACGGAAGATCAAAATACCGACGGCAATAAGTGACGTGCGTCATAAGATGATGGTAAAGATAAGAGCTTTTTTTGCGGCGGTCGTATCCAAGGCTGCCGCATTATTTAGATTTAAAGGATCAACAAACGACGAAAGAAAACGAGTTATAGGTAAAAAAGGTGTTACGCGCGCTCTGATCGCGACAGTCGCGGTGATATTGGAAGTCGGAATTTTATGTTCTCTGGGTGCTTGCTTGATCAGTGCGTCGATTTGCGCGAAGGTTGAGGATCGTATCATAACCGTAGATCAAGCGTCTGAGCTTAAAGATGTAGACTGCATACTTATCCTCGGAGCCGGAGTCAGAGCGGACGGAAGTCCGAGCGATATGCTTTCCGACAGGTTGACTATCGGAACGGAACTGTACCAAAACGGTGCGGCACCAAAGCTACTGATGAGCGGCGATCATACGAGAAGCGATTATGATGAGGTCGGCGTGATGAAGCGCTTTGCAACAGACCTCGATATCCCCTCGGCAGACGTGTTCAAGGATCACGCGGGTGTTTGTACATACGACAGTATCTATCGAGCTAAAGAAATATTCGGAGTGCGCAAGATGATCATAGTAACGCAGGAGTATCATCTGTACAGGGCTTTGTATATAGCCGAACAACTCGGAATAGAAGCATATGGGGTAAGTGCCTCGCTAAGACCGTATTCGAGTCAAGCATACAGAGACGCAAGGGAAATATTGGCGCGCGTCAAAGATTTTTATCTGACACTTACGGAAGGGCAGCCTAAGTTTCTCGGCGAGAGTATACCGATAAGCGGTAACGGAGACGAGACGTGATCTGACCCGTATTCAAAAAATATAAAGCACAAGCTTTAGGCAAGTGTTCGTAAAACAGTTAAGCATCGGTGTGGCAAATTTCACTCCGATGCTTTTTTCTCTATATTCACACATTATGCTCAAAAAATATGATATGTTTGATAAATTGGAATTTATATAATTGTCCTCAAATATCGGTTTTTCGTTTTCAAGCTTGTTGGCGACAACCTGTTTATCAAAACCGGTTGCGGACGGCAATGTCCACAACAGATGATTTGCTTATAGACCTACCTGTTTAAATTCCAACTCTGTTGCTTCGGTAATCCATTTTCCAAAGGCTTGCGATTCTTTTGATGGAATGTAGCCTAAATCTTTGTATCCCAATTTTATTAACAACCCCATACTTGCTTCGTTTTTATGGTCAGTAAAACTGATAAATTCCCAATCCGCAAATTTTTCGTGAAGAAAATCAATCAAAACAGTAAGTGCCTCAGTTGCATATCCTTGTCTATGATATTTGTAAGAGAATGTATATCCTAAGGAAAATGTATTCTCATTTGGCATCACAACAATCTCACCAATCATTTCATTTGTATCTTTTAGAGCAACGGCTATCATAAAAGGGGATTCCGTAGAAATCTTATCTTCTTTTCTTCGCTGAACCAAATTTTCAATGCCACTATGTGTTTTTGTTTGACCTCTTTGATAACGAGAACATATCTCATTATTTCTATAATCAAACATGGTGTCCACATCATTAGCTATTACATTTCGGAGTAGCAAGCGTTTTGATTCTAAAAAAATCATTATTATTCTCCTTTGCCTCATTCTTTTTCCGACCAAAGTATAGCAGAAAATTATGAAGAAATCTACCGTCTTCACAATAACAACACAAATTTTCATATATTCATCATTGACAAATTCGTTTTTGAATAGTATAATATCAAACAGTTCAAAAACGAACAAAAAGCAGAAGCGAGGACATATAATATGATAACGATCCAAGAAATGAACGGACATTCCAAAAAGATTGCGCTTGCGTATGAAAAAGCGTTAATGCCGCTTTGCAAAGAAACGGGTATGCCGCATACTGCGGTAAGCATACTGCTTTTTATTGCAAACAATCCGGATTTTGCAACCGCCAAGGATATTTGTGAGCTGAGAGGGCTTAAGCGCCCAATAGTTTCAACTTATGTTGAAAGACTCGTAGAGGAAGGATATATAGAGAGGCGCGAGGTTCCCGGTGATAGACGAAAAGACGCGCTTGTTTGTACCGAAAAAGCGGCGAGGATAGTTGAGGCGGGGCGTGAACGGCAGCTGATCTTTGCGGAAAATATTCTCCGCGGAATTACCGAAGAAGAGCATAAGGTCCTTGAAAAATGCTTTAGAATAATGGACAATAATATTAATAATATAATTAAGGAGAAGTAAAGCTGATAATATGTTAAAATTACTTAAGTATATGAAAAAGCGGGAACGTATGATGGTTCTCGTTTGTATCCTTTTTATAGTCGGACAAATTTATTTTGACCTGACTATGCCGGACTATATGAGCGACTTGACCGTTCTCATTAAGACCGAGGGAAGCGAGATGTCCGACATCTTGACGGTTGGAGCGAAAATGCTCGGATGTACACTTGCAAGTGCCGCATTGGCAATAGCCTGCGGATTTCTTACTTCAAAAATAGCATCCGGGTATAGCTATGCAGTGAGAGAAAAGCTCTTTACTCACGTTATGACTCTCGGTAAATCCGAGACCTCAAAATTTTCGATTCCGAGCTTGATAACAAGGACGACGAATGATATCACACAGCTGCAAATGATAGTTGTTATGGGACTTCAGTCACTTGTAAAGGCGCCCATAATGGCGATCTGGGCAATTATAAAAATTCTCGGCAAGAGCTGGGAGCTTTCGATAGTTACCGCTTCTGCTGTACTCATTATTTGTACGACCGTACTTGCAATTATGTCGGTATGCTTGCCGCGATTTCGTAAGGTACAAAAGCTTACCGATACGCAAAACAGGATAGCGAGAGAAAATTTGACGGGAATCAACGTCGTACACGCATTTAACGCAGAGCAATATCAGGTCGAAAAATTTGATGTCCCGAATACGGAAATGATGAATACCCAGCTTAAAAATCAAAGGCTGTTCTCACTTATGCAGCCTGTAATGGGCGGCTGTATGAACGGACTTTCGCTTGCCATATATTGGCTCGGCGCCGCACTTATAAATCAAATAAGCGTTGTAAACGTAGCGGAAAGGATCACGATGTTCAGTGATGTGATAGTGTTCAGCACATATGCTACCTATGTCGTTATGGCGTTTATGATGATGATAATGGTGTTTATGTTGCTTCCTGCCGCACAAGTCTCCGCCGAGCGTATAAATGAGGTCCTTGACAGTCACGCAACTGTTATCGAGGGCAAAAATAAACCCGGAGTTGAGATTGGCACGGTAGAGTTTAAAAATGTTTCTTTCTCGTACCCCGAGGCACAGGAAGAAGCCTTGAGCGATATTTCCTTCCGCATTGAGAAAGGGCAGACGCTGGCGATAATAGGTGCTACGGGATGCGGAAAGACGACTCTCGTCTCACTGATAGCCCGTTTTTACGATGCCACAAAGGGAGAAGTAAATGTTGACGGTGTAAACGTAAAGGATTACAGCTTTGAAGGATTGTATGAAAAGCTCGGTTATATCACCCAAAAGGCAATTTTGTTTGACGGAAGTATAGAGGACAACATTACATTCGGCGAAAGTCGAGAGGGATTCGACGACAATACCGTCGATATGGCTATTGAGCTTTCTCAGGCAAAGGAATTTGTTGAAAAGGTCGAGGGCGGAAAAGAGCATCATATAGTTCAACTCGGTAAAAATGTATCCGGAGGACAAAAGCAGAGACTTTCCATAGCACGAGCCCTTGCCCGCAAGCCCGAGATATTGATATTTGACGACTCATTCTCGGCGCTTGACTATAAGACCGATGCCGCTTTGCGTCACGGTCTCGAAAAGAAGCTTTCCGAAACGACCAAGATAATCGTGGCACAACGTATCAGCACCATACGCGATGCGGATAAAATAATAGTTTTGGAGCGTGGAGAGGCGGTCGGCATAGGCACTCACGATGAGCTGATGTGCTCATGCGAGGTATATCGCGAAATCGCACAGTCCCAGCTGACTGCCGAAGAGCTTGCTTAAGGAGGTGGATACAGTGAAAAATACTCTTGTTAAGATATTTAAATATATGGGAAGTCTGCCACTTGTGGCGGTTGCACTGCTTCTTGCGGCACTCGGCGCGGTACTTACTATCATAGGTCCCGACAAGATAGGCGAGATCACCGATCTTATTTCCGACGGGCTCGTGGGCAGTATAGATATGCAAGCTATTGCAACGGTCGGTATATCTCTTGCGATCATATATCTTGTCAGTGCTTTGGCGACCTTCGTTCAGCATTACATTATGGCGACAGTTACTCTTAAAACCTCAAAAAGAATGCGTCACGATCTGTCCGTTAAGATCAACAAGGTTCCTCAAAAGCAATTTGGAGAAACTTCTACGGGCGATATACTCAGTCGTATCACAAATGATGTATCCGTTCTTCAACAGGGAATGACCAACAGCCTGCCTACTATGATCAGCGCTACAACGCAGTTTCTCGGTTGTCTTATTATGATGTTTATAACCGAATGGAGACTTGCACTTGCGGCTGTTTCCATAACACTTGTCGGAATGGTTATTTTGTTTGTTATTATGGGACGCTCGCAAAAATATTTTGCGCAAAGGCAGACGGGACTCGGCGCTTTGAACGGTTATGTTGAGGAAATGTACTCAGGGCACGACGTTGTTCGTATATCTCGTGCGGAAAAAAGTGTGCTCTCGAAATTCGGAGTACTCAATCTTGACGTTTATGAAGCGAATTGGAAATCACAATTTCTTTCGGGTATGATGCAGCCGCTGATGAATGTCATCGGTAACCTATCATACGTTGCGGTCTGCGTACTTGGTGCCGCGCTTGCTATGAACGGAACCATAAAATTCGGAGTTATCGTATCCTTTATACTTTACGTTCGCCTGTTCTCCTCGCCTTTGACACAGATTGCGCAGGGAATTACCAATCTTCAGACCGCGGCAGCGGGCGCAAAACGTATATTCGACTTTATGGAAGCCGATGAGCTTGAAGATGAATCGAAAAAGCCGACTCACGATACGACAGACACGAAAGGCGAGGTAATATTCGACCACGTTCGATTTGCATATCCCGAAGCTCCCGATAAGGTCATAATAAAAGATTTTTGCGCTAAGGTATCTCCGGGGCAGAAAGTTGCTATCGTAGGTCCGACGGGAGCGGGAAAAACGACAATGGTAAACCTTCTTATGCGCTTCTTTGAAATAAACAGCGGAAGCATCACGGTGGATGGCATACCGATACACGACATAAAACGCGATGATGTTCATAGTATGTTCGGAATGGTCTTGCAGGATACGTGGCTTTTTGAGGGGACGGTACGCGAAAATCTTGCCTACAATATGACAAATATAACCGATGATGATATTATGCGTGTGGCAAAGGTCTGCGGTATAGATAAATTCATAAGGTCCTTGCCGCACGGACTCGATACCGTGCTTTCGGAAGGAACAACGATATCCGCAGGGCAAAAACAGCTCCTTACGATCGCACGTGCTATGCTTCAGGATGCACCTATGCTTATACTTGATGAGGCTACTTCGTCCGTAGATACAAGAACCGAGGTAATCATTCAAAGAGCTATGGATGAGCTGACCAGAGGCAGAACCAGCTTTGTTATCGCGCATAGACTCTCAACTATCAAGAATGCAGATCTTATACTTGTAATGAAGGACGGAGACGTTGTGGAAAGCGGAAATCACGCCGAGCTTATGGCAAAAGGCGGAGCTTATTATACTCTTTATCAAAGTCAATTTGACGCCGAGGATGATCAATGATATGATCTTTGTCTGAAAGAATTATAAAAAATGTCCGAGGGTATCCTTTTTGTGGATATTCTCGGACGTTTTTATATTTTGATTCGCATTTAGGCTTTATTCAGATATCTATATGATACGATAATCCATTTTGCGTAAGGTATATTATTACTTCATCGGGATATCGACCGAAGAGCTCTTTTACGGCTTTTCTGTAATATGAAAGCTGTTCTCCGTGACGTTGCGTCATAAGTCCGCGTATGTCATCGTAAGAGGTATCGGAATGCAACATTTTTTCGGTGATGCGGTCCGTCTTATAATCACAAAGCACAAGACGGCCGTCGGCATCCTCAAAGAAGATGTCTATAACGCCTTGCACAAGCAAGGTCTCGTGGCTTTTACTTAGAATATTTCTAAGCTCCTCGTTGGATGTGAAATCAGAAGCATTAAAATTCAAATTGAATCTTTGCTCCCGATATACGCATCGTGCGTTGCATATCCTTTCGAAAAGCTCGCTTTGTGCAAATATTTCGATCTCATTTTTTCTTATAATGTCAAGTGTCGATGAAGGTATATATCTTTTTTCAAGCAATCGTCCGAGCTCCGCGCGTGCCCCGTGGCTTTTTAAATATTCAAAATCACAGAATTGGAACACAAGATGCGTTGCCGTGCCTTTTTCGGCAGGAGTCGGCTCTTTTTTGACGGATTGCGGATCTATAGAATCGAAAAGATTTGTCTCAAGTATGATCTCTTTCCTTTTTCCGAATCCGATAGGGGAATCAAATTCATCGAGTCCGTCAAGTATTTCGGGCGAGAGTTTTGATACCGACATTTTAGCGGGAATGTCAACTATATGAGAGTGCGGATATTCAAAAGAAAATCTTTTCTTAAATATTTCATACAGCGCTTCCGTGTCATCCTTGTCAGTCTCGGTCAAGAGATCCGATGAAGACTTTTCCGAGGCGTCGAGCATATCTGTGACCTCATCGGCTTTATCCTGCGGTATAATGATCTCGAGTATTGCCTCGGGGTCGGATGCGTACGGAGAGGTTCCGTTGGCAAGAGAAGAAAGATCGGTTCCGTGAGCTGCGAGATGACGTGATACCGCGCGAAGGATCCAGGGTAAGTAGCTTGAGACATTGAATTCGCCGTCAAGATCGCGAATATCGTTAGTGTTGTCGTAGCGATCAAGCGTTTTTTTAAGATGCGGAACGTTTGCCGTAACGTATAGCCTTTCGCGCGCACGTGTCATAGCCACGTAAAGCACACGCATCTCCTCTTCCATAAGAGCTGAGCGTTTGTTTACGTTTATTCCGAATCTAAGCGGTGTCTTGTAAAGAGCAAATCCGGTGTCGTCTGCTATATTCATAGCGACACCCGTCGATCTGTCAAAAACAAAATCGCTGTTAAGATCTCCAAGATTAAATTTGTGTGACATCCCTGCAACAAAGCAAACCGGGAATTCAAGTCCTTTTGACTTGTGTATCGTCATAACTGTCACGGCGTTTTCGTCGGGAACGAATTCTCCTGAGCTTAACGCGACTTGATCTTTGATACTGTCGATATATCGAAGGAAATTATACAGTCCTCTGAAGGATCCGGATTCATATTTTCTTGCGTAATCATAAAACTTGGTAAGAGAATCGGATCCTCCCGCAAAGGCGCATCTCGGATCTCTGTATATTACTCTTAAGAGCCTGTCAATGGGCATAGATTCCGCTATAAGTCGATATTTTTCGAGCCATTCGATAAATATCCTGCATTTTAAGATTGTATCCGATTCGTGATCTTCAAGCTCGGACATTTTTACAAGTTCTTCGTAAAGCGACAACGCCGCTCCGCCTTGCTTTCTAAGATGAATCAGCTCATCTATGGAAAAGTCAAACACAGGAGATCTCAAAAGCCCCGCGAGCGCTACGTCATCTGTCGGATTATCTATAACCTTCAGCAAAGCAGTCATCAAAAGTACTTCCGGGGTTCTGAAAAGATCATCGTTTGTCGGGCTTACCGCCGAAATGGAGCGCGCTTTGAGTACTTCCGTTACGGAATTGATCTGAGATTGTGTTCTTACCAATATGGCAATATCGCACGGTCTTATAGGCTGACCGTCGGCTTTTTTATGATTTTTTATAAGATGTGAGATCTCTTTAGCTATGTAGTCATACTCTTTGTTATGCGCGTCTCGCGCGTCGGCACATTCCGAGCTTTCCTCATCGTAACCGGAGTCGTCGGTAGAAGCATCTTGATCGAAACTATCTTCATCCGGATCGGTAAGTACAAGTTTTACGCGCGGTGATGTGTAATTATCGTACGGTCGAAGCTTTGAAAAGATAAGGTTGTCCTCATCGGTAAAGCCTATACTTTCACTGCAAAGCCCGAAGGTGTACGATGAGATCGTGTTTACAAATTTTATAATATTTTCATCGCATCGGAAGTTTTCCGACATAAACACAGATGCGCTGTCGCCCTCACATTCGGACAGAGAGGGGAAGCGCTTGCGATATTCCGCAAATATATCGGGGCGTGCACCTCTGAAGGAATAAATGCTTTGCTTTATATCGCCTACCATAAATCGGTTGTTCCTTGCGATCGCGTTAAAAATAGCGTCCTGAATAGCGTTGGTATCTTGATATTCGTCTATAAAAATCTCGTCGTACTGCTCGGCTATTGAACGCGCTACATCCGTCGGTGCGCCATTTTTATCTATGAGCAGGTCAAAAGTGAATCTTGTTATATCGGAAAAATCAAATATCCCTCTCGATATTTTTTCGTTTAATACTTTTTGCTCGTATTCGGATAGCACCTCGTAGAGAATATCGCATATGTCTGCGGTTGCATTAAGATAATACGGTATCTCTTCAGGAAAGGCTTTCAGCATCTCGCGCGCCGAGTTGATCCTGCTCTTCATAGAATTTCGGAGAGCCGAATATTTTTCTTTCAACTTTATGTCTTCGACTTTTTTTGATCCTACAAGGCTCTTGAATTTAAAATCTCGCGCCACCTCGCAAGCAGAGGCATACCCGCCATTTTGCATAGCTTGCAACCATTCGCGATAAAACGCTGCATCAGCCGCGAAAGCGGGGGCGTAGGTTTTGGCGAGCGCGGCGTCCCATGAGAGCTCGTTGACGGCATGGTCGCATATGTTTATGTAGTCCGTCAATAATCCTTCAATGTACAGCTTTACCGCTTTGCCGCATCGGCAATCGAAGAAGTCTCCGTCAGCATTTCGATATTCCTCGGCAAATGTCTTCAAAAGCTTGATTCCTTCCGGGTATTGGGTCAGCTGGGAATAGACTTTGAGTAGCTTTTCTTTAAGAGATGAATCGGTGCGGGCATTCGTAAAATTATCGGCGAATTTGGCAAAGTCGAGCCCTTCTTTATCTGTCATATTAAAAAAGTGCTCTATGACCTCGTCCATAATATCGTGATATATAACGGTAAGCTCTGCGGTATCTCCTATACGAAACGCAGACGTGATTCCGAGAGAGGAAAAATGCGATCTTACCGTGTTCATATAGAACGCATCTATAGTTGATATATGCGCACTCGGGAGCTGTATGATCTGGCGGCGTAGGTACTCGCTGTCGGGATGTACGGCAAGTGCCTTCGAGAGCGCGGCGGATATTCTTTCCCTGAGCTCGGATGCCGCCGCCTTGGTAAACGTGACTATGAGCATTCTTGAAATGTCGGTCTTATATTCATAATCACACGATGAGTCTGCCGAGCGTACAAGTGATCTTATTATCCTTTCGGTCAAAGCGGCGGTTTTTCCCGAGCCTGCTGAGGCAGATACGAGCAAGTTCTTTCCGTGTGTTTCAATTGCCGATAGCTGTGACGGTGTCCATTTTCTTTCCATAGCGCGTACCTCCTCTCATTTTTTTGAAGTTATTCTGCATATCGATCTCATATCGCAATACGCACAAGTATTTTCTTCGTCGGGATATTCCGTATTCCCCGAAACATAGGCTCTTGCGGAGCAATCTCCCGTTAACATATCCGTAGAAATGCCTTTTATGATCTGCTCTATATCATTATAAAGCGCCTTAAAATCATCGTCAGACAAAAGATATTTGTTTCCGCTCTTGGCACCACCCGGTATGATGTTCTTTGAAAGGGTATGGCTTATCGCCCTCAAAATATCGCTTTTTGATGTTGACACACCCTTCCTTATAAGGCTTTCCGAGGCAAGCTTCAAGACCTCGCTCTCTTCGAGAATGTTTTCGGGGTGAAGTGTACCTATCTTCGATGACATATATACAGCTCCGGCGGGCAAAAGACAAAACTCATCGTCCTCAGAAACATTTTCGATGCCGAATCTTCCGAGCCACGAAAGATCTGAATTTTTACAAAGCGCGAACAAATAGAGAAGGGTCTGGAGATTTCGTCCTTTTTCAATATCGGAAAAGGCAAAGGTTTTGGCACCTGTTTTATAATCGACCACTCTTATATAAGTCTTTCCGTCGGATGAATAGAGGTCTACACGGTCAACCACACCGTTGAGCACGACCTTTTTACCGCTTTCGAGCGGTATTTCGAGCGGTGCGGCATCAAAGTCCTTACCGCCTATCTTAAGCTCGAAGAAAGCGGGAATAAAATCACTGTCCCTGAATTCGCTGACTAACCCGTGTATGAGAAGCTTTGCGAGTCTTTGCATCTTTTCGATCAAGTGCATCATTCTGCCCGAGCTTCTTATCTCATCGGGATAGTTTTCCGCTACAAATTTGTTTACCGTTATCTCGACTATGCCGTCGATCTCGTCGTCATCAAGGTCGTTTATACCGCAAAATCCGTCTTTGTCAAGCAAATATCTCATAGAATGTTCGAGGACATAATGTATAAAAAGTCCCATATCGTTCATCTTAAAGCCGACGGTCCTGTGCGAACGCAATTTTAATACGTGATCGCAATAGTAAGAAAGCTTGCAACTGATGTATTTTTCTATCTTTGACTGACTGAGCCGGAGCTTTTTTCCGAAGATCATATCCGTCGTATCCTTTGACAGCGTTATCTCATCGTCGGTTATCTTTTTTCCGAGCAAAGATATCATTTCGGAATATCCGTCAATATCACCGAGGGCTTTTTCCATCGAAGAACGGCATTTATGACCGTCCTGCCGAGTAAGAGCTTCAAAAGCAGATCTTGCGGAGTAATATTTTTTATCCGCGGACAGCTTTCCGTAGTTATACACCTTGATGTTCGGAAGCAGGAAGCGAACGCGCTCAAAAACAGAAGAAATGTGATTCGGATCAGAGCCCGAGTTGGTCTCTGGTGCGGAAAGAATAAGCTTTTCCGATGCTACGGTCAGCGCACTGTAGGCGTAAAAAAGCTCATCTGATATCTCGGTGCTCTTGTTAGCCGAAAGCTCGATGCCGTTTTCGGCAAGTAAGGCTTTATCCGAGTCCGAAAGTATAGGCGATTCCGATACATTTGCGGGAAATTCACCCTCGCACAGACCTCCGACAAACGCACATTTTATGTCGTGAAGCCTCAAAAGATCGGCAGATCCTACCGTGACGGCGTCCGAGGAGGTTGGAATGGTACCGATCTCGGTATCCGACATAACAAGTTTGAATACTGTAAGAAACTCAGAGGCAGTCATCTCCTTGTCTCCGATCAGATTGGCGATGTCGGACAGGGAACGGATGATTATATTATAGAGTTGAAGGGTCTCGTCGGCTTCCTTGATAAATCCGAGTGACGCTTCCTTTCGAGAAAGAGCCGTAAGCTTGTCCGTAATTTGCAGTCTTTCAAGTAGCTTATATACAGCACCGCAAATATCCGATACCGTCTTTGAGACCGAAAGAGCCTCGCAGAAAGGACAGATAAGCTCCATAAACAACTTACGGGTCTGTTCGGCGGTTTTCAGTATGTTTTCCGAACGTTCACTGAATTCACGCTTGTATCCGTCCGGATTTGCCGTCCATTCGTGCGCAAACCTTTTGCCTCTTATATTCCACGTCGTACAGTAGTCTTCAAAAACATCCGTCTCCATAGTCGAAAATCCGATAAGACCTGTTTTGAAAAAAGACATAACATCGTGAATATCATAGTTAAAAATATATATTCGTAACGCGGACATAATAAGCTTTACAATGGGCTTTGATATTACATCAACTTTTTGCGACATAAAGAAGGGAATTTCATTTTTTTCGAGGACGGTATCGAGTATGCCTATACGTTCGGAAGCACTTCTGAATATGACCGCTATATCTCTGTACCTGTAACCGCTTTCTACGGCTCTTTGTATGTAGTTTGCGATCATTTCAGCCTCGGCGTATTGATCCGAGCACACATACATCTCAACCGCCCCACTCGCGGACGAATCTATCGTCGTAAGATCGTTTTCCGATAGTTCGTATCTCCACAGATCTTCGTTTATTGTCAGCAATTCTTCTGATCTTGTACGGTGGATCTCAGTCAATACGTATTCCTTCACATTGTCGGATCCGCAGATATCTGCACCCATCCGTCGGAGCTTCAGCGCGGTATCGTTGGAGGTGGCAAAATGCGGCTGTAAGGTGTGTGGCTTATCCAGGCAAAGCGCAAGCATAACATTATCGGCTTGACAAAGTATGCGCTCTATTATGCTGAATTCTTGAGCCGTAAGACCTATAAATGCGTCAAAATATACGCTTGCCCCGTTAAAATAATCATTTTCGCGAAGAATAGCATCAAGCTTTGTAAGGTCATCCGAAGCGTCGTCAAATTTTTCTTTGATCATTTCTTCATAAAGTGCATATATGAGTGCAAGATCCTCAAGCTTTTTTCTCGAAGATGAGCCGCTGTCAACGGCGGCAGATGCGGTACTCAACGCATCCGGAGTTACCGAATATGCCTTAAATTCACTTATAGCAGCTTGGATCAGCACAGGAAGCGTATCGTCGGAGGCTGAATTATACCCAAATTCTTTAAGTGCAGGCGCAACCTCTTTGATAGCAAGCCAGGTAATAAGAGTTTTTATGCCGGGCGTTATATAGTTATATGAAAGCCCACCGTATTTTCTGAATACAAGATTTGCAAGTCTCGAAAAACTCAGAACATTGAAATTTAACTGTGCGGAAGCGGGTAAAACGGAGAGCATTTTTCTTTCAGTGGAAAGTACGAGCTGCTCGGGTACTATAAGATATATCTTCTTTTTGCCGCATTTGACGTCTTCTTTTATCCTTTCCGTCAGCATTTGGCTTTTTCCGCTTCCCGACGGTCCGTAAACCAATTCAAACATTATTTAACCTTCCGATTTAAAAAATAAATTATCAGTATATATAAATGAGCTCCTTGCAATGTTGTTTGAGCACTTTTTTAAACAAAATGAAATAATAATACCGTCTTACAAAATAAATATTTGCCTCATCCTTGCTAACTAAAAAATTGATATTTTCGCGCTTGGAATTCGGAATGCTTTTAAAAAAATACGGCGAGACTATAAGAACGGCGGAGTTATCAAGATTTGCCAGAGATTTTGCATTAGCCGAGAAAAATGCAGATTGTTCAAACCCCGAGTTTCTTGACGGATTGAATATATAGATCTCTTTCCCGGAAAGTCGCTCTCTCATAGACTTGTTGCTCTTTGGCGAAAAGATCACCGAGATCATCGGTACAAACGCGCTGAAGAGGATAGTGATGGGTATGAATAAGAGTATAAGCACAGCATAGACTATGATCATGGTACCCGTTCGCAGAAGCGTCAAGATAAATGTCATCACGTTTACGACGGTTCCTATGAGTCTTATCCTTCTGAAATATGTTATAAGTCGGTCAAATATTCCGTAAATCGAAGAGAGCTTTACGGTTTTGTACAGATAACTGAGGTAGTTTTCCGATCTTGTCAGTATCTCGGTGTTCTTTCGTTCGGCAATGTTATCGTAATAATCACGCTTATCGTTAAATTTCAAAAGAGATCTGATATCTTTTTGAGCGCGTTCCGAACTATCAAGCTTTGATTGCAGACTTTTTATCTGTCTGCGCAAAGCGCGATTTTCACGCTTCAAAGCGCGGTATTCGGCGGTATATGGATTCTGTCTTCGATGCTTTTTCATAAATTGCTCCTTTTTGTGGGTCTACTATATCATTTGTAGCCGAGCAGTTTCAAATTCCTTATTACGGTTTCCTTTTTTCTCCACGAGTATGCACGTGCCGAAAATTCATCGTCCGACATATTTTCAACGAATGATGCCGTGAGAATGGGAGTAAGATCCTCGTTAAAATACGCGATATTTGTGTATATGGTACCGTCTCTCAATGCTTTTTGTGTATACGGGCATACCTCTTGACAGATGTCGCACCCCCAAGCGCTTCCGTATGTAAGTATTACGTCTTTTTCTGCTTCATCAAGCTCTCCTTTTTTCTGCGTTATCGCCGAAAGACAGGCAATTCCTTTTTGCGTCATAGGACAAGCCGCAATACATTTTCCGCAGCCTATGCAGTGATCAGGTGTTTCCTTTACGTCCCGACACTCAAGCTCGGCATCGGTAATCAACTCTCCTATAAAGACGTAGGATGAATATTGCTCGGTTATAAGCATTTGATTTTTTCCGATAACTCCAAGCCCCGCTATTGCCGCCGCGTGACGCTCATCGATAGGCGAATGATCGGAAAACATCTCAAACTTGTTCTCGGGATAAAGCCTTGAGAGCTTTTCGCATATCCTTTGTCTTAATCCGGAGAAAAACATATGATAATCCCTGGGTACCGCATAGCTCGAGATATTCTTTTTTTCGTACTTTCGCGAAAGATACGGGATAGCTATCATAATCACGGTTCCGCTGACAATTTCACATCTTTCAAGCAAATATTTTTTTGATATAATGCAGTGTTTCAGCGGCAGCGGAGCGAAGAGCTCTATGCCTTCATTTTTAAGCAGATTTTTTATTGTGTTAAGCATAATTTTGCCGCCTTTCGATCAAATCGTATTTTTCCTTATTGTATATATTATAGAATAAAAATGCGATAAAGTCAAGTATGTCGGACAAGCAAAGCTTTATTCAGCGACTTTTTATTAATTCATCATATTGCTGTCACATTGTGTGAATATAATATACATCGTAAAATGTGGAGTATAGTCCGCATATCAAGATCATGGGGCTTTAGTCATATCGGAAAGGAAGATACTAAATATGTTTGATATTGAAGAAGATCGTAATGACATCATGTCCAGATCACAAAACGGAAGCAGTGAAGACAATTCGGAAGAAGAAAATAAAAGCAAAAATGATGATAATTCGGAGGTTCTCTTCGATAACTCTTCGGAAAAAGAGATAGAATATGCGTACGGCATAAGTTATTCGTCATCAAGAGCCGAAACGGACGAGAATAGAAAAGACGGCAGCGAGCACAAAGTAAGCAGTAAAAAGAAAATCAAGGCAAAAAGGGGCATACTTGCGGCTTCTGTTATTGCTTTTGTGATATTGCTCAACTTCGCCTCGGCTTTCATCGGAGCTACGCTTGTTCAAAAAAAATATGAGCAGGACGATAATAACGACTTGAACGGTTACACGGGTACACGCCCTGTCGTAAACTTTAATCAATCAAAAGTTGATATTTCAAAGCTTGAAAATATTGAGGATTCCGCAAGCGATCGTGCATTGACAAAAAAAGATGTGTATTCTCTTGTAAATGAATCCGTCGTCGAGATAATGACCGAGACCGTCGTAAGCGGTTCTATGATAGGACAGTACATCACAAGTGGCGCGGGAAGCGGTGTAATTGTCGGAGTTACCGAGAATACCAAAGATTACTACATTATAACGAACGATCACGTCGTCAGTGGCGCCTCAAAAATAACCGTCAGACTTACCGACGGCACTGAGTATAACGCTAAGATAGTGAGCACCGACTCCGAGTCGGACATAGCAGTGATAATGATAACCTCCGATAGCGAACTCAAGTGCGCGATTTTCGGAGACAGCGATAATCTTGTAGTGGGAGAGGACGTTATAGCCATCGGTAACCCGCTCGGCGAGTTGGGGGGCAGCCTTACTGACGGAATAATATCAGCTCTCGAACGTAACGTCGTCATAAGCGGAATACCAATGAAGCTATTGCAGACAAATGTCGCGGTCAATCCTGGAAATTCGGGCGGCGGTCTGTTTAATATGGCGGGTGAGCTTGTAGGGATAGTAAATGCAAAATACTCCGATTATGATATTGAGGGACTTGCGTTTGCTATACCGATCAATACTGCAAGGTCTGTCATGGAAGAGCTTATCGAATACGGTTATGTAAAGGGAAGACCCGATCTCGGCATTACCGCAAGTGAACGTACCAGAACCTATTTCGGAATGGTAGCGGAGACGTACGTTGTCGTAACGGATCCGGGTGATAATTCGGATATAAAAGCGAACGATCAGATATATAAAGTCGGCGACACCGAGATATCCACCATTTCGGATATCAAGTCGGCTCTTATCGGTAGAAGCGTGGGGGATAAAGTCAACGTAACAATATACCGAAACAGATCCTTAATAGATGTCGAAGTTACGCTTGTTGAGTACGTGCCTACAGATTATTCGATAGAGTTTAAACCCGATATCTGATAAAAATAAAACAGCCGCACCACGATCCTATGCTGATTATGCACGGGATTTCGTGCGGCTTATTTGGATTAAATAATTAATTACTGTTTCACTTGAAATTTTCCGAATAATGTTGTATAATATAATCAATACGATGTGTCACTCGGAGAGAAAGAAAGGAAAAAACAAAATGTATAATATACTTGTTGTTGATGATGAGGCAAGAATAAGATTTCTCGTAAAAAAATATGCCGAATTCGAGGGGCATACGATCACTGAAGCGGGAGACGGCATGGAAGCAGTCTACCTCTGCCGTAACAATACGTATGACATAATAATTATGGATATTATGATGCCCGAGCTCGACGGATTTTCGGCTTGCAAAGAGATAAGAAAGATATCTAATACCCCGATCATTATGCTTTCCGCGCGTGGCGAAGAATATGACAAGATAAACGGCTTCGAACTCGGAATAGACGATTACGTAGTGAAACCGTTTTCTCCGCGCGAACTTATGCTCAGAGTGGATGCGATTATGAAAAGATCAAGACTTGGTACGGGTTCAAATACGCAGGTCAAAAAGCAAAACGAGATCATCGAGCTCGATAACGGAGGACTTAAGGCTGATGTTACAGCAAGAATAGTCTACATAGACGGATCGAGAATAGAGATGTCGCCGAAAGAGTATGATCTTTTCTTCTATATGCTGAACAACAGAAATATTGCTCTTTCAAGAGAAAAGCTGCTCAGTGAAGTTTGGGGATATGACTTTTACGGAGATGCACGTACGCTCGATACGCATATAAAACTGTTGAGAAAAAGCCTCGGTAAGTATGCAAAGTATATCGTAACTCTCCGAGGTGTCGGATACAGATTTGAAGAAAACTGAAAATAACAGTATACCGTTAAGACAGGAGCAGAACTTGGATATGTCGCATAAGCATATGTATACGATTCCCAATAATAAAAAATCAGAAAAAGTATCGCTGAGAGATAAGATCGGCGGAATAAAGCTGAAATGGAAGCTGTTTGCTTTTCTTGTCATTTTCGTTGTATTTGCTTTGCTCGTGGTGTGGTTTTTTCAGGTTGGAATGCTTGATAACTTTTATCGCGACGCAAGACATAAGGATATAGTGAAAGCGGCAGATACTATATCCTCATCGCTTACGTCAGATTGTGAAAATATTTCGGATACGGCTCTTCAATGCGCCTCGGATTACGGCGTATGTATAAGACTTTTTAAGATCAACGATAATAAAGCCTCCGAAATAGCATCGGTCGAAGGATCCGGCGGATGTTTCATACATTTTATGGGACATAATGAGCTTTCTTTGATGGTCAATCAAGCGATAGAGAATGACGGCGTTTTTGTCGAGACACTCGATTTCAGTCCGTTCAAAAAAAATTCCTCGGTTAACGATAAAGATGATATCAACATCTCCGACGAAAGCCAATCCTATGAAGTTGACGATGATGACGGACGTTCGAACGCGGAAAGGGATGGCGATAATGTAGATCGCAACGAATACGATAGTTCAAAAAACGACAATCCAAACAGCATTACCCATACCGACGAAAAAGTATCGAGTGAGATATACGTCAAGGTATTTAACGCCTCCGATGGCTACAGATACGCTATGTTTATAAACGCCAATCTTGTCCCCGTAAATTCAATAGTCAGCACTCTGAATGTGCAGTTCATATGGATAATGATCCTTATGACCGTCGGGGCACTCGTTTTAGCACTTGTGATCTCGGGCATCATCGCCAAACCTGTCTCGGATATGAATACAGCCGCCAAAAAACTTTCCTGCGGAGAATATGATGTGGTTTTCCCCGAAAAGGGATGCCGTGAAACGCGTGAGCTCGCGGCTACACTCAATCATACCGCTGTAGAGCTCTCGAAAAACGACAGACTGCAAAAAGAACTTATCGCCAATATATCGCACGACCTTAGGACACCGCTTACTATGATATGCGGATACAGCGAGGTGATGCGCGATATTCCCGGCGAAAACACTCCCGAAAATATGCAGGTCATAATAGACGAGGCAACGCGAATGTCCGAGCTTGTAAAGGATATTCTCGATATTTCAAAAATAAGGTCAGGCTCAAGAGCACCGTCATTTGAGTATTTTGATATAACGGAGACAGTAAATACGGTACTTCAAAGATACGAAAAGCTCATAGAACACGAAGGATATCAGATAACATTTTCCTACGAGGATAATATCACTGTTCTGGCAGACCGAACTATGATCCTTCAGGTGGTCTATAACCTCATAAACAATGCCGTGAATTATTGCGGCGAGGATAAAAAAGTAAGAGTAACGCAGACCGTCTCGAACTCTAAGGTCAGGATCACGGTCTCGGATAATGGAGTTGGCATCTCCGCCGAGGATATTCAATATGTATGGGACAGATATTATAAGATAGACAGAGTTCACAAGATCGCTACGGTTGGCACGGGACTCGGACTTTCAATAGTGAAGGAAATACTTGAGCAACACGATGCGACTTACGGGGTTTACAGCACTCCCGGTGTTGGCTCGGCGTTCTGGTTCGAGTTGAAGGTTGAAAATCTTTGATAATAAACTTATATAGTTGAGGAGAAGATCAATGGATAACAACGAAAAAATGAATAATTCGGATAAAGAAAAAAAGCGTACCCAAAAGAACGGTATCATTACCGCGATAAGAGTAATATTGATAATCGTATGCCTCGGCGTTTGTGTTTTTTCGGGATATAAGATAGTATTATCATTTATAAGCAACAAAAAAGCGGATGATATTTACGGCGATATCGGGAGCGAGATAGACAATATAATAAAGGACACCGAGACGGACTCAGAAGTTGTAATATGGACCAGAGGAGATGAACCTCCGACAGAACCGATAGATACCGACGAGGACACGTCATCCGAGCTGACGGATAACAGCTCCGAGCCGACTGATGTATCAGACAGTGCAACGGAGCCGGGTACAGACAGGGAGCCTATCGACTCCGAAACGGAAACAAAGCTCGAGGAAACTTCTATTGAAATTCCGACAGCCTCACCGGATACCTCAGACAGCAATGAACCGCAGGTGCCTACGCAAAGTCAGTTGTTCACAGCTATGAAAAGCTATATTTCGGGACTTCAAAAAATAAATCCTGACGTTGTGGGAATTATTTACATACCCATGACAGTCGGTAAAGAAGAAAAGCTTATCAGCCTGCCCGTCGTTCTTCCCGATGATAATGAATATTATCTTGATCACGATATTTACGGCGGTGCTTTGCGTGAAGGAACTATATTCCTTGATAGAGCTACGGATCCGAATATCGGTGCAAATAAAAATATGGTCGTTTACGGGCATAATATGTTTGGGGAGCAAATGTTCCATAATCTAAAATATTTTACCGATAGAAGTGTGTTTATGAGCACATATATATACTTCTTTACTACCGAGGCAATATATGTTTACGAGCCCTTTGCGGTCTACACCGCAGATGCTACCGACGGTTACGGTAAAATGAATTTTTACGATGATACGGAATATACCGATTTCCTTTATAATGCACAGAGTAATTCCATTTGGAAAAAATATATGTCTTTTTACGGTTCCGACAGAATAATCACGCTTTCGACTTGCCACGGAATTACCGGAACAAGTGGAAGAATGGCAATACACGGGGTCCTTGTAAAAATTCAAAAGTAATCTTTTGACAGACGGTAATTATAAAAATATGCAAAATAAGATCATATCAAGTATATATAAGTGCCCCGTGTGCGGTGCCAATCTGTCATTCGATGACAGATCAGCGTTTTGTTGCGGTGAAAAAAAGCATTGCTTTGATTTTTCTTCGAGCGGCTATCTCAATCTTGCGACGAGATACAGCGGAGGCGGAGACTCAAAGAGTGCGGTTCGCGCAAGAACGATGTTTTTGGAAAACGATTACTATCTTCCGATAGCTCATAAGCTTTGTGAAATAGTCAACAACTATTCTGAGAACGGAATCGTCATCGACGCAGGATGCGGAGAAGGGTACTATACAAACATCCTCGCAAGATCCCGTAAGGGTGACTTGCTCGGCTTTGATCTTTCAAAGTTCGCAATCGATCACGCGGCAAAAGCGGCAAGGCGCAACGAGATTCAAAATGCCTCATATTCGGTCGCCAATATATTCGAGCTTCCTATAAAGGATTCCTGCGCCGATACTATTATCAATGTATTCGCTCCTTGCGCATCGGATGAGTTTTCGAGAGTCCTTCGCGAAAACGGAATTCTTGTACTTTGCGGTGCGGGTGAAAACCACCTGTACGAGCTAAAAAAGATCATATATGATGATGTTTACATAAACGGAAAAAGAAACGATCTGCCGTCGGAGTCGATGTTTTGTCAGATAGATAAGCAAATGCTCTCGTTCGAAGCTGAGATCGACGGAAACGAAATGATCGATTCCTTGTTTTCGATGACGCCGTATTATTGGCGAACATCGGTTGATGATAAGGCAAAGCTAAACGGGATAGAGCATCTCAAAACACGCGTAGAGGTTGAATTTTACGTTTATAAAAAAATTCGGAAAGGCATTAAAAATGAGCAAGACAGAAAATAGCATTGCCATCTCGGTTGTGATACCAATGTATGATGAAAGTTCAATTATTAAGGATACCGCCTTGACACTTCATAAGTATATGACCGAGCATTTCGGAGAGGGAAGATTTGAGATACTGTTTTCAAACGACGGAAGTGTTGACGGATGTGATAACATTGTACGAGAGCTGGATCTTCCGGGTATTGTCGTTACGGGGTACAAAAGCAATCGGGGAAAGGGTTGCGCCGTACGCACTGCTTTTCTTGAAGCAAAAGGGAATTATGTAATGTTCACCGACGCCGATCTTGCATATGGCACGGATGTTATCGAAAGAGTTTACAAAACCTTTATCGAAAATCCGGATGCCGATATGGTAATAGGATCGAGAAATCTTAATAAAGACGGATATGAGGGATATACGCTTTTGAGAAAGATCGCCTCTAAGGTATATATCAAGGTTCTGTGCCTTGTGGGCGGATTTAAGCTCACAGACTCTCAGTGCGGATGCAAAGCGCTTACGGGTTCCGCCGCAAAAAAAATCTTTTCAAAATGCGAGGTTGATGGCTTTGCCTTTGATTTTGAGGCCATACTTTGGGCTCAAAAGTTCGGATTTAAGATCGTCGAGATGCCTGTAAAGGTTATCAATCACAGAGAGTCCAAGGTAAGAGTAATAAGCGATACCTTCAAAATGTTGAAGGATCTTCGCATAATGAAAAAACGAATAAAAAATCATTCCATCTAACGGCTAAGAATATGAACAAAACTGAAAATAGATCTAAGGAAAGCTTTGAGACTACAAAAGATAAAGATCTCATACGCAAACAAAGCAGAGCAAAGCGCCTCAGAGTCACTATAATTTGCCTTTCTGCGCTCATTGTTGTATCGATTATAACTTGTATAGGGTGTGAACGATTACGCACCATATCAAAGATTAAAACGCTTAGAGGATGTCTTATTTGTATCGATCCGGGGCACGGCTTTGACGACCCCGGAACCGTAAGTGAATTTCTTGGGAATGTAACAGAGGCGGATATCAATATGAGCATCTCTCAAAAGCTTGCGGAAGAGTTAAATAAAAAAGGGTTTTCGACGGTGTTTACTCACGACGGTGTATCTATACCCGTCGGTGCAGATATTAACGAAAATGGAGTTTTTGATCCGGGAGAAAGAGTTAAATATTCCGATTCATTGGACGCTGTCCCGATCATTTTTATTTCTGTACACTGCGATTCTTTTCCAAACGATGATTCTGTAAATGGTACAAGACTATATTATCAAGACAGTGCGGATCGCGGCGTCTTATCAGGACTTCTTAGATCGGTTGCCAACGAAATATCAAAGATCGATAGTGATCGTCGCACACCCATTGTGAAGTCTATGTCGCAGAATGATGCGTATACCGTTATATGCAACAGGGAAAAGAGTTCCTCATTTCTTATAGAATGTGGGTTTGTTACCAATATCGACGATGCCGCGAGATTAATAAACGCAGATTGGCAATCAAACTTTGCGAAAGCGATAGCCGAGGGAATGTATAAATATTGTTATACATAAGCATTAAACGGCGGTATGAGGACAAAGTCCATACCGCCGTTTAATGTGCGCGTAGCGGTGGATGAGACTTCCCATAGCAAAATTTTAGCTGTTGCGGCATACTAAGCAAAAATATTTTGAAAATCTCAAATTATTTTTAAAAAGGTATTGATTTTTGATCCCCAATATGATATAATACTAGTGTTGCGGAGGCGTAGCTCAGCTGGTTAGAGCACTTGCTTGACATGCAAGGGGTCA
>CAZZFP010000013.1:0-28804 GCA_964653575.1 uncultured Lachnospiraceae bacterium
ATCATATTTTCAGAGCTTTGTCAAAGTAATTGTCGTAAATTGCTTGACTTAATTTATAAACTGTGATAAAATTAAACTCAATGCGTTTTATGTGAAGGAGGAGCTTATGGAAAGATTGGATCTACCGGATTACGTTGTGCGTGTTATAGACCGACTTGAAGCGTGCGGCTACGAGGCGTATGCCGTCGGCGGGTGTGTCAGAGATATGATCATGGGCAGAGTACCAAACGATTACGATGTAACTACGAACGCTCTTCCCGAAGAGACCGAGAAATGTTTTGAAGGTTGGCGAGTCATCGAAACAGGCATTAAGCACGGTACGGTTACTGTAATATCCGATGGAAACAACATTGAGGTCACGACGTACAGACTTGACGGAGAGTACGCAGACAACAGACATCCGAAAGAAGTTACCTTTACGTCCGATATTACGGCAGATCTCTCTCGGCGTGATTTTACCGTAAATGCTATGGCGTATAGCCATAAAAGAGGATTTGCGGATGATTTTAACGGAAGGGCTGATATCAAGAGTCGTACCCTGCGTTGTGTGGGCGACCCTCATCAAAGATTTTGCGAGGATGGACTGCGCATATTGCGCGCACTCAGATTTTCTTCTGTTCTCGGATTTTCGATCGATGCCGAGACCGCGATCGCTATACACGATCTTAAGGAATTGTTGAAAAACATCTCGGTAGAGCGCATACTTTCGGAATTTACCAAGCTCATCACGGGCGCGGGGGCTGAAAGTATTTTGAATGATTATCGTGACGTGATAGAGATATTTATTCCGGATATAAAGAAGGTAAGCGAACAGACATATTCGGAAGCGGTGAAGATCGTGTCGCTGTGTCCCGCGGAAAAATGTATCCGATATGCGGCGTTTTTGGGTATCCTTGGAGGGAACGAGGGGCTTATAGAGAATACCTTGGGACGGTTAAATTCTGACGTAAGAACCAAGCGAACAGCAAAAGAGATATATTATCAGTCGCTCAAGGGTGTTACCGAAGGTAAGGTGTCGGCAAGATATGCAATATACCGTTGCGGATACGAGGTTGCACATTCGGCAGCCGAGCTTTGCTTGGCGTCGGCTAAGTTGCGCTCGAATGCGGAATGTACGTTGGCGGAGAAATACATCGAGAGCATAGAGTTTGAGAACCGCGCGAAAAACAGATGTCTATCGCTTTCCGAGCTAAAAATAAACGGTGCTCAGCTTATGGCACTCGGAATCAAAGGTGCGGACATAGGTAAAACACTTTCCGCTTTGCTGTGCGCCGTGATAGAAGAAAGAATTTCAAACGACGAGAGTGAGTTGCTCTCTGCCGCGTGTCAAATGAAGAACGGAGGAATAAAATAAATGGAGCTTTGGGTTAAGGTCTTACTTGTGATTTTGATCGCATTTGCCGGGGCGTTTACCCAGCGTGTGACGGGATTTGGGTTTGGAATAGTTGCTATGATATTTCTTCCGTATTTGGTCAGCTCATATGCTTCGGCTACTCTGCTCGCAAATCTGCTTTCGATCACTATGTCAACATACATTGCGATAAAAATGCGAAAAAATATTCAATGGAAGCTCATATTACCCTGTATTGTTTCGGGGTGCGTTATGACCTTCTTTGCGATACAGTTTATGAAGGGAATGACAAATACCTTTCTTAAGGCGTTGCTCGGCGGATTTCTCGTGCTTTTGAGCGTGTATTTCATTTTTGTATCCAATAAGATAAAGATCAAGGCGAGTACACTTTCCGGTGTGCTTCTCGGTGGACTTTCGGGTATACTCGGCGGTATTTTTTCTACGGGAGGTCCTCCGATGGTCATATATCTGCTCAGTGCCACAAGCTCTATGACGGATTATTTAGCTTCGATACAGTGTCATTTTATGATCATCAATCTGTTTACCTTGGTGACAAAGATAGCCTCGGGCTTTTTAACCTCGGAGGTCGTGATCTTTGCATTGTTCGGATATATCGGAATATTTTCCGGCACATTTTTGGGTGACAGAGTTACGGGAAAGATCGACGGCGCAAAGCTGAAAAAGGTCATATACGGCTTTATGGCTGTAAGCGGAGTTGTAACGCTTGTTACCGCATTAGTGGAGATGAATGCCTGAGTAAATGGGCTGAAGGCTATGTTTAAGGTCATATAAAAGCGTGTATTAAATATAGAAAAGGGCTGCAAAAGTTTGGAATACTTTTGCAGCCCTTTGAAATTATGTCAGCCTAAGCCGAGAGGCTTTTACGTGTAGCTGAACAACAGCTTTTTGCTTCGATTGTCAAGCGCATCAAAATCCGATATCTCATATCTGTTATCATTTGAGTCGCGTATAATTATTCTGCCGTTGCGTAACAGTTTGATATCACTGTGCCGACTGCGTATGCGAAATTCGACTACGCCTCTTTCGGTTCGCACTTTGAACTTCAGAGATCCGAATTTGTCGTATATTTGAAGTACCTCTACGATCTTAGGTATCATATAATAGTCGGTAAAGCATCCGCACAGTGCCTGACGTGAGTCTTCGTCAAGATCGCTCAAATTTGTGATAAAAGCAACCTCGTGTTCCGAATCATCAAGAAGTGTTATGTAATGTTCAAGATCGGAGAGAGGGAAGAGGCGACGAGGCTCAAGATCTTTCAGTACATTGCCGTCTGTCATAATAACATCAACAAGGTACATATCCGTGCGCTCTATTTTGCAATTGTCTTTATTTAACATTATCCTTGCCATAGTAATATACCTCCGATCAGTCAAAGTGTTCTTGCTCTTTGCTCTTGCGCACTTTGTCAGACATTGATTGTATTTCTACGAGCTTGTAGTATTTGCCTTTCATAGCCAAAAGCTCCTCGGGAGTGCCGCATTCGATTATTTCGCCGTTGTCTACGACGACTATCTTGTTAGCTTTGCTGAGAGTTGAGAGTCGGTGCGCTATCATTATCGTTGTTCTGCCACTTATCAAACGTTCGATCGCTTCCTGGATCAAATGCTCTGTCTCGGAGTCTACGGATGCTGTCGCTTCGTCAAAGACCAGCATACTCGGATTTTTCAGCACGGCACGTGCGATCGAAATACGCTGACGCTCTCCACCGGAAAGTCCGACACCGCGTTCACCAAGTACGGAATCGTACGCATCGGGCTGACGTATTATGAATTTGTGTGCGTTTGCCACGTCTGCGGCGTGCATTACTTCCTCGACCGTGTAATCGGCACCGTATGCGATATTGTTGAATATCGTGTCGTGGAACATAAGAGGTTCCTGTTGCACATATCCTATCTTGGAACGGAAGTATTGCATATCTATCTTCTTTATGTCAACACCGTCAACGAGAATTGTTCCTTCGTAGTGATCGTAATAGCGAAGCAGAAGATTGATGAGTGTGGATTTGCCCGAGCCGGTCGTTCCGACGATTCCGACGATATCGCCGGGTTCAATGGTAAGATTGATATTTTTGAGAACCTTTTTCGTGCGATCGAATGAAAAGCTTACGTTTTTGAATTCTATTTTACCCTTGATATCGGGAAGTTCGTTTCCTTTGCCGAAGTCGTGCTCGGGTTCTGCGTCGAGAATGTCCATAACACGTTCGGTTGCGGCAAGCGCGCTTTGATATGAATCGTTGAGGTTCGCAAAGAAGTTGACCGGTTCATAAAACATAGATGCGTACGATATGAAGGATACGAGAAATCCTACTGTCAGAGCCGATGATCCGCCTATAACGAGCCCGCCGCCATAGCACCAAATTATTACGGTACCACAGTTGATAAGACAGTTTACGACGGCAGGGAATATATTGAGCATCTTACTTGCACTTACGTCGGTTCTGTACCAATCGTCAACGGCACCCTTGAACACCTCGGTCGAATTTTGCTCATTGGTAAATGATTTTATTACTCTTATTCCCGGAAGGGTATCGGTCAGCACAGAGGAAATGCCCGAGGATCTTCTCCATATTCTTCTGTAAAACGGTGCGATCTTTTTACCGAATATTCTCGCTCCTATAACAACGATCGGAACGGGGCATAGCGAGAACAGCGTAAGCTTCGGGTTAAGTACGAGCATTATAACGATAATGCCTATCATTTTGAAAAACTGTACTATTACTTCTTGGGTAATACGAAGCATAAATGACTGTATCGTGGACGTATCTCCGTTTATTCGGTTGATTATGGCACCCGTCGAGGTCTTGTCATAAAAACGCATAGGGAGATATTGAGCTTTTTCGTATACATCTTCCTTGAGGGTACGTATGATCTTGTCACCGCTTACACGCAAAAGATGACCGCGAACCGCTCCGAGTCCGAATCTGAGTACATAAACCGCGACAAGTCCTATCGAAACGATATAAAGCATACTAAGCTTTTTCTCGGGGAGAATACTATCTACAAGCTTTCCTGTCAAAAACGGTGGAACGAGCGCAAGCGTTGTGGTTATGACAGAAATAAAGACCGAAAGGATTATTATGTGCATTTCGGGCTTCATATAAGTGAAGAGCTTGCTGACAATACGTTTTTTGCTTTCACAATTAATACATTTTACGCCCGGAGCGGAAAGAGTGCGTCCGCATTTCGGACATATCGACAGCTGCTTTTCGTATGTTGCCGTCATACTGTCCATTACCTCGTCAAGCGCGGTCCCGTTTATGAGGGAGTTGACGAAGAATACCGCCGCGTCGCAAAGTCCCGCAACGGCAAAAGTAAATCTGAACAGATCTTTTTTAGATCCGTCCTTCATTTTTGCACGCATAGTACCGTTTCCGTACATACGCTTGTTGAATACTTCTTCAATGTCCTTGAAATAGATGCGTTCTCCTGCGGAGAGGTTCTGATTGTCAAAGACAAACAGGTACTCACGGGTTGCTGCAAGAGTGGTATCCGAGTACTCGGAGTTGCCCGTTATGGAGCTCACAATGGCAAATAATACCGGAGCGTCCTTATCAACGAACGAATCAAGAGCCGACAATTGCTCTTTCGGAAGCTGTTTGTTTAACAAAAAAGTTTCCATAAAAATATCTTCATTCCCACCGACCTTGCCGAGTCTGATTACAAATGAATTACGAATTCGGAAGACAGTGAAAATGCTTCCTTTCTCCCCTTAAAGTTTTATCCCGTGCCGTTGGGGATCGTGCGTTCGGGATGTCGGTTTGGTTGTCCTGTAATTTGTTGAGGTTTGCTTTTTGGTTTTTTCTTGAATTCTCAAAAGGTTTTACTGCCTTTCGAGTTGTATTATCTTAACATTTATCGAAAAATAAGTCAACCCCAAAAAGCATATTTATTCGACAAAAAAATCACTCGATCGTTTTGTATTTTATTTATTATTCACATACAAAAAAGATCTTCGTACGATCGTGTACGAAGATCTGTGAATATTCAGCTTGAAAAATCAAAAATCACCTTATTTTCGTTATCAAGTCGCAGTTTGGCTTTGAAGGGTTTGCCGTTTTTTGAAATAAATCCTTCGATCTGTGCGGTGGAGCCTTCCGAAAGCAGACGTCGTGCATTCGAGATGGATATCGGTCTTTTGCAGATATATGAGTTTATGCGAAATTTGCAGCCTTCTTTGTAGCCAAGGCATCCGTAGCCGTATTTTCCTTTGACGACTTTGTTTCCGCAGACGGGGCATACGCCCACCTCGTCTCCATACAGCCCTGTGTCTGTATCGAGCTCTATCGGCATCTCGCGCTTTTGAAAGACCTCTCCGATCTCCTTTTCTGCAAGGCTGACGCTCTCGGCGACGCTCATCTGACCGTGGAATACCTTTTTCAGAGCTTGTCCGAGCTCGCTGGTTTTGTATTTATCCATCGATATCTGCATCTGCATCAAGGATTCTATAAGGTATATGCCGCCCGGAAGTATCGTGTAGACGTCTTTTTTTAAGTCGATGTATCCCGATTTTCTTGCATTGTCGATTATTCCCGTTCGTGTCGCCTCGGTGCCGAGTTCAAGTCCCTCAAAGATCGCCCGATAGTCCTCGACATCGGAGTCACTTTCGGCATTTTGCGGATCTTCAGTTGCCTCCGCAAGTCGAGCCTTGTCCTCTCGAAACGGATTTTTCAGATAATTGTTCAAGGTTTCTATCGTGTAATGACGGGGTGGGGAAGTTTGTTTTTCGACCGGCTTGAAATCTATATTTACCTCGTCACCCTTTTCAAGCGGCGGCAGTATTTTGTCGCGACGTTCGGTGTCGTCGAATCTCAAAAATCCCTGCTGCAATATAACGGTTCCTTTTATGGTGAACTGCTCATATCCGCCCACGTCTATAACTATCTCGGTCTTTTCCGCAAGGCAATCTTCTGAGCAAAATACCGATACGAAGCGTCTGAATACCGTTTGATAAACGATAAGCTCGTTTTGAGACAGCGCGCCTTTGGACGGTATTTTATACGTTGGCGTCAGTGCGGAGTGGCTCTCTATCTTGGAGTCGTCGAAGATGTTTTTTTTGTCTTTAAAAGTCACTGGATAGCCGAGCTTTGAGACATTTGCAAGTATCTTTTTGATCTTGTCCTTTTCGTTCGTGGCGAGATATTCCGAGTTGGTTCTCGGATATGTAAGATAACCTTCTTCGTAAAGTTTTTGTACTATGGCAAGACTGTCAGCCATGGACATCTTATATTTCTTTCCGAGAAGACTTTGAAGCTTTGAAAGTGAAAAAAGCTTTGGGGGATTGATGACATCTTTCCTTCGCTTTTTGCTTATAACTACCGCGCGTGAGGCATTGTATTTGTCACACAAGGCTTGAGCCTTGCGCAAAGCGTTCTTATCAAATTTTTCTTTGCTGACCAGCTCGATCTCCGCACCCTTGGTCTCCTTTTTGGAGACAGCGGCGTAGTAGATGTCGGGGACAAAATTTTTTATAGCCATATCTCTGTCGTATATGGCACGTACGATGGGGACTATGACCCTTCCTACTCTCAAAAGAGTGCCGCATTTGAGCGTTGCATAGCGCGTCAGATTAACTCCGTACAGCCAATCGATGTACGTCCTTGCAAATCCTTCGTTGGCAAGATGATCGTATTCATCCTCGGATTTCATTTCGACGAGTGCCTTGGCGACGGTCTCCGGTGTTTGGTCCGGGAGCCAAAGCCTTTTGAAGGCTTTTCCCTCGACGCCCGAATTCATAACGCACAGTCTGACGATTATCTCGCCCTCGCGGTCGGAGTCTCCCGCGTTTACGATAGTATCAACGTCATCGCGCAGACAAAGAGCTTTTATGACACCGAATTGGCGTGTAACTCCCGCATCGGGCTTTTTGTCCGCACCGACTTTTAACTTGAATTTGAACTCTGTTGGAAAGCAGGGGAGCTCTTGCATATTCCAATGCGCACCGGGAGCGCTTCCCGTATAGTCATTTATGTCGTACAGCGTAAACAGATGACCGAACGCCCACGTCACAATATAGCCGAGTCCTTCGTAATATCCGTTGCATTTTCGCAGGTTTCCGATTCCCGCAACGATGTTTCGAGCAAGACTTGGCTTTTCCGCTATTATGAGTATCAAGTGAAGCTCCTTTCTGCTTGATCAAGATAAAGCTTTTTTAAAAATTTTGTCGGGGCTGTCGCATTCGCAACATCCCCGACAGAAATGATGTACATATACGCTTTGAATTATGCTTTATTGTAGAGTTCCATACAGTACATACCGAAATCATATGCGAGTTTTGCGGCAGATAGACGGAGGGCATCCGGGATCTGATTCATAAACTGATGGCACTCGTACATAAAGTCGCCCTCATATTCTATCTCCTTAAGACAAGGCATAATATCCTCCCATGCGACACTTCCGCCGACGAACGGAATGAGGTGGGCATCTCTGGTTGTGTTTGTATCTTGAACGTGCGTGGCCTTGAGTCGCTTTCCGATCTTTCTGAGCTGGCGAGGCTGATCGTTGTACATCATTCTTGCATGACCGAAGTCCCACGTGATGCCCACGGAGGGATCATTGAAGGTGTCTACGAGATCGATGAGCTCGTCGGTGCTTGAACAATAACGACGAACCTGTATACTGCCTGCCTTTTCGGGCATATTTTCAAACGATATGCCGACATGGTGCTTCTTTGCCAGCTCTACCCAGGGAGAGAAGAACTCAACATTGGTGTTCTTTATCACATCAAGCTCAAATTCCGTGTGTACGTTGTCGGCAAGCGGATGCACTGTCATCCATTTTATGCCGAGTTTCTCGCAGGCGATAATGGAACGTCTCATCATTTCATTATAAAATTCGGTAAATTCGGCGTCGGGTTGCGCCCCTTTGATAAAAAAGTCTCCGCATATGGGCGAATGCGCCTGTGTAAAATCAACGCCGAGCTTTGCTGCCTCGTTTGCAAGTGCGTCTATTCGCGACTCCCAATCCGGTGCCTTGAGATCCTCTTGCTTTTTGGGCTTTTTGGTTGTCGTACCGAGTCCGAGGTCAAGTACCTTGAATCCCGCTTCACGGCAAAACCTCAGTTGCTCGATATATGGGGGCTTTTCTGAATTAAGTCTATGTTGTGCGAAAAGGTTTGTGGATGTTCCGAGTCTCATATGTATGATCTCCGTTTCTCAATATTATTTCTGATCGTCGCCTCGATGCGATATGACGACGATCGCGGACAGTTACTTTCAGCATATAAATTATACAATATTACCTTCGGATTGTCAATATCGCAGAGCGGATTATTTGCTCTGACGGGAAGAATATTCTTTCTTTTGTATTGCAAAATGCTCGAGGATATGATAAAATGTAGAATATCGAAATTAATCGAAAAGGACTGTTATCGTATGAATACAAAGATATCGGCAAGACCCACTTATTTTGATAAATTTGTCTGTGCCGCGGATAAATGCAGACATTCTTGTTGCGCACCGGGGTGGGAGATAGATATTGACAGTGAAAGTGCCGCACGTTACAGGCGAATGCGAGGCAGTTTCGGCAGGGAGTTGAGAGAAAATATACAGTATATCGACGGAGAGGCAAGCTTTAAGCTGTGCGCTGATGGGAGATGCCCGTTTCTTGACGATAGAGGGCTGTGTCGTATCATACTTGAGAGAGGCGATGACGCGCTGTGCGATATTTGCCGCGAGCATCCGCGATTTTATAACTTTCTTCCGTATCGTGAGGAGGCGGGGCTCGGGCTCTATTGCGAGGCGGTATGCAAGCTAATAATAAATGAAAAAGAGCCGTCCGGTATCATAGAGCAAGAGTTGCCCTGCTACGACGGCGAGTATGATGATTATACGGATGACGAGGTGCGGCTCTGTCTTGCGCTTGCGGAACGCAGAGACAACGCGATAAAAACGGTTACGGATCCGAGCTTGCCGTTTTACGAAAGGATACGGATGATCTGCCGCGAGTACGGTATTTCCGATGACGATGCTTGCTTTGTGAGCACAACGGATATGCTCGAATATATGAGGATGCTTGAGCCGCTTGACGGAACTTGGATACCGCTTATAGACGCTCTTACAGAGCACTTTGAAGAAATAAAGGGGACGGATCTCGGTGAATATGTGAAGATGTTTGAAAATCTTACTGTATATTATCTTTACAGATATTACATAAGAGCCTTTGACGGCGATCACGACCCGTCAGCATACGTAAGATTTGCCGTTCTTTCGGTAAGATTTATCGGGCTTGCGTTGGCATACGCAGGGCTGAGTAAGCGGCACGGACTTTCCGAGGGGGAGATCGTGGACGTGATATGCAATTATTCTGATCAAATCGAAAGTTGCGAGGAAAACGTGGAGGCTTTGCTCAAAAAGCTTTCCGAGTGTTGACAAATCATATCGTGTATGATAAAATAAATTACGGAATTGAGCCAAAAAATACGAGGAAGATATTATGAAAAATTTGATAATAGCTACATATAACATAAGGCATGGTGCGGATGCGGGACTTGATTTTTCCGTGCTGGCTAAGGACCTTTTGTCGGTGAAAGCGGATATAGTCGGTATTCAGGAAATGGATATAGGTACTAAAAGAGTTGCGGGCGCGGACTCTCTCGCCTTGATATGCGAGGGAACACCTTACAAATACAGTTATTTTGCCAAGTCTATGGATTACAATGGCGGAGAGTATGGTACGGCGATACTGAGCAGGTTTCCGATAATTGAGGCACATACGCAGGCACTTGAGTCATCTTGCTACGAGCCGAGAGCCTTCGGATATGCCAAAATTGACGTTGACGGCGAGAGTCTTAATTTTATCAATACTCATATCGAGCATATGTCGGATGATCAAAGAAGGATACAGTTTGCGCAGATAGGTGAGTTTATCAAGGGACTTGACGGTTTTATTCTTACAGGTGACTTTAATACGGACGATTTTTCCGAGTTTGATGCTATTGAAGGCAAAAAGCTTGTAAACAATTCGGAGACGTATTTTCCGACCTTTCCCGCACATAAGCGCGCGATAGACAACATAGTGATCTCCGACAAGCTCTCATATACCGATGCAACTATGGTAGAGACGGGGCACAGTGATCATCATATGCTCTATGCCGTTATCGGAGGAAAATAAGATATGTTAAAAAAGATAGTGTCGCTTCTGATCATCGCGGCGGCTATGTTTTGGATATCCCTTGAAGTGTCCGATTTTGTCAAGGATATTAAAGCCGAGAAGGAAGAGACAGACACGGGTGACAACGATCCCGTAAGCTATCCGGAGATCAAATACGGAAATTTTGTATTTGAAGAGACCGAAGACGGGGTACTGTCACTCAAAAAATATACAGGCTCCGAAAAGATCGTGACTGTTCCCTCGAAAGTCGGGGAAAAATCGGTTACAAAGATCGGAAAGCTTGCCTTCAGTGCCGCGTCACTGACTGAGCAGATCACGATCCCGGAAACCGTTACCGAGATAAAGGAACTTGCGTTTTTCGGATGTTCAAGGCTAAAAATGATAGTTATCCCCAAGGCAGTGGAAGGCATCGGCGCGTCGGCATTCCGAGGATGTTTGGCGATCGAAAGTGTCACGTTTGAAGGCGGAAAAGAAAATTCTTTGCAAGCCATTGATCGCTTTGCTTTTTCCGGGTGTACAAGCCTTAAGTCACTATCGCTTCCTTACAATGTATGTTTTGTTGGAGACAGCGCGTTTTCACAGTGTACGGGTCTTGAGACTGTCAGGCTCGGCGAGTCTCTTTTGACCGTTGGTAACGGAGCCTTTGCTTACTGTACGTCGCTTAGATCGGTAGAGATCGCCTCTGTTGAATGCGATTCATACGGCTCGACGGATCAGCCGGTGTTTAATGGCTGTGATATGCTTACCGAAATGATTTTTGAGGATGGGGTAAGAGTTATAGGATCGTATCTTGCCTACGAATGTACCGCATTGAGCGCGCTTACTTTGCCGTCGGGGATCCTGGCGGTCGGTGATTTGGCTTTTTACTCCTGCACGGGTATTACCAAAGTGACCCTGCCGGAAAAGCTTGACTCTATCGGAGAGCGCGCATTTGCAAACTGCTCCTCGCTTGCGGATATAGAGTTCAAAGGTACTCCGAGTAATATAGGAGAAGATGCTTTTATGGGAACCGAATGGTACGACACGCTCGGAGACGGCGTGATATACGTAGGAAATTCGGTGTTCGGATACAAGGGGAGCGCGGATGAAAAGGTAAGCGTGACCGTGAAAGAAGGTACCGTTTCAATATCCGATTATGCTTTCGCGAATTGCAGGAGCATTTTGAATATAATCTTGCCGTCAAGCCTTGAAAGGATCGGCAGGAACGCGTTCAGCAGTTGTAGCGGGGCGATAATCTTTTCCGATGCGAGCGTGAATTGTGCGTTGAAAAGAATAGATGAATACGCGTTTGCGGGGTACAAGGGAGAAACCGTTATCATTCCGTCGTCCGTAACATCCATCGGATCGAACGCCTTCAGCAGATCCCGTGTGACCCTTCAGTGGCAGAACGATAGCAGGCTTGAAAGGATAGAGGCTTATAGCTTTTCAAATTACGAAGCCGAAGAGCTCTTTATTCCGAGCAATGTGAACTATATAGGAGAGTATGCTTTTTCGGAAACATCGGTGCTTGTAAGATTTTCGGAGGACAGTAAGCTCAGGACGTTAAGTGCAAGAGCATTTGCAAATTACGAAGCTTACATTTTTGCGCTTCCCGACAGTTTGGAAAGTATTGGGGAAGAGTGCTTTGCACATTCATCCGTGCTTGCAATATTCGGTCCCGATTCAAAGCTATCGGAGATAGGAGAAAATGCCTACAAAAATTATGAGGGAAATACCGTATTCATTCCGAAGTCTGTCAAACGAATTGACGGAAAGGCTTTCACAAATTGTTATTCTCTCGTAATTGTCGCTTACTACGGAAACGATTCGGAATGGGCAAAGGTCGATGTGGCGGAAAAGACATTTAACACTATGGACTACATCACCATAGAGAAAAACCTTAACTACAAAGAATATTTTGAAATGATAGAGGGAAATTATTGATTAATTCCGTCAATCAAAAGCTGCCGTGTGACTGCGGCAGCTTTTTTGCGTCGAGAAATTTTAATATGGCAATATACTGCGATCTTTTATTGGATGACGCCAAAAAGCAGACAAAACATATGCCTTGCCCGCTTTTTGCGATTTTCTGTGATTTTTAGCTTTCGGTGGACTCAATTCTCGGATTTACCGCAAAGATATTCATCGATAGCCGCCGCCGCGGTCTTACCCGCACCCATAGCGAGTATTACGGTAGCCGCGCCCGTTACTGCATCGCCGCCTGCGTATACCCCCGCCTTAGAGGTAAGTCCTGTTTCCTCATTTACGACTATTCCGCCACGACGGTTGACCTCAAGCCCGTCCGTCGTAGACTTGATCAAGGGATTGGGAGATGTGCCTATCGAGATTATTACGCAATCGACATCAAGCGTGAACTCACTTCCCGGGATCTCGACGGGACTGCGTCTGCCGCTTGCATCGGGCTCTCCGAGCTCCATTTTTATACATTCGATACCTACAACAGAGCCGTTTTTGGGATCGCGCTTATCGTCCGGGTTATCGTATCCGTGAATTTTTACGGGATTGCAAAGGAGCTTGAATTCGATGCCTTCTTCCATTGCGTGCTCGACCTCCTCGTGGCGCGCGGGAAGCTCGTTGAGCGAACGACGGTAGACTATGTAGACGTGCTCCGCGCCGAGGCGCAGTGCCGTTCTTGCCGCATCCATAGCAACGTTTCCACCGCCTACTACCGCAACATTTTTTGCCTTAAGTATCGGGGTCGTCGAGCCGTCCTTGTATGCTTTCATAAGATTGTTTCTTGTAAGAAATTCGTTTGCGGAATAAACGCCGTTGAGAGATTCTCCGGGTATGCCCATAAATCTCGGAAGACCCGCACCGGATCCTATGAATACCGCCTCGTATCCCATCTCAAACAACTCATCAACGGTAAACGTCTTTCCGATGACAGTGTTAGTCTTTATTTCAACGCCCAACGCTTTCAAAGTATCTACTTCTTTTGCCACGATCGACTTAGGAAGTCTGAATTCCGGTATGCCGTACACGAGCACTCCTCCGGCAAGGTGAAGCGCTTCAAATACGGTTACGCTGTATCCTTTTTTAGCTAAGTCTCCCGCGCAGGTAAGCCCCGAGGGACCTGAGCCTACTACGGCTACTCTGTGACCGTTGCTTTTCGGTGGTGTCGGTGCATCGTTCGTGTGTTCGTTGTGCCAATCCGCAACGAAGCGTTCAAGCCTGCCTATTCCGACGGGCTCGCCTTTGATGCCTCGGACACATTTTGATTCGCATTGACTCTCCTGCGGACAGACCCTTCCGCAGACCGCAGGGAGGGAAGAGGACTTGGAGATCACTTGATATGCGCCCTCAAAGTCACATTCGCGTATTTTTTGAATAAATTCGGGTATATGTATCTTTACGGGACATCCCGAGACACAGGGCATATTTTTGCAGTTGAGGCAACGCATAGCCTCATCTACCGCCGTGTCGCGATCGTATCCGAGAGCGACTTCATCAAAGTTTCGTGCTCTTACAGATGGCTCTTGAGAGGGCATAGGATTTTTATTCGGATTCATATTTGCCGTTGCCATTTTATCTGACCTCCCCTTTTTTCATAAGATTACAGCTTTCTTCGTACGCGTGACGCTCAAAGTCACGGTACATCGCTCCGCGGCGCATAGCCTCGTCGAAATCGACCTCATAACCGTCAAACTCAGGTCCGTCAACACAGGCAAAGCGCACCTTGCCGCCGACCGTAAGTCTGCATCCGCCGCACATTCCCGTACCGTCTATCATAATCGGATTCATAGATACTACGGTCTTGACTCCGTACGGTCTTGCGGTAGCTACTACGAATTTCATCATTACAAGCGGACCTATCGCTATTATTTCATCAAAGCTCATACCGCCTTCAAGCATTTTTTTAAGCGGTGCTGTGACCACACCTTGATCTCCGTAAGAACCGTCGTCTGTCATAACCGTAAGCGAGCTTGACGCTTCTTTGAACTCATCTTCAAGGATTACAAGATCGCGGTTGCGGAAACCGACGATCGAATGTACCTCGCATCCGAGTGCGTGGAGCTTTTGGGCAACGGGAAGCGCTATTGCACATCCGACACCGCCGCCGACTATGCAGACTCTCTTAAGCCCGTCGGTCTCGGTTTTTTTGCCAAGCGGTCCCACGAAGTCCTCTATGTATTCGCCGACATTCTTTTGCCCGAGCTTTTGAGTGGTTGCTCCGACTATCTGGAATATTATTTTTACCGTTCCTTTTTCTCTGTCATATCCTGCTACGGTAAGAGGAATACGTTCGCCGTCGGCATCAACGCGAAGTATTATAAATTGCCCCGGTTCCGCTTTTGCCGCAACTGCGGGGGCTTCTATGTCCATAGCAGTGACTGTTGGATTCAATATTTTCTTGGTTACTATTTTGTACATAAGTATTGTTCCTTTTTTCGAATGTGTATAAAATCGTGTTGCTCTTTTAATTAAAAAATAAAAATTTAAAAATGTATCGATATCAAACAGTATACCACGGAACTTGGATTTTGGCAAGTGGAATAATAAAGATTTTTGCAATTTTAAAATTGTAAAAAGTCATTTTTTGAAAAATTCACAAATATACGGACAATTTTAATCTTTTTAGCGTAGATGAAGCGGTACCAAATATCATATAATATCTACCGTAATAAAAGCTCCGAAAGGGACGTTTAAAAACTATGGTAATCAATAAAAAATTCAAATATAAAATATTTTTCAGAATGCTTGTGTGCGGCTTGTTATTCGTCCTTGTTTTGCTTTGTAACGGCTGTGATGGCGAGGATAATGTAATGGAGACGGACACCGATACCGGAATCGGCAACATCGTATCCGATGTATCAGGAGTGATCGATAACGATTCCGATACATCCGAGCCGAAGATAAGCCTTTCTTTGCTTGACGGAATGAGCGTTGCCGATGCGAGAATTATGCTCGACGAGCTCGGGATCAAATACGCTATAAGTTACGCATATTCCGCGATTTCCAAGGATACCGTAATTTGCGCTTTTGTCAACGGCACAAAGCAGGAGAGTGAGATTTTCATATCGCCCGGATCGACGGTAGAGGTGCAGATAAGTCTCGGTAGGGCTCCGCAAACGGAAAACGTTAAGGCGATTGATGAAAAGACCGTGTATCTGACATTCGATGACGGACCGAGCAAATACACAGATGAAATATTGGCAACTCTCAAAAAATATGATGTTAAGGCTACTTTTTTTACGGTCGGTCAGTTCGTCGGATATTATCCTGAGCGAGTGCGCGCTGTTGCCGAAGCGGGGCATCTTATAGCTTGCCATACGGACACACACGACTTTAATAAGATATATCGATCTCCGAGCGAGCTTCTTGCCGATATCAAGGATTGGGAAGGGAAGATAGAAAAGGCACTCGGCTATGTTCCCGAACGTGTTCTGTTCAGATTTCCGGGTGGCTCCAATACTTCATATTTGCCAAAGAAAGATTTCTCGGCATTCTATAACTGCCTTGTTGATAACGGATATATGTGTTACGATTGGTCGATGGCGAATAACGATAAATATCTTGTGGAAAAGCCCGAGGATATGTCCGTGGTCGAATACCTGAAGCAGTCTACCGTGACGACGCTGAAATATCGCGAAAAGGATCCGACAGTTCCGAAAATTATGCTGATGCACGATTCCGACAAGAATACTGCTGAGGCGCTCCCGTGGATAATCGAATACCTGCAATCCGAAGGGTATAAATTTGCAACTTTAGATGAGCTTTGCGGAGATTGGCTGTTCAGATTGAACGGTTGACAGCACGTTGCTCTTAAAAACAGAATAAAAAAACGCGGCTGCTCTTTACGGAAAAAGTATAGAGCAGTCGCTTGTTTTACTATTGAAATTTGAAGTTTAATATTTGATACCCCGATTTTCAGCATCTTCGATGGCATCTTGTTTTGACGTCACGGTAATAAAATCTGAGAGGGCATAACACCGCGGAAGCGTGGCAATTATTTGACGTTTGATACGGCTATTGCACTATCGCTCATATTCTCTACCGTCCAGGCATTATTGCTGTCTACGAGGTCAATTGCATATTCGGACTGATTGATCCTACATATCACGGTGACTTTGCTTTTGGTTTTTTTGTTGCCGCTATTGACCGATACGCTCAGAAAATCCACCGAGAAGTTGTCCCCGTGCTTCTCTTTAATGCGATCGTTGGAGATGAGGTATTTATACGCGGCATCTTTTGCCGCCTCGGGTCTTATGCTTTTAAGATACAGAGCTTTTCCAAGTCCGATAAGTCCCATCAGGGAAGCTATAACACATACTATTATCAAGCCTTTTACTATCTTACCGGTTCGAAATTTTGTTTTAAAGCGTTCGGACATAGATCTCATACCTCCCTGAATTTTTATATATAGTTTGATTAATTGCTATTATTTCCAAGGTGTGCGATACGTATTCAAACTTCCAAGGAAAAACATACCCCCCAATAGGCGAGATCGGGTTGAGCCGCGCTTGCTGCCCGATCTCAAATCTATTGAGTCCCTTTTCTTTTCCTCACCTATATAGACGGATTTTTTGTCGAAAAGTTTCGTATATTTAAGCAACAATATGTAAATAAACGGTAAACATCGTCCTTCGCTACATTATATGCTTGTCCTCAAGCTTTGAGTACAGTATAATATTCAATATATGCGCATAAAAGAATAACCGTGTAAAAGTTTTTGGAAGCCTTTACACGGTTTTATCTTATTCGGTTAGATATTAAAGTACACAGCCGCGTTCGTCTATAAGCTTTTTGAGCACATTCTTCGGAAGCTTTGAAACGGCAATACCTGTATCACAGTGAAGTTTTGAGATGAGTCCGGCGCATTCTCCGATGCTCATAACGGTCGCCTGAACGCGCACCGAGGCAAACGGCTCTTTTTCGGCAGAGATACATCTGCCGGCGATTACAAGGTTTTCTATTTCTTCGGTGACGGTCGATTCATACGGAACGTAGCAGCTCGTATTGATCGACGTCAGGCTCTGTCCCGCACCCTTTGCGGCGTGAATGTCCATAGGATGTGCGCAGTGTGCTACGGGACACTCAAATGTCCTGCCGCAAGCGAAATCGTTAAGGTTCATAGTGTATACGCCCTTGATATTACGAGTTTCTCTTATTCCCGCATTGACGCCCGAGGTGACGATCTCGCAGTTTTTAAATTCATCAAATCGATTTCTGAGTGCTTCAACGAGCACGAACATATCAAGTCTCAACTGATATTCGGCTTTGGTAAAGGCTTCTCTGTCGGTGGCATCGACCTCGGCGCGCGTGATGTTTACCGCGAGGCTGCCTCCCTTGACGAGCGCATTGAACCAAGGACCGCCGAATTGCGGAATGTTTGCAAGCTCTGCTTGCTCCAAAAGAAAATTTCTGACTTCTTTGGCACACGACGATTTTTTTGCTCCGCCGTCGTGATGTATGTAATCCCTCAGCAGGTCGGTATCCGTGTTTACGTTTGCAAGTGTAAAGCACAGGGACACGGGCTGAAGCGAGGTCGTCTTTTCGAGCATAGGCGCACCCGCCATATACGCAAGATCAGCATCTCCCGTAGCATCTATAAAGCATTTTGCCGCAAGTGCTTCGGTACCGTTCTTGCTCTCGAAAATTACGTGAGTTATTTTTCCGTCCTCAACCACGCAGTCGGAAATGTAAGAATTGGTGTAGAGATGCACGCCGCTCTCGAGTACAAACTTTTCCGCTACGAGCTTGTAGTATTCCGGGTGGACGGAAACGTTTCCCTTCGGATATTCGACCTTTGCCGCACCGAGCTTTTCAAGTTCCTTAACAAATTCCCACGCGATGCCTCCGACTACCTGCTGACCCTTGAAGAAAAAGCCGCTGATGGGAAAAACGAGTCCGCCCGATGCGGTTCCGCCGAGAAATCCGTAACGCTCGATAAGAGCTGTTTTTTGACCGCTGCGAGCTGCCGAGACTGCGGCTACCCATCCCGCAGGACCTCCGCCGCAGACGACCGTGTCGTATGTATCTATAACTTTTATTTTTTTGCTTATATTGAGGTTTAACATAAAGATCTCCGTTTCTTGTGCGTTTTAAAAACCGGTATTATCATACCATATTTTAGAGGATATTGCAATACCGAATTTTTAAAAGCTTTCGGAAGCATTTAAATTTCAAAAGGGGAGCGTGTTCAGCACGTCGGCTCCGCATCATCATATGAAGATTTGAACTTTATGAGTATAACAAAGGATAAGATCAGCGCAAAGAGCTTGCATATACATTCGATACTGTTTTTTGCTATGATAAGGTTTTGCGTATTGAGATAGATCGTCGCCGCGCCCGTTACGGCAAAAGCCACGGGAACAAGCATAAGCTTTTTGCTGACACCGACGTCGCGCACGAGCCCGATAATCATTATCAGTATAAACACTGCGTTTGCCGCCTGAAGAGCATATGTAATCTTATTCATCATTTCGAGTATCTCGTAAAGCTTCTGCGTATCGTTGATCAGCTCAATGAGATACAGATTCAGAGGTGCGCGGAGCGCCTTGAAAGCCAAATTGATCCCGATCGACAGAGTACTGCCGAGTACCGCAAGTCGTACCGCCTTGCTTTTCCTTAGTTTTGACGCAACATACGAAATAAGCATAACGGTAAGTGCCCCGATCGCATATTCAAAATAAGACAAAACCGTTGAAAAAGACGCAACGATATCTCCGTATGACGAGAGCCCGGTCCATCCGTTGGCACCCTTGGTGTAGACATAGGCGTATAATATGTATGTGATCGAATTTGCAATGAGGACTGCCAAGGAAATGGCATAAACGACTCTGCTGCCGAGCGTCAAACCTCTGTCCGAGGTATCGTCATAATCAAACTTTTCGATCCAAGAGAGCAGAAGATATTCAAAGCCTATCCCGATGACGGAGTAAGCGTATGCGATAAGTATCGCTATAGTTCCGCCGAAAGAACCGAATATTAAGAATTCGAGCACGATCGCGAGCGAAAAGGGAAGTGCAAGAATGAGCGCAAGCTTGCCGATGTTGGCGAAGATCTTGAGATTGTAGCGTCCCTTTGACTCGTCGATAAAGGTGTAGTTAAAGCTTATTCCGCGACGCTTGAACGTATAAGAAAAATAAATAAGTCCGAGCAACTCAAGCACAAGAATAATATAGTTTGTCGGTACATCGTTAAATAGCCTGTGTATTGAGAATGGAATACTCAACGCATAGCCTCCGAGTGCTAAAGCGATGAAGACCTTTCCCGCCGTCAAATAGTACGAATTGGCTTCATACCCGACGCGCTCATCACTTTTTTCTCCTCGCAGTACGAGCCGTCGTATCTCTCCGATCAAAAGTATAGCGGTACCGCTTATCACGGTGAAGGCTTCCGCAAACAGATACTTGATATGCAGCTCACCTATAAGACTCAGATACGCACAGCGCAGACCTCCGTATGCGAGCACAAACAGTGTGGCAAGCAGAATTCCGAGACGGTATATCTTTCCACTCTCGGTGTTGATCCTTTCGTCATTAAACATAGTTATTCCTCCCCAAAAATTTCATCTAAGGTCTTATCGAGTGCTCGACACAGCTTGATGCACAGCGCGATAGTCGGATTGTAATCTCCGTTTTCTATCATATTTATCGTTTGTCTCGATACTCCGATGATCTTGGCAAGCTCGGCTTGGGATAGTCCCTTGTCGGTACGTGCTTGCCTCATTTTTTTATTTATCATGGCAGACTCTCCTGTCAATTATATATGACATTTGTATTATAGCACTGTTTGTATAAATTGTCAAGTATATTTTACATATTTTTGATTCTCGATATTAAATATTAAGATTTATTTATTCTTGCGAGGAGATCAAGGCTTTGCAATATTCAGTGTTAAGAGAATGATTGATAGACTTCGCAAAAAAGTTACAAATGAAGAGCCTTATGCTATTGACAAAATCCCAAATCGGACTTATAATATAAAAGTCCGATTTGAGACTTTGAAAGGAGTGAGTAACGTATGGACGAAAAGGTGAGAAGTATTAATTCGGAATTTACTCAGCTATACAAGCGGGAGGATGATCTGTATCATCGCTACGGTGTATTCTTTGGTCTATCCGATCCGGCGGTCTGGATTTTGTACGGGCTCTACGAAGATACAGAGCGGATCGTGACTCAAAACGATCTCGTATCGACTTGGTTTTACCCCAAGCAGACCATAAACTACACGGTCGGTACTCTGGTGCAAAGAGGCTTGGTCGAGCTGCGTCAGCTTCCCGTGGCGAGAAACAGTAAGGCTGTATTGCTGACCGAGGAAGGCAAGCGCTTTTGCAAGGAGCGGATACTCCCCTTGATGCAAGCGGAGGAACGCTCTTTGAGCCGTATGACGGAGGAAGAGCAGGAGCAACTGTTGCGTCTTTCAAAAAAACAGCTTGCTTACTTTGAAGAAGAAATTCAAAAGATCACAGGAGAAAAAAGCGAAAACTGATTATGAAAACTCTATTACCGTTTTTAAAACCATATCGTAAGCAGTGTATATATCTTTTGATCGTTACTCTGGCAGATGTGGCAGGGTCCTTATTGATACCCACGATCACTGCCGATATGATCAACATTGCCGTTGATGGCGGAGAGATGACGCAGCTGATCCGTTCCGGTCTGCTTATGCTCGGTATTGCTCTGCTGTCTGGTATATTGACATTGGTGGGAAGCTGGCTGTGCGCTCGCCTATCCGCCAATCTCGGTAGAGATCTGAGAGAAGCCGTTTACGATAAATCCCTTACGTTTTCCGCAACGGATTTTGAAAAATTCGGTACGGCTTCTATGATCACTCGTACATTGAACGACGTAAGTATCATCCAGCAAGCTTTTGTCAGCTTTGTTCAAATGATACTCCCGGTACCGATGGTATGTATACTCGGAATCGTGTTTGCATTCAAAATCAATACTAATATGGGTATACTTATCCTTTGCGGAACCTTTTTTGTTTTGGCGGCGGCATTGCTTATTATGCGAAAAGCTACCCCTATATTCAACAAATTGCAACGCTTTTTGGATCGTATGAACGTCGTTCTCCGTGAGAACATCACCGGTGTAAGAGTCATACGTGCATTTAACAAAGAGAGTCACGAGACCGAGCGTATGGATAAGACATTCGATCAGTACGCAGTTTCATCGATTCAAGCCAATTATCTTTTTGCGGGACTTGATTGTCTTGCCAATGTGGCAATTAATTTGCTGATCGTAGCCGTGGTATATCTGGGCGGCAATGCCGTAGGCGCCGGTAATATGCTGATCGGTGATATTACCTCCGTTTCGGAGTATGCTATATGGATCTTGCTTTATGTTATGATGGCACAGTTGACGATAATAATGCTTCCGAGAGCGCTGACCTGTATACGTCGTGTTTGCGACGTGCTTGAGCACGAGCCCGAGATCGCAGACGGAGCGAAAGAGGTTTCGGAACTTGCATCTGACGAGATCGTTTCGTTTGAAGACGTGTCATTTCGCTTTGCGGATGCCGACGAGGAGACCCTGTCTCATTTCTCGTTTACCTGCCGCAAGGGCGAGACCACGGCGGTCATCGGAGGCACGGGTAGCGGTAAATCCACGATCATCAAGCTGTTGCTTCGTTATCACGATGTAACAGAGGGCAGGATATTGCTTCGCGGTCAGGATATACGTGAACTGAGCCAAAGGGATGTCAGAAATTTAATTTCTTACGTTCCGCAAAAAGCTTGGTTGTTTTCGGGCACGATAGCGGAAAATCTGCGCTACGGTGACCCGGATGCAACAGACGAAGAAATGCGTCATGCTCTTCATACCGCGCAATCCGACTTTGTGTTTGATCTTCCGAAGGGACTTGATTCTCCCGTGGCACAGGGCGGAACCAACTTTTCCGGGGGGCAGAGGCAGAGATTATCCATTGCCAGAGCCTTGATAAAAAAAGCGGATCTGTACGTCTTTGACGACAGCTTCTCGGCGCTTGACTTCAAGACCGATGCCGCACTGCGAGCCGCGCTGAAGGAAGAGGTAAAAGACTCTGCGATTTTGATCATTGCTCAGCGTATCAGTACGATTCTGCACGCCGATCAGATTATAGTACTTAACGATGGTGAGATCGTGGGTAAGGGACGGCACGAAGAATTGCTCGACTCCTGTCCCGTATATCGCGATATCGTAAATTCTCAAATGAAGGGTGGTGAACGTAATGGATGAATTGGAAATCTACGAAGAAGATGATTTTGAAACCGCCAAGGATGCAAAGAAGACCCTGAGGCGTTTTGTCGGATCGCTGGGAAGACAACGTATTCGTTTGTTTATCGTCTTGCTTTCCGTCGTGGCTTATACCGTGTTTAATATTTTGGCGCCGCTGTACAGCGCGACAGCCGTAGATGCGATTTGGAATCGCATAAAAGAGCTGCGCGAGCTCGGTCAGTCGTTCTCCATTACCTGGGAATACGGTGGAAAACAGATAGTTATTTTACTGATCGCTTATCTGGCATGCGCTCTATTTTATATTTTACAAAACTTTTTGATCTCAAGCTTTGCGGAAAAGCTGAATTATCAGCTTCGTTGTGATATTTCGAAGAAGCTTCACAGGCTTCCGCTGTCTTATTTCGATCGTCATCAAGCAGGTGAGGTGATGAGCCGTGTGACAAATGACCTTGATAAGGTCTCAGAAGTATTGCAAACGGGTCTTATCCGAATGTTGACGTCGATCGGTACCGTGATCGGCTCGGTAGTGATGATGCTTAGGTTCAGCGTTATGCTGACGCTTATATTTATCGGATTCGTTGTGATATCCGCATTCATTACCAATGCCGTGTCAAAACGCACTCTGCAGTATGCGGTGGAACGCCAAAAAGCGGTCGGCAAAATGAACGGTCTTGTTGAGGAAGCTTACAGCGGACGTATGATCATAAAGGCATTTAACTATGAGAATATCAGCTCCGACAAAATGCACACAACTGCGGAGGACCTTGCCAGAGCCGCCGAAAAAACGGATTTTATGATGAATGCAGTTACTCCCGCTACACGACTCATCAATCGCTTCGGAATGGTAACGATCGCTATTCTCGGCGGTGGTATGCTGATGAAGGGGACTATGTCCCCGGGCGTTTTTCAGGCGTTCTTTCAGTATATGAATATGGCGGGCGACCCCATCACCGAGCTCTCGTATATGACAAGCTCATTGCAATCGGCGCTCGCGTCTATGGAAAGAGTATATGAGTTGCTTGACGAGACGGAAATGGAAGAGGAGCCTCGGACGCCAAAGAGCATTGATAATGCGCGAGGATCTGTTGACTTCTCGCATATCTGCTTCGGTTACGACGCGCAAAAAATGTTGATGACCGATGTAAGCTTCAGCGCAAGACCGGGTCAGAAGATCGCTATAGTAGGCAGTACGGGTGCGGGGAAGACGACTTTGGTCAATCTGCTTATGAGATTCTATGAGGTCAACGGCGGCAATATTTTGCTTGACGGTGTATCGACAAGGGAAATGACCAGAAGTCATTTGCGCAGTCACTTCGGTATGGTGCTTCAAGATACTTGGCTATTCGAGGGTACGATAGCGGAGAATATTGCCTACGGTAGACCCGATGCCACCATGGATGAGATTCGAGCGGCGGCTCGGGCGGCGCGCGCCGATTTCTTTATCCGTACTCTGCCAAAGGGCTACGATACGGTGCTGACCAACGATGCAGAGAATATTTCCATCGGTCAGCGGCAGCTTCTTACGATCGCAAGAGTATTTTTGTGCGATCCGTCGATACTTATTTTGGATGAGGCTACCTCCTCCGTTGACACCAGAACAGAGGTCGAGATCGGTAAGGCTATGAAAGCCTTGATGAGCGGCAGAACGAGCTTTGTTATCGCGCACCGCTTGTCTACCATCGTGGATGCGGATAATATTTTACTGATGCAAAACGGTAATATTATCGAGCAGGGATCTCACGCAGAGCTCCTTGCGGCGGGGGGAGCATACGCGGATCTGTATAACAGTCAGTTTGCATAAGAAAAAAGCCTGCGTCTCTGAATTTACGGAGCCGTAGGCTTTTAATATCTTAAGCTCCCGTGCGACAAAATCAACACACTTTGTTAAGGCAACAGAGTGACCTGCAGCTTGACGGGGTTGTGGTCGGAATTGGCAAAATTCAATTCCACGGTGTCAATAAGCTCCACCTTTACATTTGGCGAGACGATAAAGCCGTCAAGGATGTACAACTGACTTTCCTCGTTCAAGGGGCTGTCAAGCAAACGGCAGGAGGCGCTGTCGCCGTCAAATACATATTGGAAGCCATCGGGCAGGGAACTTTCTTCCAAAATGCCCGGTGTCCATACATCGCCTTTTATCGGATATTTGTCCAAAACGCCGGGGAAGGATTGATTGAAGTCGCCGCCGGCAATCACGTAATTGCCCTTTTCGTATTCCTCTTGCAATATGTTCATCAAGAGCTTAGTCTGAGCTATTTTTCCCTCTCCGTCATCGTAGGCTTCCAAATGCAGATTAATAAGTACGATTTCTTTGTCGCTTCCTTCGATCTCCAACCTTGTTATGAGCAGACAACGCTTTAAATTGGCAGTGCTGACAGGCCACGAAAACGGGCAGGGTAAGGAGACGCGCTCGGGCGTACCTTTTACACAGCCGTCGGTAAAGGTAGCAATGCCGCCCTCAACCTTACCGATGGGAGGCAGTGGAATGGGCACAAATCGGCACTTATAGTTGTAAGCCAACGCAAAGCTGCCGTCATAAGCCTCGGAGATTGCTTCAAGCTCATTGACATACCCCGTGCGTGAGGAATTTACATCCACCTCCTGCAAAAGCCACGCATCTGCCGACTGCGAGGAGATAAAGGCTTTGATGGCGGTTAAATTCGTCTCCACATCCTCTGCGGTGGGGTTGACCTTGCTGCCGCCGTCCATAAAAAAGTCGGATGCCGCATCAAGCCCTGCGTAGCCGATGTTCCAGCTGTATATCGTCATCGTGTCACCCACCGATATAGCTTTACCGTCGTGTATCTGTTGACGCTCCGCATCCTGCCGATCCTTCGGACGGTATTCCGTTACGGTCAAATAACCTACAAATGCAACCAAAGCCAACAGTATCGCCGCCAAGACAAACAAAAGTATTTTAAGCCACAAACGTTTTTTCATATTCAAGCCTTTGAGCCTCCGTTTTTCTCTTTTTGATCATTATAGCACAGAGCCGAATATTTTTCAACGGTTGATAGCTTTTTTGCTTTTTTTATTTTCGGCTTTTATCGGCAGTGATAAAAGCCGTGATGAGTGTCGGCGAGTTGCTTTTAACCGCGTACAATTTATTATTCGCGCTATTAGGATATTCTTTAAAGCAAGCTTATCAATGTTTTTTCTTTCTCCACCCGAGAAGCAATGCCGAGTTGATGATAACCAGCACCGAACCTGCGTTATGAACGAGTGCACCGACAACCGGATTCAGAGTACCGATCATAGCAAGAATGATTGCGAGGAAATTGAGCGTCATTGAAAAAGTCATATTGACTTTAATCGTGGTCATCATTCGCTTGGACAGCGCCAACAAATGAGGCAGTTCCTTTACATCATCATTGATAAGAGCAATATCCGCTGCATCCACGGCGATGTCGCTACCCACACCGCCCATGGCAATACCGACATTGGCGGTCTTCAGAGCAGGAGCGTCATTGATGCCGTCTCCGATCATACAAACATATTCCTGCTTTGCCTGATAGTATTTTATGTGATTCAGCTTATCTTCCGGCAAACAGTTTGCGTGAATTTCGGAAATACCAAGCTGTTTGCCGATACTTTGCGCGGCGTGAATATTATCGCCTGTCAGCAAAACAGGCTGGACACCGGTTTCGGCAACGGCAGAGATCATTTGCTTGCTTTCGGCTCGAATCGTATCGGACAGAACAATAAATCCGGCAAGCTCGCCGTCTACTGCCACATAAGTCACTGTACAACCATCGTTCAGATATTTTCCTGCAACGGCAGCGATTTCCTTAGAAATAGAGATACCCAACAACAGCTTCAGGTTTCCTGCTTTGATCTGCTTACCGGACACGCTTGCGATCACGCCTTCACCGGGACGCATTTGAAAGTCACAGCACTCCGCAGTCTGCTTACCGTAGCATTTGACGATAGCTTTGCCGAGGGGATGTTCACTCAGACTTTCGGCGGCAGCGGTATAGGCAAATATTTCGTCCTCGCTGTATGCCGAGACGGATTTCACAGCCGTTACCGTAGGTGTACCGTAAGTCAGTGTTCCTGTTTTGTCAAAAGTGATTTTGGACACTTTCGCCAAACGCTCCAAAGCATCCCCCTCACGAACAAGGAAACCGTGCTTTGTGGCATTTCCGATTGCAGCCATAATTGCGGTAGGCGTTGCCAGCACCAAAGCACAGGGGCAGAACACAACAAGAATGGTAACGGCACGAATGATCTGACCGGTAATTGCCCATGTCAGAGCTGCGGCGGTCAGAGCGATCACCACGATCCATGTTGCCCAGCGGTCAGCAAGTCCGACGATTTTTGCTTTTCCGGCATCCGCAGACTGAACCAATCGAATCATACGCTGAATGGAGCTGTCCTCTCCGACCTTCGTTGCTTTCATCTCAAAAGCACCGAACTGATTGACCGTACCGGAAGAAACCTCGTCCCCAACCGTCTTGTCAACAGGGAGAGATTCGCCGGTCATTACCGCCTGATTGACAGAGGTCTGTCCTGAAATGATAATGCCGTCTACGGCAATAGTTTCACCGGGCAGGACACGAATCACATCTCCAATCTTGACCTGCTCGGCGGGAACGATTTTTTCCGAACCATTCAGAACCAATCTTGCCGTTTGCGGCGTCAGATGAACCAATTTCTCAATGCCTTCTCTTGCCTTGGCAACGGTTAGATCCTCCAAAAGTGCGCCGAGCTGCATAATAAACGCAACTTCACCGGCGGCAAAGTCCTCTCCGATGCACACAGAAGCGATCAGCGCAAGAGAGACAAGGACATCTGCCTTAATATCAAAGGCAGTGACCAAACCGATGACCGCTTCAAGAATGATCGGAATTCCGCAAAGGATTATAGCGATCCATGCGGCATCAAAAGGCAGAGGGATCAGATCAAAAATGCTGATGACAAGGGCAATGCCCGACAGGATCAGCAGTGCAATGTCTTTTTTTATGCCGCCAAGCTCCATAAAGTGTTCCAATTTTTCAATAATTCTTTTCATTGTACGCCTTCTTTCTGTACCTATGGGGGTATATGTATATTATACCTCAGTAGGTATGATTTGTCAAGAGGGTAAACAGAAAAAAGGCAGCCATTTTCGACTGCCTCTTCCGATTACTGCATATTTGCGAAACGCTCGACGGCTTTCGTAAAACTCTCAATGGTCTTATCCGCATCTCCGTGTTCAATGCCGTCGCGGACGCAATGCTTGATATGTCCTTCCAGAACGATTTTGCCGCAACCATTTAGCGCGGATTTTGCCGCATTCAGCTGAGATAAGATGTCCTCGCAAGGAACATCCTCATCTATCATACGATCGATAGCCTGAACCTGCCCGATGATTTTTTTTAGCCTACGATGCAGATTTTCGGCATCCATACACTGTTTCATTTTTCAAATCCTCCGTACATACCAATAGCGGTGTATCCATTATAGCATAAAAGGCGTTTTTTGTCAAATTCATATACTCGGTTTTGAAAAAATGCTACTTTCAAATTTCGAGCCCTCGTACCCAAGCCCGCCCTTGCTCGATTTTATGAGCTGCCGAGCTCCTACCTTAGTCGATTTTACCTTAATGTGTATTTCCCGTCATATCCTCGTCGGGAAGCGAATAGCCTGTTTCAGCGCAGGTTTCGACAACGGTTTCATAATCCCTATCGAATGCACTGACACCAAGCTTAACGCCGTTCGGCATCGTGACCGCTGTCAAATTATCACAATCGGCAAAGGCATAGTCGCCTATATACTCAACACTGTCGGGAATCACCACGGTTCTTAAATACTTAAAATTTTGGAAAGCGCAGGCTTGGATCCCCTTGATCGGACATCCGAAAAGGCTGTCCGGAATAACAACATCCTTATAGTAGGACTTATATATTCCCTCGATCTCGTAATACTCGCCGTTAACGAGATAATAACGAAATCATCCGTCATCATAAATTTCCGGCAGAGTTTCCGAAGAAGCTACTGTTTCTCCCTCCGGGTGATCCTCACTTCCCCAATATGCGGAAAGCTCGTCAAGCGTAAATACATGAGCGTCTTGCCACTTTTGTTGCCAAATTCCGTAAATTCCATTGCTTATTGCTCCCTTCTCTTTTTGTAGCCGCAGTCGCAGTAGTCGTCGCCATTTGCAAGGGTACATTCCCGTACAA
>CAZZFP010000014.1:0-26513 GCA_964653575.1 uncultured Lachnospiraceae bacterium
CCATAACAAAGATGTTAGCCCAATAAGTAGATCCGGCATTTATCCAGTTGATCGGCTCTACGCCGAACAAACCGAGAAAGTTATTTATGATACCGGCAGTAATAATTATCGGATTTTCTCCTCCGAAGCCTGTACCGACCATATTGAACATAGCGGCAAAGACCATACCTATCGCTATGGAGTTGGTCACGTAAGGGAGAAAAAATATCGTCTGCAAAAGCTTTTGCAAAGGCTTTATGGCGTTAAGGCATACCGCGATGAGAAGAGCAAGAATGGTGGATATCGGAACCGTCAGCACACAAAGCAGCATTGTGTTTTTAAGACAGGTCAAAAATCCTTGATAACCGATGACCTGCTTAAAGTTGTCAAAGCCGATGGTACATTTTGCTCCGGTTACCGCCGTCATAGCGTTGTAGCCTTCCAAAAACGATATCCTTACCGTGTTAAATATAGGATAAACGGTAAATATCAGCAGAAGGACAATAGCAGGAGAAAGATATAGCCACGCTTTCCATCGATGTTTGCTTTCTACCATATTATTTCACCTCAAATCGAATACGGGTCTCGTCATTTTTATCAAAAATGAATACCTTGTGAGGCTTGAGCGAGAATCTTACTTTTTCGGATTCTGCATTTATCTTGTTGTCCGCGTTGATTATCGAACGAATTATCGGATTGACAGACGCTGTATGTCTTGATACGATGCTGACATCTCTGCCCATTACCTCTACGCTTGAAAGATCGCAGACCAAAGGACCGTTATCATCAAGGACAAAACCCTCGGGACGGATACCTACCGTAACAGCGCAGTCTTTCACTCCTGGAACCTTAAGTACCGCATCATCACCGATGTAGAGCATCTCATTGATAACGTTACCTTCAAATACGTTGATCGGGGGAGTGCCGAGAAATTTTGCAACGAAGAGATTTGTGGGATCGTCATAAACTTCCTGAGGCTTGCCGATCTGCTGGACGACACCGAGCTTCATAACAACGATAAGGTCGGAGATGCTCATAGCCTCTTCCTGGTCGTGCGTTACGAAAACCGTGGTAATACCCGTTTCACGCTGAATCCTTCTGATCTCTTCACGAGTCTGCAAACGGAGACGTGCGTCAAGGTTTGAGAGAGGCTCATCGAGAAGAAGAACGCTCGGCATTTTTACGAGCGCACGCGCAATGGCAACACGCTGTTGCTGACCGCCCGAGAGCTCGCTCGGCTTTCTTTCCATAAGATCATCGATCTGTACAAGCTTTGCGGCATAGTACGCACGTTCGATCATCTCATTTTTGGGAAGCTTATCCTTACCTTTTAGGTTCTGCAAAGGGAAAAGAATGTTTTGCTTGACCGTAAGGTGAGGGTAGAGTGCATAGTTCTGGAATACCAGACCGACTCCACGGTTTTCTGCCGACAACTCGGTCACATCATTGTCGCCGAAAAAGATCTGTCCGCTCGTGGGCTTTTGAAGACCACTTATCATATAGAGGGTCGTGCTTTTTCCGCATCCCGAGGGACCGAGTAAGCCGACAAGCTTGCCGTCGGGAATGGTAAACGTAAAATCATTTACCGCAACGACTTCGTCGCTGACCTTCTTGTTTCGTGACGGAAAGATCTTGGTGAGATTTTGTAAAACGACTTTCATAAAATCTTCCTTCCTGTAATATATAAATTTTTAATTTATATTTCAAATTGAAATTTGTGAAATCCGCCGATTTAGCGGTATTCTGAATTTTTCACCGTGTCGCTGTGAAGCTTTTTCTTGTACTCCGTAAGCTCTTCGGCAGAATTAAATATCAGCTGACTTGCCATATCCACCGTAACCGTAGCCGATATCATATCGTGAATAGGGGTCTTTAAGCGCGTAAAAACGATCAATCCAAGCTGTATTATAACTATCATTACAATGCCGACCAAGCCTAAGAGAGGCATAAAATTAAATATGAATAAAGCTATGAGCAACACAGGAAGCATAGTTTCCAATGTGTATTTTCCGAGTATCGTACGGATAAACAGCTGAACGGGGGTTATGCGCACGCCGTCAACTCTCATCACCGCGATTCCGAAGATCTTTTTGCCGAGAGTCTGACCGTTTCCGAGCTTCAAAGGTATCAGAAGCTCCAAGATCAAATATGCGATAAGTATTCCGAACGAGGCGATTATGAGGGTAAGGTTGATGAGAAGGATGTCCTTTTTGTTTACCTCGGGATCGGTAGCAAAAGCGTTGTACGCGGTGTCATAATTCTTTTGCTCTTCTTCACTCATTTCATTATATTCGTCTTGAGTTATATCGAAAGAAATACCGTACTCTTTCTCATACGCCTCTCTCATAGCCTCGCGCTCGGCTGCGTGTGCGTCGTATCCCAACACAGCGGATAAAACGAAAGCCACACCGACTGCGATTATCGACAAAAGAATAACGTCAAATATGTACGCGGAAATGCGTTTCCACATACTTGCCTTTTGTATATCGTATATCATAGTACAAAGACTCCCCAACTGACCCATATTACGTAATTTAATAACCAATATATTATAACACTTTTAAGGTACAAAATGCAATAGCTTTTGCGCTTTTTTTAAAAATACCTCTTTTTTCGTCAAAATGCCCAATCAAATTGCAAAATAAATGTCCAATATTACAATGAAATATTTTGAAAACCAATACACTTCGATAAGATGTATACGTTAAGCGACAAGGCTCGACACTCATATACGTTATTTCGTGCGTTTCTTTATGGCTTCTATCCAACAACTATGGCACATAGCCACGTAAGAATCGTTTCCGCCGATGAGTATTTGACTTCCGTCGGTAACAATATTACCTTCATCGTCAATACGCGCGTTTACTATTGCTTTCTTTCCGCAGGAGCATATCGTCTTGATCTCCGTTATGGAATCCGCTACTTCAAAAAGACGTTTGCTGCCGTCAAAAAGGTGTGTAAGGAAGTCGGTGCGAAGTCCGAAGCAGAGCACGGGTATATCAAAATCGTTTACTATACTGCGCAGCTGATCGATCTGATCAGCCGAGAAGAACTGACACTCATCCGCAATTATTGCGTGATAATTGCTGTTGCTTTTAAACTCCTCGTATATGTTTGCATCTCGAGAAATGGCGTGAGCCTGCGCTTCAAGTCCGATTCTCGAACGAACGATGTCAGTTCCGTCTCTGTTGTCTATCGCGGGCTTTATCAGCCAAACACGCATACCTCTTTCTTCGTAATTGAATTTTGTTATGAGCGCGTTTGCTGTTTTTGAAGAGCCCATCGCGCCGTACTTAAAATATAACTTAGCCATAAAAACGGTTCCTTTTTTTATTCTATTTGATTAACGTAAGTATATCATATTTTTCGTTGATTCGCAAGAGAAAATGCTCAAAAGGTGTAAAAAGACGTCAAAAAAGACACAGCACCTATAATTGAGGGATCCTCCGTTATAAGTGCTGTTTATTATTAATTATTTCTACAATTATTTCTGCAAATTAATTAGCAGGTGTAACTGCGGTAATGTGGGGGTTAACTCCATCGTACCAATAAAGGAAGCCTTCCATATCGATCTTATCGCCGATCTTGAGCTCCTTGACTGCCTTGTAAACGTCGGTAGTATTGTCGCAGAGGTAGGACTCAACCGTAAATGTGTAGATCTTGTCGTTAATCGAAACACTGAAGTAAAGGTCATCGCCATCCTGACCCGAGCCGTTCCATTTGTAGAGGAATGCGACATCGTTGCCGTCAGCATCCTTGGAAGCCTCAACCGTCATTCCCTTGAAGGAAACAAACTGGTTCTGGCTCTTGATAAGGTCGTCGGTGCCGAGAAGTGAAGTAACGTCTTTAGCTTCTACGATGTAGCTTCCTTCGAGTATCTCGTATGTAGCATCTGTTATCTCTACCTCACCCGACCAAGCATTCTTGTAGCCCGTAACCTTGATCTTGGTGCCTTTTACCATTCTGTCGTAGTCTTCCTTTGTGCAGTTCATCTCATAGATGAAGTATGCACCGTCGGCATCCTGAGTGTAAATGGTAGCTTTGCCTTGACCGTCTTTTTCCCAGTAGGACTGCTTTGCCTGAACAAACGCCTCGATTACGACCTTTGTCTCGAGATCTGCGGCATCGTATTCTTCGTAAGTCATTACTCCATCAGACTTTGTGTGAACGTCATTAACTACTTGGTCAGTGGTTGAGCTTTCGTCGCCATTGTTAACCGTCGAGCTTTCGCTTTCGGAGGGCTTGTTGGTATCGGAATCCTTGGAGTCGTCCGGGGTCTTTTCACAACCGAAGCACGAGAGAGCGATAATGACTGTTAAAGCCAAAAGTAATATTTTTTTCATTTTAATACTCCTTTACTGTTTTAAATGAAATATTGGTGATATTATACCTCATTTTTTTTTGTGTGTCAAGACTCAATTGTCATTTTTGCGTTTTTTTAGAACTTCTTTCAAAACGTACCCCGCTATCAGTACCCACACTGTGCAAAGTGAACCGATTAAATACTTTGCGGTAGCAGGCAATTCGCCGAGTGCCAGAGGTCTGTCCGACATAGCTTCCAATTGATCGAGACGGTAAAGTGATTTTACTTCGCTGTAGAGCTTTTCGTAGTAAGCTTCATCGACGGTCTCTTTTCGGCGCATCGATTTGGTCACGTTCTCTATTAATTGTCCAGCGGCATTACGAAGCGAGGTCGAGCCGTTGAAGACGGGGGTCACAAACGTGTTTTCCGTATTGTCTATCAGAAGCTTTGTTGCTTGTATTTTGACCGAATAATAAAGATCGTTGTCCTCGCCCTCGCGTGACAGATAATCTTGATAGGCATCACTGCTTTGAGCCTTTGAGGTTACCGGAACATATCCCTCGGTCTGAGAATATGATATCTGCACATCATTAGTCAGAAGGAACTGCGCAAACAACCACGACGCGAGCACCTCGTCCGGGTCTTCTTTATTGAAGATGCAGATCGATGGTCCTTGAGAGATCATCTGCGGAGATTCCGTGTCAAATTGAGGTATCGTCATTACCTCTGTCTCAAAATCAACGAATTTTTCCTTATCGATGTCTGCCAAAGGTGCATCCGATCCCATCCATGTCGCCCCTGCCGTTGAGTCTATGGCAAATATACATTGACCGGCGTTCAAAAGATTTGCCGGGTAGCTTGATATTTTAAATGTTGAAAACGCCCTCGTTCCCGCGTGCTCCGCTATCATTTCAAGCAGTTCTGTTGTTGTATCGTTAAACATAAGGATCTCGCCGCTGTCGGTCGAATAACCGGCGCCCTTTTGCTTTAACATCTGTATCATCATATTGTCGGTTGACTTATAAATGAAGGGTATCATTACCTTCTGACCGTTTATTTTAAAGTTCCCGTCGGCATCCTTCTCCATAGCCGCCTCCGCGACCTCAAAGATAAAGTCCCACGTAAGAACCTCCGGTAATGTAAATCCGAGCTTTTCCACATAAGTCTTGTTTACGTAGCACGCCTCGGTCGAACGCATATACGGTATCGCGTAGTGGCTCGTGCCGATAGTACATTCATCAAGAAATTTGGGTATGATCTCTTCAAGTGTCGGACCGTCAAATTTAAGTTCACTGCCTCCGAGACCGTATTTCGGGTCTGTGAAGAGATCGTCGAGCGGAACTACGGTGTTTTCACCGGTTATATATGTCGCTATATGGTCGGGGTAGGTTATACATACATTCGGCGTAGTAGCCGTCGGGATGTTTGTTATAACGTCGTTGTAGATCGTATTGTAATCCGTATAAAGCTTAATATCGACCTCTATGTTCGGATAAAGAGCCTGAAAATCTTCGATGGCTTTGCGGTATATGTTCGTCTGACTCACATTCGTGTCATTTTTTGCCCAGAAAGTGATCTTGTAGTTTTTGCTTTCGTCAAACTCGGAGGGAATTTCAAATTTATCTGTTACCTTGGCACCGTGGCAACCGCACAGTGTCGAAATCAGAATGACCGTACAAAGGATCAAAGCGGTTATACGATATATTTTCATCCTTTCATGCCTCCTCTTGCAACTCCCGCCATTATCTTCTTTCTGAATATCAAGAACAGAAGAATTAGCGGCAAAGAAATTACGACGACAGCCGCCATCATAGCGGGAATATTTTCACGACCGAATCCGTTTTCGCGTAATTCTTGAATGCCGTTGGAAACGAGAAAATATGCGGGATCGTCAGTGATAAGCCTCGGCCACACGTAGGAGTTCCAACATTCGATCACCTTGAGTATCGTAATGGTGACGACGGTAGGCGCACATATGGGGAGACTTACCCTGATGAGATATTTAAAATCCGACGTGCCGTCTACCTTAGCGGCATAGTAAAGCTCATCCGGGATCTGTTCAAAGTTTTCTTTCAAAAGATATATATAGAAGACAGAAACTACGGAAGGAAGAATAAGACCCGTGAAGGTGTTTCTGAGATTTAAATTTGTTATCGTAATGAAATTCGTAATGACAACGAGCTCGTTGGGGATCATCATAAGTGAAAGAAACACGGTAAACAGAGTGTTCTTTCCTCTGAATTCAAGCCTTGCAAAAGCGTAAGACGCGGGCACTATTACCACAAGCATTATCGCCGTCGTTGCCACGGTAAATATTACGGTATTGAGAAAGTATTTGGCAAGCGGCACTTTTGTGAAAGCGTCTATGTAGTTGTCTATGGTGGGAGTCAATGTGTACAGCTTCGGAACAAACTCGGAGTTGTACGCTCCGTAATCTTTGAGAGAAGTGAGTATCATCCAATAGAACGGGAAAAGTACTATCACAGCCCAGAACGTCAGCGACGCATAGATAAGTGTTTTTGAGAGCGTGCTTCGGATCTTGGCATTTCGAACCGAATTATCGTAATTTTGAACTTTATTTGCAGAATTCACCGAATACACCTCCTTACTTACTGAAAACAAACTTTTTGCGTACCAAAAGGTTTATACAGGTTATTGTCAGCACTATCACGAAAAGTATGATAGCCGCCGCTGATGCGTAGGACGGATAGCCGCCGCTGTTACCGTAGAGCATATCGTAGACGTAACCGACGATGGTATTCATCTCAGACGCATTCAAATTGGTGCCGAATATCGCGACCGCGTCGCTGTAAGCCTTAAATGCTCCTATGAATCCCGTTATAACAAGGTAAAACAGCATAGGAGATATCATAGGTAATGTGATCTTCCTGAATATGCGTGATTTGGAAGTACCGTCTACGCGCGCCGCATCGTAGTACTCCTGCTTTACCGAAGCCAGAGCACTCGTAAGGACGAGAATTTTGAAGGGCATTACGATCCATATTGTGTATATGCACAGAACGAGCATCTTTGCCCAATACGGTCCCTCTATAAAATCTATCGCGGTATGTCCGAAATATCCGAGTATCGTATTTATGAAACCGTCAGTGTACGGCGTTTTTTTGAACAGTATCATAAATACCATTCCTACGGCAAGCGTGTTGGTAACGTACGGGAGAAAAAATATCGTCTGATAGAGATTGCGCACCGCTTTTATGGAACTGAGCCCGATCGAAATGAGGAGCGCTATACCCGTTGACAGCGGAACCGTGATAAAGACCAATATAAACGTATTTTTCACAGTTTGCAAAAAATATGGGTCGTGCAGAACGTAAGAGTAGTTGTATATGCCCGTCCCGAAGTACGTCTGAGACGCCGAGTTGTAACCTTCCTCGAAAGAGTAGATCAAGACGTCTATGAGAGGATACAGCATAAACACACCGAGAAAAATGATCGCAGGCAAAAGATAAAGCCATGCCTTCAGTTGCTTTTTTTTCATCGCTACCTCCTGAAATAGCCGAAGCTCGAGCCGATCTTACATACTGCATAAAGAACGGCGATTATAATGATATTATATCACATTGTGTTCTCATTTGTCAATCGGTAAATGTGAAATTGTGGTTCGATCGCCAAAATGCGGACTTTTGCCGAGCAATGTTGGGAATATTGCGTTGTTTTCCTAAACCTATCTTGACAAAGATCACAAATATGATAAAATATTAGTGTACAAAAATCTGTTTTGGAAGTGATAAATTTATGAGATCGATAACGGTATCCGCCTACGCGAAGATAAATACATATCTTGATGTCGTCTCCAAGAGAACGGACGGCTATCACAATATAGAGAGCATTATGCGTTCGGTTTCACTTTGCGACGGGATAACGGTCAAGTGTTATGGTGACGGAGACGGTATATGCCTTTCGTGCACGGATCCTCGCCTTCCGACCGACGAGAAAAATCTTGCGTATAAAGCCGCACGCGCCTTTGAAAATCACACGGGGCTTTACGCTTCATTATCCATTCATATTGAAAAGAACATACCGTTTGAAGCAGGACTCGGAGGCGGAAGCTCGGATGCCGCGGCAGTGCTTCGCGCTTTGAATATTTTGTTCGGCACGTCACTCGATGACGTTGAGCTTGCAGCCATAGGCGCACGGATCGGTGCAGACGTTCCGTTTTGCGTGTTCGGCGGATGCGCCGCGGTGACAGGAGTCGGAGAGATCGTGCGTCCGATAAGCAACGCTCCCGAATTCTGGACAGTCGTGGCAATAGACGGAGAGGGAATATCTACCCCGTACGCATTCGGAATGCTTGACAAAAAATATGGTGACTTCAAGGAGTATATACCGGAAAACGATTTCAGGGCGGTTTGTTCCGCGTATGAGAGTTCGGATCGTAATGCGGTATGTAAAAACGTGTTTAATTTATTTGAAGAGGTTGTGCTTCCTTCGCATTCACGCGCTTCGGAATTGAAGTCGATTTTGAAGGCAAAAGGTGCGGATGCTGTTCTGCTCAGCGGAAGCGGACCTTCTGTTGTGGCGTTGTTTGAAAGCAAAATGAGAGCCGAGAGTGCAGCTGAATATTTGAAAATTCGCGGGATAAAAGCGTGGGCGTGCCGCACGGTCTCAAAATAGGGTAATAAAGTAATATTTTGGAGGTAAGCTGAATGGATAAAGACACATACATAGGAAAAGGCAACGAAAAGTATTACGACGAATATATGGATTTCATAAACTACGTATTCGGATTCAATGGCAATACGAGCGATTTCAAAAAACTCTTGCCGAAGCTGTACAAGCCCGAGGATAAGCCCGTCGAAAGCTCATATGTGGTCCTTGAAGACGGAAAACTCAAAGCCGCGGTGGGAGCATACGACATCAGATACAAGGTATTTGAGGATACCTTAAACATCAGGGGAATAGGAAATGTGGCGGTACATCCGTACTCAAGATCAAAAGGATATATGAAGGCACTTATGAGTGCCGCTACCTCGGATATGATAGCCGACGGGGTCGATATGTCTGTGCTCGGCGGCAGACGTCAGAGATATAATTATTTCGGCTACGATAAGCTTGGTGCAACGTATGCGTTTTCTCTTGTGGACGACAATATAAGACATTCCTTCGGCGGAGAACGTGTCTCCAAGTTCAGATATAAAAAGTTGAGCGCCGATGATACCGAAACCTTGGCTCTTATAGAAGCCTTGATCTGTGCTCAAACATATGCACCGATAAGACAGTTCGAAAAGCTTTATGATACGCTCGTTTCTTGGAAAAAGGCGGTCTACGCTGCGTTTGACTGCGACGGAAGATTTGTCGGCTACTGTGTTTACGGCGACAAAAGCACTGACGAGGTACTCGTATACAATGATGACGATATCGTTGACCTCGTTGTCGGTCTTTACGATCACATAGGGAGTGCCGGTCTTGTCGTACGTTTGCCGGAGTGGAAAACGTCATATATCGATAAGCTTTGCAGACTTTGCGAGAGCTATACCCTGGAGATGAATAAGAGCTTTTCCGTATTCAACTATGAGAAGATATTGAGGCTGTTTTTGAGGCTCAAAAGCACGTATACCTCGCTTCCGGACGGGGAGCTCTGTGCTCTGATACACGGAGCGGCGCGAGATGAACGGCTTTTGATAGGCGTGAACAACGGCAAAATCTCGGCGGAAAGCGCATCTCTTGACCGAAAGGTCGATATCGAGCTTTCTCATCTTGATGCTATGAATTTCTTTTTTGCTAATGTCAATCCGCGGCGTAACGGTATGCCTTGCTTCATAAGAGCGTGGTTTCCTTTGCCGCTCTGGATATATTCGGCAGACAATGTCTGAGCCAAATCTTATATTTTATTGGGGCGATATCGCGGTACAAAGCGGTATCGCTTGTTTTTTGCCGTTTTCTGTCTTAAAAATCACACACGGCTCACGCGTTTGGGAACATATTTCGCTCAAAATCAACATACAATAAGTAGTAAAATACAGTACTTGCTGAGAAAAAGCAGTAAGATATTTTTATCACAAAGCCGCCCCGAAAGTTCAGAATATAGAAGATTGTACGGGCTCTCAACACGGCGGCGGAATGGAGATCAAAATGAATGATATGAGACGGAAACAATGTATTGCAATGCTTTTGGCGGGAGGTCAGGGAAGCAGACTTTATACACTTACGGAGCAGACCGCAAAGCCGGCAGTTCCTTTCGGCGGAAAGTACCGTATAATCGACTTTACCCTTTCAAACTGTATCAACTCCGGGATCGATACCGTAGGAGTTTTAACGCAATATCAGCCCCTTGTGCTGAACGAATATATAGGAAACGGTCAGCCCTGGGATCTTGACAGAAACTTCGGCGGAGTTATGATACTTCCGCCTTATCAAGGCAAGGACGGAGCGGATTGGTATAAGGGGACGGCAAACGCTGTATATCAAAATCTGAACTTTATCGAAAAATATTCACCCGAGTACGTTGTGATTCTTTCCGGTGACCATATTTATAACGCGGACTACAGCGAGATGGTAAGCGAGCATATCAAAAATCAAGCTGATTGCACGATAGCGGCAATCAAAGTGCCAATAAAAGAAGCGTCACGCTTTGGAATATTGTCCACCGATGAAGATGGAAGAATAACAAAGTTTGCCGAAAAGCCAAAGGTGCCGGAAAACGACCTTGCATCTATGGGAATATACGTTTTTTCCTCCGATGTGCTCAAGGAATATCTCACAAGAGACGCAAACGATGAGGCGTCGTCTAACGATTTCGGAAAGAACGTTATACCCGCGATGCTTGATGACGGAGTAAGACTTTTTGCGTACAGATATAACGATTATTGGAAGGACGTGGGTACACTTGAGAGCTATTGGGAAGCGAATATGGATCTGCTCGGAGTTGAACCTCGGTTTGATCTTCATAAGAGACGCTCTCGTATACTTTCAAGAAATAACGCAAAGCCTCCTCAGTACATCGGAGACCGTGCGGTAACGAGCAATTCCCTGATAACCGAAGGGTGCGAGATATACGGAACGGTAATAAATTCCGTTATTTTTAACGGAGTTACCATCGAGGAGGGCGCAGAGATAAGCAATTCCGTAGTGATGAGCGGAAGCGTCATAAAAAGCGGGGCGCGCGTGGAGTATTCGATAATCGATTGCGATACCGTGATCGGTAATGATGCAAGGATCGGAGACAGCCGCGACACGGGGAAAGGTATATGTGTCATCGGAAGTGGTATGAAAATTCCAAGCGGAAGTACTATCGAAGGCGGTAGGCGCATTTCAAAAAATTCAAAAGATAAAGAAGAGACGGAAGGGAGACAAGATCAATGAAAAACGCTGCTGGAATAATCTTCTCAAATCTACACGATAAAAAACTGCCGGAGCTCACTAAAAAACGTACTATGGGCTCGATCCCGTTCGCTTGCAGATATCGAATGATCGACTTTCCGATATCTGCTATGGTGAACAGCGGAATAGAAAATATATACGTGATCGCACATCACAATTATCATTCTCTTACGGAGCACATAGGCTCGGGAAAGGATTACGATCTTGCGCGCCATTCCGGTGGATTGCGTATACTTACCCCTATGATGAGCGCATATGCCAACAGACGCTCGGAGTCATACGAATCAAGACTTAATACGCTTATGAGCGTTTATCATACGATAGAAGGCATAAACGAAAAATATATAGTTATGACCGATTGCGACGCCGTATTCAATTTCAATTTTGATAAAATGCTCGAATATCACGAGTTGAACGGATACGATATCACCTTGCTTTCAAGTGACGGAGCGCAGGATGCTTTTATATGCGTGGCGACGACCGCGTCCTTGCTTTCCGTACTTGCGGAATCGGCGGTGAAAGGGCTTGCGTCATTTTCCGAAGACATAATTCTGAAAAATGCGCTCGGAATAAGCGTGGGAAGCTACGATGCGGAGAGTCCGATATTGACTGTACACAGTGTGTCGGAATACTACGAGCGCAGTATGCAGATCATAAATGATCGTGATCTGAGAAGAAAGATATTTTCCGATCCCTTAAATCCCGTATTTACAAGGCTTCACAATCCGCCGCCCGCAAAGCTCTCGTCGGAGGCTGTGGTCAAAAATTCGCTTATAGCGGACGGGTGCGAGATCGAGGGGACCGTCGTAAATTCGATAATATTCAGAAAGGTAAAGATAGGCAAGGGGGCGATCGTTTCCGACTGTATCATTTTTGAACAGACCGACGTTCTTGAAGGCGCAAGCCTTCAGTGCGTTATAGCAGATAAAAATTCACTCGTAAAAGAACGCGTGTCCGTGACCTCACACCGTTCTATGCCTGTCATAATATCCTCACATAAGACCGTCGGTTGAACATAAGAATAAAATAAACAGGAAAATCATTTTATCCCGTTGACTTAGCGCGGATAATGTGCTAAAATAATCCTTGGACCGTTAAGATCGGTCGTTATGAGAGATACGGAAACGGAAAAGAGGGACGGATGTATAATGAATAAAAAGATCAAAAGATTACTGACCGATACGGTTGTGCTTGCAATGGGCACATTTGCATCAAAGCTGCTCGTTTTTCTTATGCTTCCGTTATACACGGAGTACCTGACCCCGGGTATGTACAGTACAGCCGATCTCATAACCCAGGCGGCAAATCTGATAATTCCGTTTGCTTGCCTCGGTATAACCGATGCCGTATTTCGCTTCGTTTCGGAAAAGCAAACGGATAAAGGTGCGGTGCTCAGTTCGGGACTTTTTGTTCTGCTTATCGGCGTAGCGGCTTTCGGAGTGCTGTCACCTGTTTTGGCACTCTTTTCAAAGTTTGACGGGTATGTTTGGCTTATCGTAGTCTACGTCATTGCGGCAGACATACATTCGCTTTTTGCTCAGTACATCAGAGCGCAGGGAAGGACAAGGCTCTTTGCGGTCCAGGGAATAGTCAATACGGCGTTTACTATAGGACTTAATATACTGTTTTTGGTTGTATTCAGAATGAATATCACGGGATATGTCCTTTCCACGGTAATTGCCGACCTGCTTTCCACGGTTTTCATCATAGCGGTTTCAAGACCTTTGAAAGATATAAAACTGTCGTTGATAAAAAAAGACTTGATTCGCGAAATGCTTAAATACTGTTTGCCGCTTATTCCGACGACAATATTTTGGTGGATAACGAATGTCTCCGACAGATATATAGTATCCGAGATATGCGGAGATTCGGTGAACGGCCTCTACGCCGCGGCGTATAAAATACCTACGCTTCTTACACTCGCATCTGCCGTGTTCAATGAAGCGTGGCAGTATTTTGCCTTCTCGGGGAGACGCTCGAAGGCGGCGGATACAGTATCCGAAAAGACTATCGAGGAAACGTCTCGAGAGGAAAAAGAAAATTCTTATTATTTCGAGCGTACCTTTGCTGCGTTTTCGACAGTGATGATGCTTGCTTGCTCGTTTCTTATGCTTCTTTGCAAGCCGCTTATAAATATCCTCTTGGCAGACTCATACAGAGAGGCGTGGATATATGTTCCTATACTTCTTGTAGCTACCGTATTTACCGCCTTGGTAACCTTTTTGAGCAGTACCTATGCGCTCAGAAAAAAGACGGTTATGTCTCTTGTCACAGCCGCCGTCGGGGCAGTGGTAAACATAATTTTTAATATCATACTCATACCCGTTTTCGGCGCTAACGGCGCAGCGTTCGCTACACTGCTTTGCTATGCGTTGGTTTTCGTTATACGATCCGTAAACGTAAGGAAATATGTTAAATTCCGTATATACAAGCCCACTTTCGTTATAAGCACAGCAGTGCTCGCGGCGCAGTGCGCAAGTATTGTGGTAAGCGGAGAATATAACATCATTCTTCAATCCTTGTTCGTGTGTGCGTTGATCGCCGTAAATATACCGACTATATTCAGCACTTTAAAGGCTATGTTTTTAAAAAATTAACATTTGGTCAATATAAGTTTTTGGATTAGCCTATTGCGTAAAAAGAAGAATTATAGTATAATATTGCGTGTTTGCGTAAGCAAGCTTTAATTACGGACAGTCCTCTGCTTTGCTCGCACGAATGTCCGATATTCAGGAGGCCCAAGATGGATTTGTTAAAGGCTATGACAAACGAGCAGCTCAAGACCGAGGTTCCTTCGTTCAACGTTGGTGATACCGTTAAGGTTCACAACCTTGTAAAAGAGGGTACTAAGGAGAGAATTCAGATTTTTGAAGGTACCGTTATCGCTAAACACGGCGGCGGGATCTCCGAAACATTCACAGTAAGACGTGTTACTTACGGTTGCGGCGTTGAAAAGACGTTCCCGCTTCATTCTCCTCACGTAGCTAAGGTTGAGGTTATACGTGAAGGTAAGGTAAGACGTGCAAAGCTTTACTACCTCAGAGACAGAGTAGGTAAGGCATCCAAGGTTAAGGAAAAGTCCAAGGCCGTTAAGTAATTTTATAAGTTACAAGGAAACAGCGTGCGGTTTTATGCCGTGCGCTTTTTCTTAACGAGAAAAATATTTTTAAAAAGCGCTCCGCACTTTTCAGCACGGAGCGCTCAATGTTATTATCGAATGTCAGCAGATCTTTTTTATCGATATTGCCTTACTTTATCTTCTTAAAAGGGTCGGTATCGTTTACGAAAGCGGGGAGTATCGAAAATTCAAAAGTGAACCGCTTTTCCTCAAATCTGTATTTGTCGGCAAGCGAGGGACCGCAGGAATTTGAACCTATGCCCGTTTGTCTGTAATCAATATTTACTACGGTCTCCTTGAGCGGAACGAGCTCGTAGTCGTGCGCGGCATTTGTGATCTGCTCGGGGGTAAAGTGCGAGCAGTTGAAGCTTATATCCTTGCTGTTCTTAAGGAAGAGAAGCCCGTGTGAATCGTGCTTGCTTACAGACATCCATTTTGTATCTGCGTGAGCCATATTTTCCTGGGGTCTTATGTAATGCTTGAAATGATCGTATACGTTTGTCTTGTAAAGTCCGATCTTTGATGCGTGGCGTTTGTCGATATAGCTTTCGACGGGACCTCTTCCGAAATATCTCAATATCTCATTTCCTTCGGGTATAAGGAACTCTACGCCGAATCTCGGTAGCATCGGAAGCTCTTTTCTTACTTCTACGTCGTATGAAAGCTTAAGCCTTCCGCAACGACATACCGAATATTTGACCGTTGCCGAAAGTATCTCGGCACGGCTTCGACTTCCGAAGGAAAGCTTTGCAATGAGATCTATATGATTTTCATCGGTTCTCTCTACCGAAAATCTTCTGCAAGCGGTCGTGGCTTTGTCAAAGCCTTCTTTGTACCAATCGGCTTTTATTCTTTTGTCATTGTCCGTGGGGGCTCTCCACACGGTCATCCTTACTGCGGAGCAGAGCATCTCGCATCCTTGATGTACGATCGAATCGAGCAATCCGTGCGCCTTATCAAAGCCGTAGACGGTTTCGCCTACATAAACATTGATGCGGTTGCCGATCTCTTCGTATTCAAATCTTTCAAAATGCTTGCTTCTTGCTCCGACGGCCTTTGATACGGATTCGTTGATCGCGAATTGCTCAAAGCCCACCTCGTAGCCATATTCAGCCCATTCGTGCGAACAATTATATCTGAGAGAAACATCAAGATAAACATATCCGTCGTCAAGCTTGAGCTCGGAAAGCTCAGGTCTGAAAGTCTTTGACGCCTGCGGCTTTATCGCCGGGGCGAAATATCTACCTTCCTTTACGGTTTTTCCGTTTATCTGAAGGCTCCAAACTATATCCATATCCGAAAGGTCGGTGAAATAGCGCAGATTTTTTACCTTGAATGAAAGTTTATCCCGGTCAAATGTAATCGAAAAAGGCTTGATGACCTGCTTGTATTCAAGCAGACCCGTGTGCGGACGTCTGTCGGGGTAAACGAGACCGTCAACACAGAAGTTGGCATCGTTGGGGGAGTCACCAAAATCCCCGCCGTATGTGTAGTGGGGGTCTGAATATCTGTTTTCACCGACAGCCACCGAATGATCGAGGAATTCCCACACGCAGCCGCCAAAAAATTCATCGTGAGCATATATCATATCCCAATAGTCTTTGAGGCATCCGGGACCGTTACCCATAGCGTGGCTGTACTCGCAAAGGAATAAGGGCTTTGTAAACAGTTTGTTTTTTATGTGAAGGTTCAAGCATTCATCCGGTGAAGGATACATACGGCTCTCAATATCTATGAAATCACATTCAAGTTGATCACGCAGTACGGGATCGTCGGAATTTATGCGTTTTATGTATCTGCGCGTTGCATCTTCGCAATGAACTATGCAACCGGGCATACGTTCGTGCAGATAATGCGACATCTTGCGTTGATTTTCACCGAGACCGTTTTCGTTTCCGAGCGACCACATAATTACGCAGGGGTGGTTCTTGTCACGTTCAAACATAAGTTCAACACGATCGATGTATGCCTTTTCCCACTCGGGGCTGTCTGTCAGCTCGTCCCAATTGCCGAAGCGTTGCATTCCGTGTGTTTCAAGATCCGTCTCGTCGCATACGTAGAATCCGAGCTTATCGCAAAGTCCGACAAAACGCGGGTCGTTCGGATAGTGGCTCGTACGTACCATATTCACGTTATGACGTTTCATTACATAAAGGTCTTCGAGCATATGATCGTATGGGGTAGCAGATCCGAGATACGGATGGCTGTCGTGGCGGTTTACTCCTTTAGCCTTGACCTTTTTGCCGTTTATGTAGAATACCTTATTTTTGATCTCAATGCGTCTGAAGCCAAGTAAAAGACAAATATATTCATTTCCGCAATGTATAACGAGTTTGTAGAGAATGGGCGTTTCGTCAGACCAAAGCTCGGGGGATGCTATGAGCATATCAAGCTCGCCCTCTTTATCAATATTTATTATGCCCGTTTCTATAAGTGTACCGCAGCTTCTGTAAAGCGAATATTCGATCCTTTCCTTGCCGTTAAGCGTTACGTCTACGGTGAGCGTACCCGTCTTGTAGTTCTCGGCAACCCTCGGGTGAGCGTAAAGATCAACTATGTGTGTCCGGTCTCTTAAAAGCAAAAATACCTCTCTGAAAATTCCCGAAAAACGGAATTTGTCTTGATCCTCAAGATACGAACCGTCGCACCATTTCAGTACAAGAACTTTGATGTTGTTCACACCTGCTTTGACGTATCTGTCAACGCAAAACTCGGAGGTCATATGGCTGACTTGACTATATCCGACAAAGGTACCATTTATGTAAACATAGAAACAGGAATCTACACCCTCAAAGTTAAGATAAACGCTCTTACCTTCAAGATTTTCGTCAAGATAGAAGTCTCTCGAATAGAGTCCGCAAGGATTATCGTCGGGTACAAACGGGGGACAAACAGGAAAAGGATAATTTACATTTGTGTAGTTTGGCGTATCATAGCCTCTGCCGAGTGCCGCCTGCCAGCTCATCGGCACGGTAAGCTTTTGATCAAATTCCGTCATAAGGTCAACATCATTTACAGACGAGTAGTATTTGAACCCCCAATCTCCGCAAAGTGAAATGAAATAACTTGAATCCGCACGGTTGTCGTCAATGGCGGCATTTTCGCTTTGATAGGGAATGAAATATGCTCTCGGTTTTTCACATCCGATATGCAGTATGTCGGGAGACTTGAAATACTCTTTGTTGAATTCCATAACTTTATTACCTTTCATTATGTTTTACTGCAGTATAATTATGCCATAATAAGCCTTTTGTGTCAAGAGCTTATTCGGATTTTTGTTACACGTTTAGAGAAGCTTTTTCTCTTACGGTATTTACAAAATGTAAAAAATGTGGTAAAATGATATATGTAAATTAAAGTTCGTATCAAGGCGGTGTTACAGTGGCCAATATAATAAGGCTCGACAAGTATGTAAGCGATTCGGCGCTCCTTACCCGAAGCGAGGCGGTATCATTTATAAGAAAGGGTATGGTCTCGGTCAACGGGACGGTCGTAAAAAGCAACAGCATTAAGGTCGATACCGAGCGGGATTCAGTGACTCTTTCGGGAAAATGCTTGAAGTACAGTAAATACATCTATATTATGCTGAACAAGCCCGAGGGGTACGTGAGTGCAACCGAGGACGGTAAAGAGAAGACTGTGATAGAACTCTTGCCGCCTGAGTTGCAAAAGAAAGAGCTGTTTCCGGCGGGAAGGTTGGACAAGAATACAGTCGGACTTATGCTACTTACGAACGATGGAGATACAGCTCATAATTTGCTTTCTCCAAAACATCACGTAAGTAAAAAATATTTTTTTCGTTGTAAGTTTCCCCTCAACGAAAGCGAGCGAATCTCTCTTGAGGTCGGAGCCGTGCTCGATGACGGATATGTAACAAAGCCGTCTGTCATAGAATTGTTTGAAGATAAACAAAGCGGATATATCACGCTGACGGAGGGAAAATATCACCAGATCAAACGAATGCTCGAATCCGTTGGAAATAAGATAACATACCTTGAAAGAGTGACATTCGGAGAGCTTTTGCTTGATGCGTCGCTCGAGAGGGGAGCGTGGCGCTACCTGACAGATAACGAAATAAACTCACTTTTATCACAGAAACATTAAAAATCATCTGAGAAAGGATACAGTAAAATGAATATTATCGAAACTCTCGCAAAAGAGCTGAATATCTCGGTAGATCGAGTCGAACGTACCGTTGCGCTGATAGACGACGGAAATACCATACCGTTTATTGCACGATACAGAAAAGAGGTGACGGGAAGCCTTGATGATACAGTACTTCGTACACTTGATGAGCGTCTCAATTATCTGCGCAGCATCGAAAAGCGCAAGGAAGAGGTAAAGGAGCTTATCGCGGCTCAAGAAAAGCTTACTCCGAATATAGAAAAAGCGATCGATAACGCCAAGACCATCACCGAGGTGGACGATATCTACCGCCCGTTCAGACCTAAGAGAAAGACAAGGGCGTCAGTGGCTAAAGAGAAAGGGCTCGATGGGCTTGCCGATTATATTATGCTTCAAAGCCTTACTTACTCTCAGTCAATAGAGGAAGAAGCGCTTAAATATGTAGACGAGGAAAAGGATGTTAAGAGCGTCGCGGAAGCGTTTGCCGGAGCGTGCGATATAATCGCGGAGAGCATTTCAGATAACGCGGAATATCGTAAGCAGATAAGAAAGATAACTTTTGATCACGGTAAGCTTATTTCCAAAAAAACGAGCGAGAGCGAGTCTGTTTACGAGCAATATTATGAATTCAGCGAGGAGCTTGCCAAGATTCCGTCTCACAGAATACTTGCGATAAACAGAGGCGAGAAGGAAAATTATCTTAAAGTTACCATCGAAGTCGATAAGGATATGATCCTTAACTACCTGCTCAGTGCCGTTATTACAGAATTCAAAAGTCCTGCTTTCGACTTTATTGTAAACGCCATAGTTGACGCGTATGACAGACTTATAGCCCCGTCTATCGAAAGAGAAATAAGAAACGATATATTTGATGAAGCGAGCGAGGGAGCTATCAAACTGTTTTCCGTAAATCTCGGTAATCTTCTTATGCAAGCGCCGCTTAAGGGCAATGTTGTTATGGGATACGACCCCGGATATCGAACCGGATGCAAGCTCGCAGTCGTAGATAAGACGGGCAAGGTGCTTGATACCGCGGTAATATATCCGACAAAGCCCCAGGAAAGAATAGAAGAAAGCAAAAAGACGGTTATCAGACTCATAAGAAAATACGGAGTCAATATAATAGCGATCGGAAACGGCACGGCATCCAAGGAGAGCGAGATATTCATCGCGGGTCTTATAAGAGAGATACCTGAGGACGTAAAATATGCTATGGTCAGCGAGGCGGGAGCTTCCGTTTATTCGGCTTCCAAGTTAGCCGCGGCAGAGTTCCCGGACTTTGACGTTACGCAAAGATCCGCTGTATCGATAGCGAGAAGACTTCAGGATCCGCTTGCCGAGCTCGTTAAGATAGATCCCAAATCAATCGGCGTGGGTCAGTATCAGCACGATATGAAGCAGGCAAGACTCGATGAGGCACTTGAAGGGGTCGTTGAGGATTGCGTAAACAAGGTGGGGGTCGATCTTAATACCGCATCTCATTCGCTCCTTTCATATATTTCGGGCATAAATGCAACTACCGCAAAGAATATCGTAACATATAGGGAAGAGAACGGCGAATTCAGCTCGAGAGAGCAGATACTTAACGTACCGAGAATAGGAAATAAAGCTTACGTTCAGTGTGCGGGCTTTTTGAGAGTTCCCGGTTCTTGTGAGATCCTTGACAACACGGGCGTTCATCCGGAGTCGTATGAAGCGGCACATAAGCTTCTTGAAATGTTTGGCTATACCGAGAATGATGTCTCAGCTTCAAGGCTGGGAGATCTTTTCGATAAAGTTACGAAGCGCGGTTTCAAAGCGGTTGCCGATCAGCTCGGAATAGGCGAGCCTACGTTGGAAGATATAATCGGCGAGCTGCAAAAGCCCGGCAGAGACGTGCGTGAAACGCTGCCGCTTCCCGTGCTTAGGGATGATGTTCTTGATCTTTCCGACCTCAAGGAAGGAATGATACTTACAGGCACCGTAAGAAATGTTATCGACTTCGGAGCCTTTGTTGATATCGGAGTGCATCAGGACGGACTCATTCATATTTCACAGATTTCCGACAAGTACATAAAGCATCCTTCCGAAGTATTGTCGGTCGGCGATGTCATAAAGGTTAGGGTATTGTCTGTTGACGTAGCCAAGAAACGTATAGGATTGACATTGAAGGGAATCAACTGATATCGGACAAGCAAACGCGCGTTTTTAATAAATTAAATAATTTCTCTTGCCGTTGATTTGTGACGAAAACGCAAAAATGCGTCAAATTGTACAATATGCACAAACAATGCGTTGAAATTTTGGAGAATAAAGCTCTTTCATTTTTGATACTTTTTTGGTATAATACTGTATGTTGAAATATTTGTGTAACGGGAATCGTTATCACGTCAATTCGCTTGAAAATTTTTAGGAGGAATATTTATAAAATGGCAAGCTTATCATTAAAGCATATTTACAAAAAGTACCCGGGCGGTGTTACCGCCGTATCGGATTTTAACCTTGAGATCAAAGACAAGGAATTCCTTATCCTCGTAGGTCCTTCAGGTTGCGGTAAATCTACGACTCTTCGTATGATCGCAGGACTTGAGGAGATCACAGAGGGTGAGCTCTTCATCGGTGACAGACTTGTAAACGACGTTGCTCCTAAGGACAGAGACATTGCGATGGTGTTCCAGAACTATGCTCTTTATCCTCATATGACGGTTTTTGAAAATATGGCATTCGGTCTCAGACTTCGCAAAACACCGAAGGAAGAGATCAAGCGCAGAGTTGAAGAGGCAGCTCGTATCCTCGACATCACACACCTTCTTGACAGAAAGCCGAAGGCTCTTTCCGGTGGTCAGAAGCAGCGTGTTGCTCTCGGACGTGCAATAGTTCGTAACCCTAAAGTATTCCTTCTTGACGAGCCTCTTTCAAACCTTGACGCAAAGCTTCGTGCAGCGATGAGAACAGAGCTTACAAAACTTCACAAGAGCGTTCAGACAACATTTATCTACGTTACTCACGACCAGACCGAGGCTATGACGATGGCTACAAGAATAGTCGTTATGAAGGACGGTCTTATTCAGCAGGTAGATACACCTCAGAGACTTTACGATGCTCCCGTAAACGTATTCGTTGCAGGATTTATCGGTACACCTCAGATGAACTTCATTAACGGTACTCTTGAGAAGAGAGGCGAGGATCTTTACTTCAACTTTGAGCCTACAACAGAGAAAGACAGAACGACAGCTAAGTATGCCGATAAGGAATACAAGGCATCCGTTAAGCTTCCCGCGGACAAGGCAAACGATCCCGCACTCAAAGAGTACATCGGTAAGGAAGTCATTGCAGGTCTTCGTCCCGAGGCAATTCACGATGAGCCCGTAAATCTTCAGATGCTTGCTGACAGCACTGTTGATGTAGACGTCGAAGTAACCGAGCTTATGGGCGCTGAGATCTATCTCTACCTCACAATCGGCGAGGCAAGACTCATCGCGCGTGTTTCCTCGCGTTCCAAGTCAAGAGCCGGCGACAGCATCACGGTTGCTTTCGATACATCGAGAATGCACTTCTTCGACAAGGATACAGAGCGTTTCATCGTTCACTAATACTTAAAAGTATGAAATACTATAATGCGGCAGCTTTTGTTGCCGCATTATTGCTACGTTGAGGAATTTTATATGAGATATAGAACCATAGACGAGTACGCCTGCGACAACTCGTACAGATCTCTTATGAACAGGATCGGTATAGCACTGATTATGTTTACGGTACTGTTTTACGTCACAAACAGCATATTAGTGTTTATAGTACCGATTATTTATACGTTATTGATTGAAACTGCGGCGGAGATAGTCGTTGTTTTGCTTTACAGTCTTGCATATATGCTGTCGTTTATGCTACCTGCTTTGCTGTTTAAATATATGTCTCGCTCACATTCGTACCGTGGGGTCAAGCTTAATATAAAGCTTTCGGGAAACGCTTTTCCTATGATATTTGCGGGAATAGCAATAATACGCGCGGCATCATTTATAAACGCCCTTCTTTTGCAGGGCGTTGTCGTGGGATATCCTTCCGTCGATACCGAACCGACGGTTTACGGTCTTGTGCTCGAGGTAATATATATAGCACTTGTTCCCGCAATCTGCGAGGAATTTCTTTTCAGGGGAGTTATACTTGAGAATATGTTACCATACGGTAAGACGGGAGCTATCATAGGAAGTGCTGTTCTGTTTGGAATTATGCACCAGAACGCGGCTCAGCTGTTTTATGCTATGATCGCGGGATTGGTATTTGCTTTTGCTTATACAAAGACCGGATCTCTGTGGACGGGTATGATCATCCACTTTTTGAATAATGCCTTATCCGTGGTAGACGATTTTGTTTTTGCTAAGTGGGGACATATGACATATTCTGTCTTTTACGCCGTTGAATTGGTCGTCATTATTTCACTCGGAATTATTTCCGTGATGATGTTGGCAAAGAAAGAAAAGCATTCATCTTTAAACGACACGCGCTTTAAAGAGGGAATATATTTGAAGACATTGCCGCTGTCTGACGACAGCGTAGAGTATCGTATTAGCAGAAAGACAGCCATTACCGGCTTCTTCGCACCGGCAAATACTCTATTTATCGCGATCACGGTGGTACTGTTGATACTTGCACTTTTTTGAATTGATGGTGGAATATATGGATCCTAAGTTTACAGAGGACTTGAATTTTATGTCCTTCGCTATCGAAGAGGCAAGACTTGCGTATCTCGATGATGAGGTCCCGGTTGGAGCGTGCATAGTTTGCGGAGGAGAAGTGATAGCTCGTTCGCATAATACAAGAGAACGTGATCAAAACGCCATAAGGCACGCAGAGATCACGGCGATAGAGCAGGCGTGTTTGGCAAAAGGCAATCGACGTCTTTCGGATTGTACGCTCTATGTAACACTTGAACCTTGCCTTATGTGTACGGGTGCGCTTGCAAATGCGCGAATAGGCAGAGTTGTGTACGGTGCCAAGGATAGCATAGCCGGAGCTTGCGGCAGTGTCATTAACACCGCACTATATCCTTCGGGCTTGCGTTGCGAGGTAGTGGGCGGAATAATGAAAGACGAGGCATCAAGCCTTCTTTCATCTTTCTTTGCTAAGAAAAGGAAAGAAAACCGATAGAAAAAAAGAACTTTCGAATAGGTGCGCTAAAGTTCCTTTTTTGCTCTTAAATGCAGAAATGACAGAAAAACCGTGTCAAAATGTTATGTTCAACATAAAATATTATCGAGATGACCCGTATAATATCGATTTTATAGCCGAAAGGCAGATACTTGCGGTCATTAATATATTTTGGAGGATATAACATATGCCGGATAACAGATGTTCATATGGCACACAAAATTCGGGATCAAGAGAACCGGTAGTGATAGAAACCAACCGTGTGCTTGATTCCTGCCGTGACCGTGATTGCTTTGAGGACGTAAGAGTTCAGCTTACGGAATACGGAAACGAGATCATAGACCGCACAGGCTCGGTCAGAGTCAAAAAAGCCTGCATATCCTGGAGCGACATACACGTAGATCCCATTCAGTTTAACAGAGGTTTTTACTCGGTAGATATCAGGTTATTTGTAAAGCTTGAATTTGAAGCTTGTACTTGCCCCGGTCGTCCTCAGGAATTTGACGGTGTTGCCGTGCTTGATAAACGCGTAGTCCTTTTTGGCGGTGAAAGTAACACTAAAATGTTCAAGAGCACCGTCGATTCATCGGATTATTGCAGAGTTCCCGAGATCAAGGACTGCGTAAAGAACACGCCTTCAGTAGTCGTCGAAACCGTAGACCCGATAGTTCTCGGAAGCAAGATAGTCGAAAGCACCCCCGAAAGATGCTGTTGCTGCTGTTGTGATATACCCGATTGCGTCGCATCAACGCTTAACGGCTCGCTTTCTGACCCGACATCCAATGCCAACGGTACAAGATATCTTGCGGTCTCTCTCGGACTTTTCTCGGTAGTTCGTATGATAAGACCCTCACAGTATCTTATCAACGCAGTTGAATATAATGTTCCCGATAAGGAATGTGTAAGCAACTGCGACGATGATCCCTGCAAGGTATTTCGCTCGATGGCTTTCCCGATAGGTGAATTTAACTCACCGTCGCTGTCATCCGTACCCCCGAGGCAGGATAAGGGAAAATGCGGCTGTAACGGCGATGGCAGATAGCTTTTGCACGAGAGCGTTGCGCATCTCGATAACTGACACATAGATAATAATAAAGCGCTTACGAAGTACTTAAATGTTGCAAAGTGTCGTAAGCGCTTGTTTTTATGTTATTCCCAAGAGATCTCAATTCTTACGGGGAGGCATCTTGCCGAGTAGTCTATATAGCTTTGATTTAATGATAGGCTGCTTTCATATTCTCCGTAATAAACGAGACCGCTGCTATTGTATACAGAGACCGAAAATCCGCATAATTCAAAAAGCTTATTTTCATTGTACATATTCGTGATTATTGCCAGCTCCCGACCGTTAAATGCCATATCTTCAATTGAATAATTTTCGCGTGGCTCGGATCTCGGAACCGAAAAAGCGAGCTTGTAAGTGCCGTCCTCGCATACCTCTATTACCGAAATATCAACATTGTCTTGATATTCCTCAAGTACAATAAAGCTATCGTATTCGTAATATGCGCTTACCTCGGAGTTTGCGACCTTAAATCTCTGAAGCTCGGCGAATGTTTCGGTATCTACTACGTTCAAATACGTAGAACCGTTTTCTTCTGTGAATATCAAAAGCTTTGAGCCGTCTTCGCTTACACTTAAATACATTACCTCGACATCTTGCTCGAGCGGATAAACGAGCCTCAGCGTTTCTTCTTTTATTCCCGTTTCGTAGCCTTCTTTAAAGACGGTGGTAGACCCGTAGGTATTGGACGTATCCCTTACATTTTCGTAATCGAACGCGTAAATACCGTACCCACCGGGAATGAGGCTTGTGTCATAATACTTTGATTCCGAATTGTCATTCGTGTATTTATTCATTATGCTGAAAAAGCACATCGTGTCCGTATATGTGCTATGAGAATAGAACGGCGAGCTTTCTCCGCCAGATCCCACGCTGACAACATTTCCTCTCGAGTCTTTACCGACCGATATGTCAATACCGGGAAGATCATCGGGGAGAGGTATTTTGAAAAATTCCCGAAATTTGTCCCAAACCGCTTTTTCGTTGACGGCATTCTCAGATGCTAACCTTTCGTAATCGTTTCCTTGCCACAGTATTCCGGGAAGATAGACACTTACGGCGATAGGATAATAGTCGTAATAATCTTGCAGATAAATATGCTTTGTGCTTTCCTCGCCCGGCTTTGTCGCATCTGCCAGCTCGCGATAGGCTTTTGTAAGTCCCGTCAGATCCTCAAGCGATGCTGTCGAGTTTACGCCGTATGCGAAGTCAAATCCGAGATCGAGTCCTGCATAAGACATTTCACCGTATTCATAATATTTGTTATAATGAAACTCATAATCGGTGCTTGCCGAGCCTCCTATCGTGTATGAGGTATTCCAAAACAGATGACCGTCATATTTGGCTCTTGTAAATATTTTTAATCCTTCGACATACGACCTATCGCCAAAGATAACATTTTCATTTATAGTAACATTATCCTTTTGGCTATTTACGATGCTGCCGATCATACAAAGAGA
>CAZZFP010000015.1:0-25806 GCA_964653575.1 uncultured Lachnospiraceae bacterium
CCTCTCGTGCAAAATTGCTTATTTCGTACTGCTTATAACCGTTTGCGGCAAGCATATCTATCGCGGTTGAATACATTGCAAATTCGGTTTCATCGTCGGGACGCGGCATTGAAGGAGCGGTATGATAAAGCGGTGTTCCCTCCTCAAGCTTCAAATTGTAAAGAGAGATATGCTCCGGCGCAAGCGAAACGACATATTTAAGCGTTGCGATCCATGAATCAAGCGTCTGAAACGGGATACCGTACATTAAATCTATATTGACATTATCAAATTTCGCTTCGCGTATTGTGTGATAACTTTCTTCAAATTCTCTGCGTGTATGAATACGTCCGAGCGCCCTCAGCTCATGTTCATGAGCCGACTGAAGTCCGACAGATATACGGTTAACGCCCATACGTCTGTATTTTTTCAGCATTGAAAGAGATACTGTCGCAGGATTGCACTCCATTGTGTATTCTGCGTTTTTTTGCAAACGGAACGTTGATTTTACGGCGCGCAATATTTTAAGCATATCTTCTTCAGGCAAAACGGTCGGAGTACCGCCGCCGATGTAAACGGTATCCGGAGCGTAATCTCCTCCGGCTACACGATAGCTCGATATATGCTTGATAAGCGCATCTGTGTATGCACCGTATACACGTTCGTCTCTCGGAGCATACGAATAAAAATCGCAGTACGCGCACTTGCTTTTACAAAACGGTATATGAATATATATTCCAAGCCGATTGCTTTGTCTGCGTCTCGTCAACACAGCAGCTCACCTGCCTTTCGCTATGTTTTTGAAGTTAATCCTCGTCATCCAGCTTGAGAACCGCCATGAACGCCTCCGGGGAAACTTCGACCGATCCGAGCTTTCTCATCTTCTTTTTGCCCTCTTTCTGTTTTTCGAGGAGCTTTTTCTTTCTTGTTATGTCACCGCCGTAGCATTTTGCAAGGACGTCCTTACGGAGCGCCTTGACTGTTTCACGGGCAATGATCCTTGAACCGACCGCTGCCTGTATCGGGATCTCGAAAAGCTGGCGCGGTATATTATCTTTCAAACGGACTGCAATCTTTCTTGCACGTGCGTAGGCTTTTTCTTCATGTACGATAAAAGTAAGCGCATCGACAGTATCACCGTTAAGCAGGAAATCAAGCTTACAAAGTTTACTCTCAACGTAACCGTCCGGTTCGTAATCAAGCGACGCATATCCGCGGCTGCGGCTCTTGAGCGCATCGAAAAAGTCGTAAATGATCTCGTTGAGCGGCAGTGAATAATGAAGCTCCACCCTCTTTTCGTCGAGATATTTCATGTCATGGAAAATACCTCGTCTGTCCGTGCAAAGATCCATAATTCCGCCGATATATTCGGTCGGTGTTATAACGCTCGCCTTCACTATCGGCTCATACGCAACTTCTATTTCATCCGCAGACGGATAATTCGACGGATTATCTATACGCAAAAGTTCGCCGTTACGCATTTTTATCTCATAAATAACACTCGGAGCCGTTGTTATAAGATCAAGATTAAATTCACGTTCAAGTCTTTCCTCGATTATTTCCATGTGCAAAAGTCCGAGGAATCCGCATCTGAATCCGAAACCGAGCGCAATCGACGTTTCGGGCTCAAATGAAAGCGCGGCATCGTTAAGCTGAAGCTTTTCAAGCGCATCGCGCAAATCATTGTAACGAGCGCCGTCCGCGGGATATATACCGGCATACACCATCGGAAGCGCGTTTTGAAATCCGGGTAACGGCTCATCGGCACCGCCCTCGGCGTGCGTTACGGTATCACCGATTCTCGTATCTGCAACATTTTTTATACTTGCGGTAATATATCCGACATCGCCTGCGGAAAGATATTCTGCCTTGGAAAGTCCGAGCGGCTTCATGTATCCGACATCGACAACATCAAATTCGACTCCCGTACTCATCATTTTGATACGTTCGCCGGCGCGTAAAGTTCCCTGCATAACACGAACATAAACAACAACGCCCAGATAACTGTTATAATACGAATCGAAAATAAGGCACTTCAAGGGCGCGTTTTCGTCTCCGCCGGGAGCGGGGATATCCCTTGCGACGGCGGCAAGCACGTCACCGATGTTCTGTCCCGTCTTGGCACTTACCGCCGGACAATCCTCCGCGGGAATACCGATAACATCTTCAATCTCGTTTCTGACAGCATCTACCTGCGCGGACGGCAGATCTATCTTGTTTATTACCGGAACGATCTCAAGATTAGCGTCTACCGCAAGATACGCATTCGCGAGCGTCTGCGCTTCGATTCCCTGCGTCGCATCAACAACCAAAAGCGCGCCTTCGCAAGCCAAAAGCGAACGTGAGACTTCGTAATTGAAGTCAACGTGACCGGGGGTATCGATCAGGTTATAGACGTACTCCTCACCGTCAGGAGCCGTATAATCGAGACGGACGGCGCGCGCCTTGATGGTTATTCCGCGTTCGCGTTCAAGCTCCATATCATCGAGGATCTGCTCCTCCATTTCGCGCTTTTCAACGCTGTTCGTAGCCTCGATTATTCTGTCCGCAAGCGTAGACTTACCGTGATCTATATGCGCTATAATTGAAAAATTTCGTATTTTTTTCTGTCTTTCAGTCATTTGATTCACCTGATGAATAAAATTAAATATAATAATTGGGAGATATATCGCGAAGCTTGTACTTGTCTGTGATTTCAGAATACACTTTCACTTTTTCCGCAGTTTCGGATATCATAACATTGAACACGTAATCCGCAAGCTTGCTGTCGAAATCCGAGAAGAAATCACTGTTGGCTTTTTCAGACCAAGGAGTTCCCTCTATTGCATAGCGCTTTATGTAATGAACACCGTATTCCGTTTCCAAACGAACGGTTTCTCCGACCTCAAGCTCAAAAGCCGCATCGACGACTTCAGATATAAAGGGCGTGTTTTCCGTAAGATAGTATCCGTTTTCGTAATATTTATCCTCGGAATATTCGCTCCAAACATCCTCAAAAGCTTCTCCGTCCGAGATCGCCTTGTCTATTTTAGCGATAACATCGTTCTTTTCGGCTTTTTCATCGTCCGTCAACTCCGCGGTATACGCTTCGCCTGTTTCGGGATCATGCGTAAGCGAACCGAGTTCGTTTTCGACCGTTATGTACTTGAAATTATTATTGACGTAAATATGCTGGATCCTGACGTAATTTTCATTTGTGTAAGTCAGCTTATCGCTGTCGGAAATGCTTATGACGTTGCCGGAACCATAAAGATAATCGTATGTATACGAAATTTTCGCATCCATTACGTAAATATCGTATAACGTATCCTCTGTTATTCCGAATTCGGCAAGCATAGCCGCAAATTTATCGTCATCTCCGTCGGCAAGATTTGTTTTGAGATCTTCAATGCCTTCCTTGATTTCTTTTTTCATATCGGAAGTAAACGAAAGTCCCATATAATCAAAGAGCCACACAGCGGCGATATTCTTTTTTATGTTTTCGACCGTTATCTCGGTGAAATATTCTTCCGCCGTCTTTCCGCTCGAAACAATACTGTCCCAAAACTCATCCGTATCTTTTACATCCTTGAAATTTTCCATAAATATCGCCTTATAATGCGACATCCAATAAAGGTACATTTCCTCCGTCACGGTGATTTTTTCATATTCCATTGCCGTTGGTCCTTTATCGGCACAGGCTGTAAGTACAAGCACGGCGAACACAAGCGCTGCCGCGATGATTCTTTTTATCATAGAGAAAATATCCTTTCGATTTTGTTTACTCACCGACACTGTTTTTCAGCTCGATATATTTTTTAACAACCGCAATAGCAACATCAAGCGGCTTGACATTTGCCTTATAAGTCAATGACATATAAGGCACCGAAGCAGACATCACTCTAAGCCTTACTCCGAGTTCTCGGCACTTTGCATCAAGCCTTGCCCACAGATCAAATTCAAGTTTTTCGGGTTTGATTGAAAGCGAGCCTTCCCTCTCCTCGATTGCGACAATACCGGCACTTCTGCCTATGCCGCGCAGATACGCGATATTAAGCAAATTCATAACCGGTTTCGGCGGTTCACCGAAGCGGTCGCAAAGCTCATCCAAAATATCGTCCGTATCGTCTTTGTTTTCGATTCGAGCGATTTTTTTATACATTTCCATTCTGTGCGCGGAACTGTGCACGTATGATGCCGGCAAGAATGCATCTATCTTGATATCAACGGTACATTCCGTGGGCGGAGCGGGAACAACCTCTCCCTTTTCCTCAAGCACGGCGTTTTCGAGTATCTTAACATACAAATCGTAACCGACCGCATCGAGATGACCATGCTGCTGTGATCCGAGTAAATTTCCGGCGCCTCTGATCTCCATATCTCTCATCGCAACTCTGAATCCTGCACCGAATTCTGTATACTCGCGGATCGCGTCAAGACGCTTCATGCTTATTTCCGAAAGCGCTTTTCCGCGCCTGAACGTGAAATACGCATACGCACGTCTGCCGGAACGTCCTACTCGTCCGCGTATCTGATGAAGCTGCGCGAGACCGAGCCTGTCTGCATCCTCGATTATAAGCGTATTCGCGTTAGGCACGTCCACTCCGGTTTCTATGATCGTCGTACAAACAAGCACATCCGTCTCGCCGTCTATGAGAGACTGCCAAATCGCCTCAAGCGTATCTTTATCCATTTGACCGTGCGCGACCACTATTTTAGCATCCGGAAACTGTTTTTGCAAACGTGCAGCGACAAGATGTATGCTCTCGACGCGATTGTACAGATAAAACACCTGACCTCCGCGTCTGAGTTCACGTCTTATCGCTTCTTCTATGACAATGTCGTCATGCTCCAGAACGTAAGTCTGAACGGGAAGTCTGTTTCCGGGCGCCTCATCAAGAAGCGACATATCCTTTATACCGTTCATTGCCATATTAAGCGTTCTCGGTATCGGCGTAGCAGTAAGCGTCAATATATCGACGCCGACAGCCATTTCTTTTAGTTTTTCCTTTTGTGCAACGCCGAATCTTTGCTCCTCGTCTATGATCAAAAGTCCGAGATCTCGGAATTTTATATCCTTGGAAATGATTCTGTGCGTACCGACGATCATATCTATTTCGCCGCGTCTCAATCTGCGAATTATTTCCGCTTGCTGTTCCTTTGTACGAAAGCGCGAAAGCATCTCAATAGACACGGGATACGGTCTCATTCGGGCACACGCAGTATTGTAATGTTGGAACGCAAGGATCGTTGTCGGCACAAGGAACGCAACCTGCTTGCCGTCAAGGATCGCCTTGAAAGCGGCTCGCATCGCAACCTCCGTCTTTCCGTAGCCGACATCTCCGCAAAGAAGTCTGTCCATGGGCCACGGACTTTCCATGTCACGCTTGATCTCCGCGATTGCCTCCGTCTGCGCTTCAGTTTCCTCGTATTCAAACGAAGATTCAAATCCGCGCTGATAGTCATCGTCCTCCGCGAATGCGTGTCCCTTTGCTCTTTTACGTGCGGCATAAAGAGCGATAAGCTCCTTCGCCATATCCTTAGCCGCCGATTTCGCACGAGACTTCGCACGTACCCATTCGGCACCACCCATTTTCGAAAGCTTGAGAGAACCGTCATCGGAATGTGCGCCTATATATTTCGACACAAGATCAAGCTGATCTGTCGGCAGGTACAAAAGATCCGTTCCCGCATACTTAATCTTTACATAATCGCGCGCAACTCCCTCTATCGTCAGGTTTTCGATTCCCAAATACTGTCCGATTCCGTAAGCGGCGTGAACAACATAGTCGCCCGTTTTGAGATCGTTATACGAAAGCAGTTTTTTTGTATTTGAATCTTTACGCTTGTCACCGCGTATTTTTCGCTTTTTCGGTGCGGAATCGGATTCTGCCGTAAACGACAAATACGCAAAGCGCTGTGTCGGAAGTTCGAATCCTTCGAAATCTGCTCCCCATGTAACATATATCACTCCGCGCGTCATATCATCCATAACGGGAGATTCACATTTTACGGCAGGAAGCCCTTCGTCCGTGAGCGCGGTAACGGTAAGCTCTGCTGCGGCCTCGGAAGCACACATTACCGCAATCTTATACGAGCCGCGCATAAACGTTATTATATCATCGCGCAAAAGCGTGATATTTCCGTTGTAATTTACTCCTCTGCGCGACGAAAATCCGTAAACTCCCGACACCTCACGTCCCGAAAGTCCGACAGAGGAAAATGTATTTGCGATAACGTGAACGTTGCGTTCGCAAAAGGAATCGTAAGCGTCCTCGCGGAAAGTATAGTCCGCCAATTCATGGGACAGGACTCCGTCCGACAAAAGCAGCTTTATATCTTCATCCAAAACGGAAAAATATCCGTCAAGACGCTTTTTTATGTTATTGCTTTCGATCTCGGTAATAACCGTGCGTCTTGTGAAATAATCGAAAAGGCACGCTCTTTCCACACCGAAAAGCGGCATATACTTGTCAGCATAATACATCGGCAATCCCGCTTCGGAACATTCCGCTTCCGTTCGCAGAATATCCCTTGCATTTTCGCTTTTGGCTTTCACTGCAAGCGCCCTTGCCGTTTTCGCGATAGCGCCGCGAACCTCCGAATTCGCGTAAAATTCACGTATCGGCAAAATTTCAAGCTCCGTAATTGAATCCGCGGCGCGCTGAGTTGCGGGATCAAAAACGCAAATTCTGTCTATTTCGTCACCGAACAGCTCGATTCTGTACGGAAGTGCATTTCCGTGCACTGACGGCGGATAAACATCGACTATATCGCCTCGAAGCGAAAAATGACCGACTCCGTCAACCATATCAACGCGTGTGTACCCGGCTTCGTCGAGTGCAGACGCCAGCGCATCGCGCTTCATCTCGTCACCGACGGCGAATGAAATCATTCGTTTTTTTAGAAGTGTCGGAGGTACCGTATATCCGAGCGCCGCTTCGGGCGTCGTTACTATAATATCAACGTCACCGGAGATAAGCGCCGACAGCACAGACAGCCTCTCATGCTCACTGTCATGGGAGGCGGTAATATTATGAAATATAAGATCTCTCATCGGGTAGCAGAGTGCTCGCTTTCCCTCTGACCTAAAATGGGAGACAAGCCTTCTTCCCTCCGCATCATCCGACACGATAAATATAACCGGATCGCTTCCCGCGGCAGCGGCGTCCTCAGAAGTTGCGGAGTAAAACGCATACGCCGCACCGAGGCAAAGTCCCGAAACAACGATCGGTTTGGGACGCGAAGTAAAACTTCGCCGCAATGTGTCAGCATAAGCGGCATAATCACGCTCTTGACGGATGCTTTCTGTTATGAATCCCATCCGCCTTACCCGTTGCACTTACTCTGTGCCGTTTCAAGATTACCGGAAACTATATATCCGACAGCATCGGTCACTTTGCCGAACGCGTCAAAAATTGTCTTTTTGTCCGATTCCGAAAAAGATGACAGCACCCAGTCCGCCATATCCCATTCGGGTGACGGCTTTTCTCCGACTCCGATCTTTATTCGCGGAAATTTGTCCGTTCCGAGATGTTGCGTAACGCTTCTTATGCCCTTTTGTCCGCCGTCACTTCCTTTTGCACGTATCCGAACCTTGCCGACCGGCAAGCTCACGTCGTCGGAAATTATAAGAACGTGTTCCGGCGGTATTTTATAAAAATCGGCAGCCGCTCGTACAGCTTCACCGGAGAGATTCATGAAAGTTTCGGGTTTCATGAAAAGCACCCTCACTCCCTCGACTTCGGCTTCGCCGCAAAGTGCTTTGAATTTCAGTTTTCCGCATTCGAAGCCAAACTTTTGCGACATATAATCAACGGCAAGAAAGCCGGTGTTATGACGGGTAAATGTGTATTTCGATCCCGGATTTCCGAGCCCCGCAACTATAAACGAAATGGGTTTGCTTTCTTTTTTTTCGTTCTCACGAGATATTCTGTTCAAAAGCTCAAATATGTCTGCCACAGGCTCCTCCCTTTTATAACTCAATCATTTTCGTACCATTATATATCAAAATCGAATTTTTTACAAGTATGAAGCAAATATATTTTCATTTCGGCAAAAAAAGTGTGGCATTTTATTCAGGTTTGTGTTATAATTAATCACTCTGGTATAAATACTATCGATTTATGCCGATAATTATCATGGTCAGATTCAAATTTTAATACTATTCGGAGGAAATCTATGAGCAAAAAGTATGTTTACTTGTTTTCCGAAGGCAATGCATCCATGCGTGAGCTTCTCGGTGGTAAAGGTGCAAACCTTGCCGAAATGACAAACATCGGTCTTCCCGTTCCGCAGGGATTCACGGTAACGACCGAAGCCTGCACTCAGTATTATGAGGACGGCAAAAAGATCAATGACGATATTCAGGCACAGATCATGGAATACATCGAAAAGATGGAGGCCATTACAGGAAAGAAATTCGGCAGCAAGGACAATCCGCTTCTCGTTTCCGTTCGTTCCGGTGCGAGAGCTTCCATGCCCGGCATGATGGACACAATCCTCAACCTCGGTCTTAACGAAGAAGTTGTCGAAGCTATCTCCGCAAAGAGCGGTAATCCCCGTTGGGCTTGGGACTGTTACAGAAGATTTATTCAGATGTACTCCGATGTCGTTATGGAAGTCGGCAAGAAATACTTTGAGGAGCTCATCGACGAAATGAAGAAAGTCAAGGGTGTTACGCAGGACGTAGAGCTTACTGCGGACGACCTTAAGACTCTTGCAGGTCAGTTCAAAGCCGAATATAAGTCTAAAATCGGAAAGGACTTCCCCTCCGACCCCAAGGAACAGCTCATGGGCGCTGTTGAAGCTGTTTTCCGTTCATGGGACAACCCCCGTGCAAATGTTTATCGCCGCGATAACGATATCCCCTATTCTTGGGGTACTGCCGTTAACGTACAGATGATGGCGTTCGGTAACATGGGCGACAACTGCGGTACAGGCGTTGCTTTCACACGTGACCCCGCAACAGGCGAAAAGGGTCTTATGGGCGAATTCCTCACAAACGCACAGGGTGAGGACGTCGTTGCAGGTGTTCGTACTCCTATGCCTATCGCTGAAATGGCTGAAAAGTTCCCCAAAGCATTCAAGCAGTTTAACGAAGTTTGTGCAATTCTCGAAAATCATTACAGAGATATGCAGGACATGGAGTTCACCGTTGAAGACGGTAATCTCTATATGCTCCAGACAAGAAACGGCAAGAGAACAGCAAAGGCTGCTCTCAAGATCGCTTGCGATCTCGTTGACGAGGGCATGATCGACGAAAAGAAGGCTGTTGCCATGATCGATCCCAGAAACCTCGACACTCTCCTCCATCCTCAGTTCGACACGAAAGCTATCAAGGCTGCTACTCCCATCGGTAAGGGTCTCGGTGCTTCTCCCGGCGCTGCTTGCGGTAAGGTGGTATTCACTGCCGAGGACGCTGAAGCTTGGAACGCAAGAGGCGAAAAGGTAGTTCTCGTTCGTCTCGAAACTTCCCCCGAAGACATCACCGGTATGAAGGCTTCCCAGGGTATTCTCACCGTTCGCGGCGGTATGACATCTCACGCTGCCGTTGTTGCTCGCGGTATGGGTACTTGCTGTGTATCCGGATGCGGCGACATCATTATGGACGAGGAAAACAAGCAGTTCACTCTCTCCGGTAAGACATATCACGAAGGTGATTGCATTTCCATCGACGGTTCCACCGGTTGCATCTACGACGGCATCATCCCCACGGTTGACGCTGAGATCGCAGGTGAATTCGGAAGAATCATGTCTTGGGCAGATAAGTACAGAAAGCTTCATGTACGCACGAATGCCGACACTCCCGCAGATGCGAAGAAAGCTCGCGAACTCGGCGCCGAAGGCATCGGTCTTTGCCGCACAGAGCACATGTTCTTCGAGGCAGACAGAATCGCCGCTATCCGCGAAATGATCTGCTCCGACACAGTTGAAGGTCGCGAAAAAGCTCTCGCGAAGATCCTTCCCATGCAGCAGGGAGATTTTGAAAAGCTTTATGAAGCTCTCGAAGGCTGCCCCGTTACTATCCGTTTCCTCGATCCCCCGCTTCATGAGTTTGTTCCCACCGAAGAAGCCGACATCGCTCTTCTCGCACAGAACACGGGCAAAACAGTTGAGGATATTAAGGCTATCATCGCAGGTCTCCACGAGTTCAACCCCATGATGGGTCACCGCGGATGCCGTCTCGCTGTAACTTACCCCGAAATCGCCGTAATGCAGACTAAGGCTGTTATCCGTGCGGCTCTTAATGTTAAGAAAGCTCATCCCGATTGGGATATCGTTCCCGAAATCATGATCCCGCTCGTAGGCGAGGTTAAGGAGCTTGCTTATGTAAAGAAGCACGTTGTTGCCACAGCGGACGCTGAAATCGCTGCTTCCGGCACAGAGCTCAAGTACAAAGTCGGAACAATGATCGAAATTCCTCGTGCGGCTCTTACAGCAGACGAAATCGCTAAGGAAGCAGAGTTCTTCTCTTTCGGTACAAACGACCTTACGCAGATGACATTCGGCTTCTCCCGCGACGACGCAGGTAAGTTCTTGAACTCCTACTACGACACAAAGATCTACGAAAACGATCCCTTTGCTAAGCTCGACCAGATCGGCGTAGGCAGACTCGTTGAGATGGCTGCAAAGCTCGGACGTCAGACTCGTCCTGATATCAAGCTCGGAATCTGCGGCGAACACGGCGGCGACCCTGCTTCCGTTGAATTCTGCCACAAGATCGGTCTTTCCTATGTTTCCTGCTCGCCCTTCCGTGTACCGATCGCAAGACTTGCAGCGGCTCAGGCTGCGATCAAGGATGGCAGGAACTAAGCCACAGCTTCTTGCAGTTCGCTGAATTTACACTGACGATTGATGATGCAAAGGAATATGTATATTCCTTATCTACCAAGCGCCGGGTGTATAATTGGAACGACATTCGAGTAAGGCTTTATATCTAAAACGACTCCCCGATTACAGAAATGTAGTCGGGGAGTTTTTTGCCTTCTTCGATTCGTACATTCGTAAATGAGATTGCCTTTTGCTACAATGTATGCATAAGGAGGTCAAGAATTATGGAAAAGTACAAATTTGATGAAAACAACGGACTGTGGTACGAATTGCAGGGCGATTATTACTTGCCTTGTTTGAAACTGCCGGAGGAAGAACAGGTGCATATCGGTATATGGGGTCAACGGCGTTTGCGGTATCTGAAAGAAAACAGACGGACATTGCTATCTAACTTACAGCTCGGCGGAAAACTGAACAGCTACCTTGCGGATATTGACCGTCAGGCTGAAGAAATGTTTGGACGGCTGGTAAAGCAAATGGCTGAGCGTGAGGGAGTGACCGAACAACTGAAATCTACCGATCAGATGGCTTGGGTAAGGAAAATGAACAATATCCGAAACAGGGCAGTAGAAATTACAAACAATGAGTTGATATTCGTATAAGTTCAGAGGTCGATACCTTTTACAGGTACCGACCTCTGATTTTTATGTTGTTGTGGATGCTGTCAGGTTGCTTTTTTAATGAGTTTTTGCCTTTTAATTTGACAGTTATTAAACAAAAATGTTAAACAAAAGAACCGTTAAACTGTTCGGATTATATATCTTTCCAAGCAATTTTTCTGTCCTTAAAATAATATTCCTTGTCATGCTCATTTACCTCGCGCAGTACCTTACAAGGATTACCGACAGCAACAACATTTGACGGCAAATCTTTGGTTACCACACTTCCTGCTCCAACAACCACATTATCACCTATAGTAATACCGGGCAGAATTATTACGCCTGCTCCGATCCAACAGTTTTTTCCAATACGGACGGGCGCATTATATTGATAGGCCTGTTCCCGCAGTTCCGGCAGAATCGGATGTCCAGCGGTGGCAATCGTGACATTCGGACCGAACATGGTATAATCGCCAACATAAATATGTGTATCATCAACAAATGTGCAACCAAAATTACAATAAATATTTTTCCCGAAGTGGACATGACCGCCGCCGAAATTTGAATGAAAAGGCGGCTCAATATAGCAGTTTTCGCCAATCTCTGCAAACATTTCTTTCATCATAGTTTGACGCTTTTCAAATTCAGTTGGTCGAGTCATATTGAACTCATAAAGGCGGTCAAGACATTTCGTCTGCCATTCCATTATTTCATCGTCACCGGGAAGATACAGTTCGCCTGTGTGCATTCTTTCTTTCATTATGCTCATTTTACATTCTCCTTTACGGTAAGGTCTTTGACCCATTTATATTTTATATAATGCCGATATACTGCCGGCAATTTCACGATTTCATCCAAATTCACAATAAAATATACAGCAAGCACAGGCAGCTTCAAAGCAAAAGCCGCAATCAGGCCGAGCGGAACGGTAATACACCAAAGAGTAATCGTATCACAGAGAAAACCGAATTTTGAGTCACCGCCTGCACAAAAAATTCCGGCAATGGTTGTTCCGTTTATAGATTTTCCGATTATATAATATGAACACATAACGAGCATCCATTTCAGATAAGTATTGGCGGTATCACTTAAATCAGTTATGGCAAGAATCAGCGGACTAAACCCAAGTAGAACCAGACCCGAAATTGTACCGCAGATAATCGACATCTTGCAGAGCTTTCGCCCATATTCCTTTGCTTTTTCTAACTGTCCGGCTCCAAGCTCGTTTCCAACCATAATCCCGCCGCCGCTTCCAAGACCGAGGCCGAAGCAAGCAATAAGATTTTTCACAATATTGGCAATGGAGTTTGCCGCTACGGCGTCTGTTCCTAAATGTCCCATAATCACGGAATACATGGTAAAACCAACGCCCCAGACGATTTCATTGCCGAGAACAGGCGTTGTATACTTCCAAAAATCGTGACGTAGGCTCTTATCATCATGTATGATATGGTGTAGTTTTAGCTTTACACGATCTTTTTTTGCTGTTTCAAGAATGCACCATGAAGCCTCTATCACTCTTGCGATAACAGTTGCAAGTGCCGCACCCGCAATTTCAAGTTTTGGGAGTCCAAACAATCCAAAGATGAGAACAGCGTTCAACGCAATGTTGACAACCACGCTGACAGAACTGATGACACTCGATTTTGCCGCTTTTCCTGTGTTTTTCAGCGTACAGAGATAAATCTGCGAAATTCCTGTTAAGAGAAACGACAATGATACCGTTCGCAAATAAACAGCACCACCGTCAATTAAAGACTGCTCATTCGTAAAGATGTGCATTAAGGCATTGGGAATACATAAACCTGCAAGAAAAAACACAAAGGAAACAGCAGCGGTAACCTTCATGACATAGGCAAATATCCGTTCAACAGATTCTCTGTCTTTTTTGCCCCAATACTGTGCAGCAAACATGGAAAGACCTATTGTCATGGCAGCCAAAAACAGATTTTCCACAAAGGTGACTTGACTTGCAAGGGAAACCGCCGACAGGGAATCTTGTGATAAAACACCGAGCATAAGCGCATCGGAAGCGCTCACAAGCGCCAGCATAAACTGCTGGAAGGCTATCGGAAAAACAAGGGTCAGAAGTTTTTTTGTAAAATCATGTGTCTGCTTATTTTCCATTTTTAATCACCATATTATCCGCCAACACTTCCGGTTTATATTTCATACTATCAGCTTCGGTGATTTCTCTGATTACCCGGCATGGAACCCCTGCGGCAAAGGTATTTGATGGAATATCTCTTGTTACCACACTGCCTGCACCGATTACGCAATTATCTCCAATCGTTACACCGGGGCATACCGTCACCGAAGCCCCAAACCAACAGTCGTTTCCTATATGTACCGGTTTGGCATAACAAAGGTGTTTTTTACTGCCGTCTGCTGTCATCATTTCCCTACGCTCATTTGGGAGCATAGGATGCACAGGTGTAACAATCGTCACATTCGGGCCGAAATTGCAGTTATTTCCAATCGTAACCTCGGCGTCGTCCTGTATTGTTAGGTTGAAGTTGCCGAAAAAGTTTTTTCCGATTTTGGTGTGTTTGCCATAATGGAAAGCGATGGGGCCTTGTATGAATCCTCCCTCCCCGAATTCTCCGATAATTTCAGAAAGGAGTGCTGCTCGTTTTTCCGCTTCGTCCTCATAAGTATTATTATAGTCCACATTTAGATTGTGGGTTTTCAACTTAATCGCTTTTAATTCCGGGTCAGCAGGACTGAATAAAATACCCGCCTTGATTTTGTCTTCTTCCAGCATAACTTCCCCACCTCTTGACAATTTCTATGTCGGACAATATAATTATAGCGTGTGGATAAGCGTGTTTCTATCACAATTCTATTTGTTTCAATAACAATCCTGCGAGGTTTAAAATGATATTCATGGAGTTGAAGGATGATCGTTCGGAAAAAGTAAGATATGATTATAACGATTATCAGATATATATCAGGAAAGGGCAACTTTCTTCTTATCCGAATTACGCCGCCCCTGTACATTGGCACGATGATATAGAATTGATTGCGCTTCTGTCGGGTGAAATGAAGTACAATGTTAACGGTGAAGTTATCGAGTTGAAAGAAAACGAAGGCATTATTGTCAACGCACGACAGCTTCATTTCGGATTTTCGGAAAAGCGGAAGGAATGCAATTTTATCTGTATTCTTTTGCATCCGCTTATGCTGTGTACAACCTCTGCCTATGAGCGGGATTTTTTCCTGCCGGTACTTCATAACCGAAATGCAGCCTTTGTCAAGTTAAATAAAGAGATTGAATGGCAAAAAGAAATTCTTGAAAATATTGAGCATATGTATTCGGTTAAAGATGAGAAGTCTGCGCCGATAAAGGTACAGACCTTGTTTTTGAATATATGGGTACGGCTTTACGAAAATATCACGCACGAAAACCAGCCTGAAATACAAAACACTGATCTTTCTATTCTTAAAAATATGATCGGGTTTATTCAGCAAAATTTTGCCGCAAAAATTTCACTTGCTGATATTGCAGCTTCGGGAGCAGTCGGTCAAAGTAAGTGTTGCAAGCTGTTTGCTAAATATATCAGCCAAACTCCAAATATGTATTTGACACAATATCGACTTGATAAAAGTACAAAACTCTTAAAAAATACTGATATGACTGTAACGGAGATTGCCCATGCTGTTGGTTTTGGGGGGAGCAGTTATTATGCCGAAGCATTCCGTAAATGGTACAAAAAAAGCCCTACTGAATACAAAAATGAATTAAAAAATAGATTGCTTTCCGACTACGACACATTTTACGGACACCATTTAAGATAATTTATTCAAAGGAGCACACGATCCCGACCTTTTCGGGTTTGTACAATGATAAATATGATTCTCTCGAAAACAATACCTGTGGAAATCAAGGAACTTGAAACCATATACAAGGAAGCATTTGCGTCCAATGTCTTTCCGGATAATATGATCATAACGGAAGATGACGATGAAGAGGAAGACCTCTCTCCCGAAGTTGCGATAAAGCGTGAGGAGCTGACATCCCTCAGCATTTATCACAACGGAAAACTTGTCGGCGGTGCCGTTCTGGATTGCAACAATTTTGCCAAAAACAAGTTGGAACGCTTGTTTATATCTCCGGCAATGCACGGTCGGGGACTGGGCTATGAAGCATGGAAGATTATCGAACGTGACTATTCAAATAAGCGCAGGTGGATGCTCAAAACGCCGACCTGCCTAATGAACAACATCTGCTTTTATGTCAATAAATGCGGTTTTCACATTGTGAAAGTCGAAGATGTCGGAGCAGACGGTATCGGAATGTTCGTCTTTGAAAAATGACTCGGACTCTATCGTAAATACCAAAGAACACAAGCAAGCCGAGCAAAGGAAAATCTTAAAGTAGAGGCCATTTTCACATAATTCAGAAGCCGTATTAGACCAGTGTCCGATACGGCTTCTTCTAAACTTGCCTTGTACTTTTTCCGTAATTTTGAGACGGGTGTGTTATTACAGCCGCACGCTGTTCTGTTTCACTTTACGCTTTCTTTTTGATTTACCTCCGAGTATTTCTAATATTTTACTCTAAAGTCACTAAAACAGAAATTGTCATTATTTATTGTAGAAAAAGCAACAGCAGCAATCGAATGTGCGGATAAGAACGCGCGTCAAATAACTTTATCGGACACCCAAAAGACTGATAGAAAAGTGGCAACGGGACATTTTGTCCCATTACCGAAATATGAATGATTTGGTAAAGGCACAAATTGTGCCTTTACCAAGAGTAATAGAAAAACATAAGTGACAGTTCCGAAATTATGCGGTAACGGCAAAAAATATGGACAAAAAGACAGCCCCGATGATTCAGGTTTTCACCTGAATTCATCGGGGCTTTTTTGCGTTTTAATAGATTCCTTTTTCGGTCAGCTTCCGGCGCATTTTCTCGTATGCGCCGTTCACGGTGCGGAAGGCGGTGTCGGGGGAGGACAGCGTGTGCTCGGCGGCAAGGTCGATATAGGCCATGCCCTTGCGGAGGAGCTTGACGGGATTGCCGTTTTCGTCCCTGCCAAGCTTATAGATTCCATAGCATTCCGGGCAAAAGCCGAGGTGGTCGGCAACCATCATGCGTTCCCGGTAGTCAAGGCTTTCGTAGGCGTCGAACAGAGCCTCCGTCTGCCACTGCCTGAAAAACAGCCTTTCGGGGTTGGAGGTATCATCGGCCGTCACATCCTCCGCCGTGCTCTCTCCGTCCTCATCGGCGTAGCGGCGGTAAAAGTCGGTGTAATGGGTGCTGTCGATGCCGGAGCGGATGATTTCCTTGGTGTCCCTGACGCTTTTGCCGATTTCTGCGGCAATTTTTGTTATGGTTTCCTCATCAAATCTGTACTCGTACTTTGCATACAGTGCCATTGCCTTTTTGAGGGTACGGTATTCGTCCACGCTATGCACCGAGTAGCCCTGCCGCATAGTGCCGATGTATGCGTCAATCTCGTTTTTAACATAAAATTCTTTGAAAATGAGGAACGGGACTCCGGTGGAAATGTCGTACTTTTGCAGCGCCTTGTAAATGCCGAAAACAAACGCCTGCTTTAAATCGGCAAAATGCCCCTGCATAGCGGTTTCCTGCACCGTCTGCATAATGATCGTGTTGAGCCGTGGCTCATAGTAGTGAAAAAACCAGCCGAGGTATTTCTCATCCTTTTCGGCAAAGTATAGTGCGATATACTCCTGAAAGTCCTCTTTCTTCGGCGGTGCCGGTTTTATACGGTATAGATACATATCCTCTGTCCACTTTTCATTTTTCACCGACACACACCCTCTTTCAATTCAAATTCCTGTCCACTTCGGCGTATAACGCCGCTCGGCTCATAGCCTTTCGGTATTCTTCTTTGGCGTATTGGTCGTTATGCAAGGCTTCCTGCTTGTGTTCTTTGGCAAGCTGCTTGGCTGCTTCGGCAAAGTTTTTCGTGATCGTCCCTCTGCCGCACTCGGTGCGGATGGCAGCGCAGCGGCGGTTATAAAGTGATACGATAGGATCGTTTTCCGCTTTTTCTTTTCTGTTCAGAACAGCGGCATATTTCCGGCAGGTGATCTTCTTGCCCCGATACAGCTCCGGTGCAATGCCGTAAGGGCAGTATTTCTGCCGTCGGGCGCTTTGCATTAAGAAATACTTGCCGCAGATTTCGCACCTGCGGGGATAATGCCCGTAGTGCAGTCCCTCGAAAAAATCGGTCAGGATGAAACTGAAATAACTGTCAAACTCCAGCCGTTTGGCAAGTGTTGCGTTTTTGCTTTTGACATTCTTCTTGACGGAAATGTATCTTCCGCTTTGCACAAAGTGATGTTCCCCGAAAATCTCCAATGCCAACGGTAATAAGTGCGCCTCGTCCAAGCGTTCCGCCTCATCGGTATGATTACAGAATTGTGTGAGCTTGCTGTGTGCGAGAATTAAATCATCCGCAAGGTTATCAAAGAAACGGAGAACGGATCGGATGTTCTCAATTTTCTGTTCGGTGCCGGAAAAATCCGTTAAGGCCTTTATTCGCTCCGCCGTGTCTGCGGCTATCTCCTCCTGTGGCAGCAGGCTGAGTTTTGCTTTTGCGGCAAAGTGTTTGCAAATCTCCCGCCCTACTTCTTTTGTAAAAAGTGTCTCAACCGTATTTTGAATTTCCTCCGTGTTCACACCGTCAAAGGGACGCAGCTTCGGCAGTGATTTTAAGGCTTCCAGCGTATTAGCACCGGTTTTTACAAATTCCGTGATGTTCAAGTAACCGTCCCGCAGCTGCCGCAGAATATGAAAGTTCAGCTCATCCCGAAACACGGCGATCCGTGCGGCGGTGTCGTTAATGTAAAATTGATTAAGTAAGTGTGTGGCAAATACTCCGGCAGGATAGCTTTTGCCGTCGAACAGCACCCGCCCGTCCCGATAATCGGCTGTAAAAAATGAGGAAATCATCTGCTTTTGCTCCTTTGCTTTATTCTATCATAGGAACTGTCCCATAAAACGGACTTGCCGAGAATTTTTCAAAAAGAATTTGTTTTTGTTTCATGCTTCTCAATATAATTATACAGAAAATGTGCGTAAAATCAATGCTTTTACGATGTTGCGTTTTCTCATTTTCACCTGTTGCGATGCTTCGTAGAAAAACGCTGATTTCCGTTATTATATATACAGAAGGCAGTCATCGAGCCGTCGGGTCACCCCCCCCGGCGGCTTTTTTGCTGCCCGAAAACGGAAAGGAGGCGAAAAGAATGGTACTGAAAATCACACCAAAGCAGCGGACGAAAATCAATGCCCTTGTGCGCAGGACTTGCTGTAACTGCCGCAAAGGAAATTGCCTGCTGCTGGATGACGGCAAAGAAACAAAGTGCGTACAGCTCATCTCCCGGTACGGCATCTACTGCAATTACTTTTTGGAAGCAGTGTTACCGGCTGAAAAGGAGCTGTATACGGAAATTCTACGTCAAAACGGGCTTGAATAACTGCCCGAAAACAAGTTATCCGAAATATTTTGAAATGCGCTGTGCGCAGGAAAGGAATTGAATGATGAAAACAATGAACAGCACAAAGATTATCGGCATCGACCACGGTTACGGCAATATGAAAACGGCGAATCACTGTTTCCCGTCCGGCGTTCTCAGCTTTGACGCAGAGCCGCTGTTCACCGGCGATATGCTGACCTACAACGGTAAGTATTATCTCATCGGCGAAGGACACAAGGAGTTTGTTGCCGAAAAGGTAAACGACGAGGACTATTATATCCTTACCCTTGCGGCCATTGCCAAAGAACTGAAAACGGAAAATCTCACCGAGGCGCACATTGTCATTGCCGCCGGTTTGCCGCTGACTTGGACAAGCGTGCAAAAAGCAGATTTTAAGGCGTACCTCTCAAAAAATGCAGAGGTGGAATTTGTCTACAAGAAGACCGCTTACCACATCTATATTGATGATGTGCGTATCTATCCGCAGGGGTATGCCGCCATTGCAAGTTTCGCAGCGACTCTGAAAGGCGTGAACCTGATCGCCGACATCGGCAACGGAACGATGAATGTGCTGTATATGATAAACGGCAAGCCGCAGCAGGACAAAATGTTCACCGAAAAATTCGGGACTTACCAGTGTACCCTCAGTGTTCGGGAGCAGTTTATGCGGAAAACCAACCGGGAGATCAACGACGCCATCATCGATGAGGTGCTGATTACCGGCACGGCAAATATTGCTCCGGCGGACCTGAAAATCATCAAGGGCATTGCCGCCGAGTATGTGCGGGACATTTTTCGCAGGCTCCGTGAGCACGGCTACGACGACAGCACGATGATATTGTATATTACCGGTGGCGGTGGGTGCCTTGTGAAGAATTTCAGCAAATTCAATGCCGACCGGGTGAAATTCGTTGACGACATCTGCGCCGCCGCAAAAGGGTATGAATATCTGGCAGAAGCGCAGTTGAAGGCTGAGGGGAAGGTATGAACGGTGAAATCTATCGGCTGAATATTCGCTTTGATCTCACTGACGAAAGCCAGCGGTCGATCGCTGAACGACTACAAGCTCTCGACCGAAAGCAGTACGGATCTATCAACAAATTCATCATTGCCGCCATTAGTAAGGCTTTTGACAGCAACAGCAGCGAAATGCTGACCGCCGAGGAAGTCCGCAACATTATCCGGGAGGAATTGCAGGATGTTGCCTTTGTGTCAGTGCAGTCGTCGCAGGCGCAAACAGTCCAGCCGACATTGACGGAGGAGGAACAGGCGGCAAACGAGCAGAGCGTCCTTGCTGATTTGGAGATGTTCGGGTGATGCCAAACACGATAATTATGGCATCAAAATGAGAAACAAGCACAAATTACGGCATCAAAATGATGCCAAGCAAAATATCCCCCAAAAGGACAAGAAAGCGGTTTACAGTATCGGGCAGCACAGAGATACGCTGAAATAACGGTATCTGACAACCGCTTTTTATTATGCCCTGCGGGGTGCGTCCTACGGTATAACAAGCAGGGACTTTGTGTGCCAAAGTCCCAATCAGAAGCCGCCCGGTAAGGCGGCTTCTCTCTTTAGGGGCTATGCCCCCAATCCCCCGAAAAAAGAATGAAAGAAGGAATGATGTATATGAAAGATATACGAATAGCTGTGCGTGTCACGGCAAAGGAAAAAGATAAAATTCAAGCCAAGGCCCGCAAATGCGGGCTTTCAACAACGGAATATGTCAAGCAAAGAGCGTTGGGGTACGAGCCGAGAGGCATTCCGCCCGACGCTCTTTTTGCTTGCCTCGAAAAGCTGGGTGAGCTTACAGACAAGTCGAGTTCGCCGGAGCTGGATGCGGAAATCAGCGCATTGCTGAAACAAATCGCCGCAGAGTTTCTACTGCTGGGAAAGGGGTAATGCGGTATGGCTGTCACAGGCTTTTGGCCGGTGTATCGGAATCTGAAAGCAACGCTGGACTATGCGGATAATCCCGACAAAACCACGCTGCTGGAATATCTCGACGAGGATCTGTACGCCGCCCTGCGGTATGCAGAGAACGACGACAAAACCGACCGTCAGGTATTCGTGGGCGGCATCAACTGCTCCAAACAGAACGCCTATGCCGAGATGATCGCCGTTCAGCGCCGGTTCGGGCTGCGTGGGAAGGTTGTCGGCTACCACGGCATTCAAAGTTTTCGAGCGGATGAGGTTACGCCGGAGCAGGCATTTGAAATCGGAAAAGCCACCGCACGGCGAATGTGGGGCGATATGTATCAGGTTCTGGTGACCGTCCACCTGAACACGGATAACATTCATTGCCACTTTGTAGTGAATCCCGTATCTTTCAAGGACGGCAGCAAATTTCAGAACAAAATCGGTGACCACAAAGAACTGCGAAAAGTATCCGATGAAGTCTGCCGGGAACACGGCCTGTCTGTTTTGGAAAACAGCGATTTTTACAGTAAAGGCAAGAAAAAAGAATACTGGGTTCACAAAGCAGGCAGAAAAACACACCGAGACTATCTGCGTGAGGATGTGGAATACTGCCTGTCTTTTGCAACCAACCCAAGAGAATTTGAAAGTCAGCTTTATGCGCTGGGCTACACCCTTGACCCAGTGCGCTTTTCGGTAAAAGCAAAACACTGGGAGCGAGCCGTCCGACTCAAAAGCATCGGCTTTACCAAAGAGCGTGTCAACGAGCAACTCCGCCAAAATGCGGAAAACCGCTATCGGCTGTTCACCTTGGAATACAAGCCGCCGTATAGGCCGAAACGGTTTCCGCTGGAGGATGAACTCCGAAAGTTGGATTTTGCCATCGACCACAGCTATGACGTTGCAACCGTTTTTGTGGATACGGTCTTTTATCTTGTCATAACGGTTATACAAATCGTCGCCGAGCTTGACGATGTGATGCTGCTGTCGCCGGATCTGCGGGCGGCGGAAAAGGATTTGAAAGAGCTGATTGCCGATTATCACTTCTTGCAGGAGCGGGACATTCACACGGTTTCCGATTTGCAGGCAAATATTGATGAAAGCAAAGTGCAGTTATCTGATTTAGAGCATGAGCGTAATACGCTCAGCAACCGCATCCGCCGTCCGAAATCGCCGGAGGAACAAATCGAAAATAAGGAGCGCCGTAAAGCTATCAGCAAACAAATAAAGCCTGTCCGTGAAAGGCTGCTCCGTGCGGAGAGGATTTTGAAGAAATCTCCGCACCTATATGAATTATTAAAACAAGAGCACGAGCTGGAGAGAAAAGCCCGTGCGAAATACAGAGAAAGAGGTAGATAAAATGAAAAACACAAGAAATCAGCCGGTTAATATTCCGGTTTCAAAGCTTCGCCCGTTTGAGGGACATCCGTTCAAGGTCAAGGACGACGAAGAAATGAACACGCTGATCGAAAGCGTACAGACGCAGGGCATTTTGTCTCCGCTTATCGTCCGACCGATAGAAAATACCGATGAATATGAAGTGATCAGCGGCCACCGACGCTTGCACGCAGCACAAAAGGCAGGGATTTCAGAAGTCCCTGCCTTGATTTATGCCCTTGACCGGGATGCCGCCGCCATTGCGGTGGTGGACAGCAATCTTCATCGTGAGCATATCCTGCCAAGTGAAAAGGCGTTTGCTTACAAGTTGAAAATGGAGGCTCTGTCCCATCAGGGCAAGCGAACGGATTTAACTTCGCCACAAGTTGTGTCGAAGTTGCGCACTGGGGATGTTGTCGGAGAAACACTGAACGAGAGCCGAGAGACGGTGCGCCGCTATATCCGCCTGACCCATCTCATCCCGGAACTGCTTACCATTATGGATGAGAACAAAATGGCGCTGTCCGTCGGTGTAGAGCTTTCCTTTCTTGATGAGCAGAGCCAGTACGATCTTTTGGAACAGTGTGAATTAAACGACTGTACTCCGTCCTACGCACAGGCTGTCCGTATGCGCAAGGCATTTAGCAACTTTGCGCTGACGGCAGATATGATCCGAAGCATTATGTCGGAAGAAAAGGCGAATCAGCGGGAAACTGTGAAGATACCCACCGAAAAGCTGCGGAAATTTGCGCCGGGCGCTAATCCACAGCAGCTTGAGGACTTCGTCCTCAAAGCCTGTGAGCATTACCGCAAATATCTCATCTGCCGGCGAGATGCGAGATAATTCGCACATTTGTAAAGGAGGCATACAATGAATAAAATTGAAATGAGCAAAAATCCGGACTATTGTTTTGCCGCCTTAAAGCTCATAGAGCAGCTTTATAAGGACGGTAAAATACCGAATTTTATGTACCGAAATATACTGAACGAATATGCCGACATTATTGATGTTACGGCTTTCGTCATCGGAAATTCAAATAAAAAGGAGGAAGCGACAGCATGATCAATTCTGATTTTGTAAAAAGGCGAGTGGTAATTTATGCTCGTGTTTCAACCGAGCACGAAGCGCAGATTTCAGCTCTTGAAAATCAGATGGTTTGGTACAAGCCTATCCTTGCCGCAAGACCGGAATGGACTTTGGTCGGTCAATATGTCGATGAAGGCATAACGGGGACTTCGGCAGCGAAGCGTCCGCAGTTTATGAAAATGATTGCAGATGCGAAGAAAAGGCAATTTGATATGATTATCACCCGTGAGGTGTCACGCTTTGCGAGAAATACGGTTGACACCTTGCAGTACACTCGGCAGTTGAAGGCGCTCGGCGTTGAGGTCTTCTTTATCAATGATAATATAAAGACTTTTGACGGGGACGGCGAGCTGCGGCTCACTATTATGGCAACCTTGGCGCAGGACGAGAGCCGCAAAACCTCTGTCCGTGTAAAAAGCGGCCAGCAGACCTCTATGAACAACGGTGTCATCTACGGTAACGGTAATATTCTGGGCTATAAGCGAGTGGCTAAAATCGTAGATGATAACAAAAAAGAGGTTGAGTGGACGGTAGAGCCTGAGCAAGCCGAAACGGTAAAAATGATATATGCGATGTACCTTGACGGAATGGGACTTATGCAGATCAAGGACGAGTTGGAACGCAGAGGTCGAAAGACCTCTGCGGGACTCGATAGATGGCATTGTACAGTCATTTCCCACATTCTCAAAAATTCTTTTTATTGCGGCATTATCACATACCATAAGGAATATACGCCGGATTATCTGACTCAGAAGAAGGTCAAAAATTACGGCGAAATTGAATTTACAAAGGTACAGGGATCGCACGAGGCATTGGTGTCGGTGGCAGATTATGAAAGGGTGCAAATCATTATGGAAAGCAAAAGAAGTAAATGCAAAAACCTTGATACGGGAAGAAAGACGACCGGCAAAAGGCCACGCACTACCGTGTGGGGAAAACTTCTTGTTTGTGAATGCGGACACAAATTCAGTATGCGGGTTTGGGACAGAAAAGACAGGGTGGCCAATGCCGCATATCAGTGCTACAGCTCTGTTCATACCGGCTCCTATGAAAGTCGGAAAAAGCGTGGACTTTCACTTGACGGAATCTGCCAAACCCCGATGATACCTGAATGGCGGCTACAAATGATGGCAAATTATATATTCAGGAATTATCTCACCGAAAAAGATAAGGTTTTGGCATTGGCAAATTCTATGCTTGAAGCGCATATAGGTGACACAGAAAGCCGAGAGGATAATTCAGAAGTTCTGCGATGCAAAAGAGCAGAGCTTGAAAAGCTGAATACTAAGCTCGATAACTTTATTGAAATGCGTGCAGAAGGCGAAATCAGCAAAGAACTGTTCAAAAAGAAAACATCCGAGCTTGAATTGACGATGCAGAAGCTGGATTCAGAAATCAAGGAACTCGAAAGCAAACAGGAGCCTGAAATTCAAATTGAGGACTATGCTGAAAAGCTGACCGTTCTGCAATATGCGTTGGAGCAGTACACAAATTGGGATGACAAGGATGTTCCGGAAAGTGTAATTGAAGCCTTTGTTGTTAAAATTGTGGCTTCAAAGGACGGCTTTGATTGGTATCTCCGCTTTAACGGCAATCCCGATGATCCGCTGCATTGCACGGTGGAGGGAAAAAGAAAAAACACAGCCAAAATCAGCGTAGCAGGGGAATGTTCCCCTGCCATACATAAGGGCGACACAGGCAGCTATCAAGGACATGGAATAATCCGCAGCATTTTGTTCCTTAACAAAACCGAATATAAAAAGCCTCGTAGATTGCTCCTACGAGGCTTTTTTTGCACTGAATATTTGCCAATATCTTTATTTTTCCGCCTATATTGTTATACATATCCATTCCTCATTTATTCGTATAAATATATTTTGCCTTGTACTCGTAAAATCTCTATATTTTTCAATATTTCAATATTGGAAACTTTTACATCGTTCTTTTCAAAATATCCGTCCCAACCCGAAAAGAAAGTTATCGCATTTCCCGTAAAAGATTCGATAGTACTAAAATCGTAAGTTTCATTAACTTCATCAAGATATGTGAACTTTTCTGCACTCAAGTCTAAATCAATATCTATAAGTATTTTTTCGGCATGGATTTCGACTGCAATTTCCGTATCATTCGCCGCTATTGTATTTTTAAATTCGTCCTTAACCTTAAAGTCATACGATATATTCAAATTTTCCGCTTCACCGAAAGCATTCTTTCTCCAGTCGGTATTTTCGACTATTTCAAAATACTGATCCCAATTATCCAATGTAATTTCTATTTCTTTTTTGCAAGAATATGTGTTTCCTGCATTAACATACTCTTTTTCCTTGGCGATAAAATCAGCGGCTCTGTAGTATGTCTCTGTATTATACTTTAATACTGTTTTTCCTTTTTTCTCTGATATTTCCAAAGTCCCGCTTACACCGTTTTTATCAAGCGTAAAAATAAACTGATTAAGATCTGCAACATATTCCCATTTTGCACTTTCGCCTTTGTAAATGCAAGTACCGTCCTTTTGTAAAGTAATTGTTGCAACTTTATATGTTATTTCATCATTATCACGAAATTTAAGAGAGTTTG
>CAZZFP010000016.1:0-24942 GCA_964653575.1 uncultured Lachnospiraceae bacterium
CGTTAAACTGAGCTCGGAGATCGGCAAGCTCGGCACGAATGTCCTTGAGATGCTCCGCTGAAAGCTTGTCATTTTCCTTTTTCAGCGCCGCCTCTTCGATCTCGTGTTGCATTATTTTACGCGCGACCTCGTCCATTTCGGAAGGCATAGAATTCATCTCCGTCTTAATAAGCGCGCACGCCTCGTCCACAAGATCAATGGCTTTATCGGGAAGGAAACGGTCCGAAATATATCGGTCGGAAAGCACGGCGGCAGCTATCAAAGCCGCGTCGTGGATCTTAACGCCGTGAAACACCTCGTAACGCTCCTTTAATCCACGCAATATTGATATCGTGTCTTCAACCGACGGCTCGCTTATCATAACAGGCTGAAAACGACGTTCAAGTGCCGCGTCCTTTTCGATGTACTGACGGTATTCGTTAAGTGTTGTTGCACCTATGCAATGGAGCTCGCCTCTTGCGAGCATAGGCTTTAATATATTACCCGCGTCCATCGCGCCATCGGTCTTGCCCGCGCCGACAATGGTGTGAAGCTCATCAATGAAAAGAATTATCTTACCTTCACTGCTTTTAACCTCTTCCAGAACGGATTTAAGCCTCTCCTCAAACTCGCCCCTGAATTTTGCGCCCGCAATAAGTGCGCCCATATCAAGCGAGAAGATGATACGCTCCTTAAGGTTGTCGGGAACATCCCCTTTTGCTATACGAAGCGCAAGTCCCTCCGCTATCGCAGTCTTACCTACGCCCGGCTCTCCGATCAGACAAGGATTGTTCTTTGTCTTCCTCGAAAGAATGCGGATGACATTTCTGATCTCGTCATCACGACCGATCACGGGATCGAGCTTTTGCGCCTTGGCTTTGGCGACCAGATCCTGACCGTACTTTTTGAGCACTTCGTAGGTCTCCTCGGGATTGTCACTTGTGACGCTCCTGTTGCCGCGCACGCTCTTAAGAGATGTCAAAAAGGCATCTTTGGTCAGCCCCGTGTTCCGCAAAATTCCCTTCACCTTTGCGTCGCCCTTATCAAAAAGCGCAAGCATCAGGTGCTCGACCGACACAAATTCGTCCTTCATATTTTGGGAAAGCGATTCCGCCTCGGTGAAGACAGAGTCAAGCTCCCGCGACAGATAAAGCTTATCCGCCTGTACACCCGCAACTTTTGGCAAAGAAGCGATTGCCTGTTCTGCCTGAGTTTTGACATACTCAGACGATGCGCCCGATTTCGTTATCAAATTCGGAATAAGTCCATCGCCCTTAGATACAAGAGCATACAGCAAATGTACCTGCTCTATCTGTTGATTTCCGTTCTCCAATGCCTTCGTTTGCATATCGCGAAGCGCTTCAATGCTTTTTTGTGTTAATTGATTCATATTCATAAAAATTCACCTCGATGTATCAAGGATATCGGGAAATACCGTTCGGAGCTTTGGTCCACCTCGTTCGGAGTCTCTTCCTTTTTACGGTATATATTGTACCCCGAAAATATTTCACTATTATTATTGAATATAATTTCAAATGTAAAAATTAGCACTATATATTATAGAGTGCTAACATTTTTGAATTTAAAGCGCCGGATTACGAGAAAAATCGCAGCAATAAATTGGCAAAGTTACAGCTCGACTGCTGATTATGATCTTTTTGGCTCTTTTTTTGCAGTTCTTTGTGCCACGTTCTTTGCCGATAGGCTTAACAACGCGAACGCGGGGCGGTGACTCAAAATTGACCGCTCCCCCGCTATTGCGGGAGCTCTCTCAAAGGGAGGACCTTTTGGATACGTGCGATATTATAAAAGCGCAGTGACTTTTTCAATGCGAAATCGTCACTGCACACTTTTTAATTTTAAATTTGTTTTGCAAAGCTATTTTACGTCGCGACGACGTTTAGCTTTGATATCAGTCAGCATTTTTTTGCAAGTGTAAAATATGACCGTTCCGATAATTATACCAAAAGCTATTCCGAGCGCGGTGTACGCCGTACTTGCACCATACTGTTTGAATTCCTCTCTGTCTGAGGTTATCAGAGCCTGCATAGTGTAATAAAGCGAACCTCCGGGAACAAGCGGAATATTACTCGAAAGCAGAAAAATGCTTGCCGGTGCGCGGAGAAAGATAGCGCAACATTCCGAATATGCCGTTGCCGCCAGAGCACCGAGAAAGTTCGACAAAAAGAGGTCTTCAAAGAAGTGCATACAAACAAGATATACCGAGCAAGATATTATACTTCCTATCGCCGCAAACGGAATATGACGTGCTCTTACGTTAAATATCAGCGCATATCCTATCGTTCCTATCGCACCCGTTACGACCGTAATAAGACCCGTCATACTGCACCTCCGCAAATTATGATAGCTACGGTAAATCCAACCGCAAGCATAGCCGCCGAAAGCAAGGATTGCATAAATCCCATAAGTCCCGACACGGTTTCACCGCACAGAAGGTCGCGAAGAGCGACATCGAGCGACAGTCCCGGCACCAATATCATTATTACGCCTATCATAACTTTATCCGCGCTCTCTACGGCACCGAGATGATAAAAAAGCATCGAGACCAAACCGCTGAGAAACGAGCATATGGTATAATGTGTCAATTGATTGACATAAGGAAGCCGATGAGAATCGCAGAAGTTCAAAAATACCCCCACGATTGCCGCAACGATAGCGTCGCGCCAGCCTCCGCCGAAAAATGCCGCAAACGCGCCGGACGTAAGCGCCGCGCCTATGTAAGAGATATATTTCGGATACAGCTTTTTTTCCTTTGCTTGCCTTATCAGACTCTGCGCCTCGTCAAAATCCGGGCAGGTTGCGCAGAGCTTGCGAGAGACGCCGTTAAAAAGCTCGAGCCTGCCGAGGTTGCGCGCGTTTGACAATATCCTTCTGACCTGAGAAGAATAGGTTCCGTCGGGAAGGCGCACCGCCGCAATTATGAGCGAGGGGATCGAAAAGACTTCCACGTGTTCCGCGCCGTACGCCTTGCATATACGGGATATAGAATCCTCAACACGGTGCACCTCGGCACCGCATTTGAGCATATTCTCTCCCACGTCAAGCGCCGTGCAGAGTATTTTATCCGCAAAGGATCTTGACACGCTCGTAAGATCGGCAGCTTTCGTGCTCTCGTTTTCGCACGCCACCGCCGCTTCAAGCTCCTTCTGCTTTTTCTCTATATCAGTCAATATCATTTAACTTCCCCCTGTGAGCCGTCAACGTAAGATATTTTGACAGAATTTTGCAGTTGAATTGATATCCGAACCGTTTATGCGACAATAGTCATCAGTCAAAAAGATCGTAGAAGATCTCCTCAACGCAATATTTGCTCTTGTGCAACGGCTCACGGTGCATCCACTTACCGGCTGTAAAGTCCGGAATTGCTACGGGCATAGATCCCATTGCTATCGAATCCTCCGAAAGGCACGTGATCGCCATCCAAGATGCCATATCGTAAACGTCAATCGGCACGGGAGTCTTGTTCATTGCCGCTTCAAAAAAGCCGCGCAAAACAAGATAATCTATACCGCCGTGACCGCCCGTTACGCCGTCGTTGAGGAATTCCTTCCAAAGCGGGTGCATATGTTCATCATAGAAATTTTGAACGGGTATAAACTTATGGCTCCAGCTTCCGCCGGAAGCCATTCCGTCAATAAGTATTCCGCCGTTATCTTCCGACCAAGTTCCGAGCGTGCCTTGAACGAGATTTCCTCTCGAATATGCACGCGGAAGCGTAGTATCGTGAGTTAACACGATGGTCTCGCCGCCGGCGCATTTGATGCAGGTGGTAACGATATCTCCCTGCGCAAAATCATAGTCGGCGTTTTCATAATCCTTTCCGCGATTGCGTTCTATCCAAGTATGCACACCTTTAGCTTTGCTTGACATAGAGGTAAGCATAAGCATACGGTTTCCGCGATTTATATGAAGGCATTTTGCAAGCGGACCGAGCTCGTGCGTCGGATAGAGCTCTCCGTTTCTGACCATATAGTTATCAAGTCTGTAATGACGATTTTCGTGACCGAGCGCCACTTCATCTCGCAGATCGTGCTTGTATCCTCCGCCGCAGTGAACTATTTCACCGAAGATACCCTTTCTGACCATATTCAGAACGAGCATCTCGTTCTTACCGTAGCAACAATTTTCAAGCATCATAACGGGCACGTGCGTTCTCTCATAAGTCCTTACAAGCTCCCAGCACTGCTCAATGCAGTAAGCGCCGCCCACCTCACTGCCGACGTATTTACCGGCATTCATACAATCGATACATATCTGGATATGAGTATCCCAGGAGGTAAACACGAGCACAGCATCAACGTCGCGGCACTCTATAACCTCACGGTAATCGACAGATGTAAATATCTTGCTCTCATCTCCGTATACCTCTTTGATGCGGGAGAGCATCTTCGCGATCCTATCCTCATAAACGTCGCATATTGCGACCACTTCTATATCGGGCATAGTCAAAATGAGATTTGTCATCGAATACCCGCGGCATCCGAGTCCGATTATTCCAACTCTAAGCTTATCCATAAAAAATTAAACTCCCATTTCTTCAAAATGATGTTAAACATCTTAAAAATGAAAAGCGGCAGCTTCATAAAGAAACCCGCCGCGCCTATCATTGCCTCCAACCGTGCGGTAGGGGGTGTTGCACCAAGTACCTATTCGGTCAATCTCGATCGGTACACGCAACAAACCCTTCCGTCTGAGTTGAGGCATTCTCAGTCGTTGTCGAAATTAACCTGGGATAAATCAATAGGCTCGGTTCTGAAATTATCCTTGTTTCTTTCAACAACGTCGGTAAGAAAATCATACTTCTCGTCTCTGTTGAGAGCTGCGTAACCGATATCAAGGATCTTCTCCTGTATCTCGATACGGCTCTTTTTACCGAGGTTTCTGATTCTCATAAACTCTCCGCTGTGAATGATCTCAACAAGCTCTCTTACGTTCGCCACACCTGCGCGCTTAAGACAGTTGTAAGAACGAACCGAAAGCTCGAGGCTCTCGATATCCATATCGCATATCTTAGTCGTGAGAGGAAGCGCAACAGAGTGCTTCGGATAATAAAGCGCGAGGATCAGTGAAAGATCTATGACCTCGGCTTCTTTGTAAATTTCTTCTACCAATTCGCTTGTGCTCATTTTTACTTCTCCGATTAATATTATGTCTATTGGCTTTAACACACGAATGTTTAATCCAAAACATCACGGATCAACGCTCTACGAATATGTACAAGCCAAAACTGAAGCTATTATATCATAGTCTCAAGTTAAAATCAATAATATATTTTAAATGCTTTTCGTACCGCGGCTAAAATTAATTTACAAACTGTCGAATTTTGGACTTTTTAAAGTTCGGGACCCTCTCTTATGAGGATCCCGAAAAAAAGCGCTTACGCCTCGACAAGTTCGATAAATTCCTTTATCTGATCGGCAATGCTCTGAAGTCCGCTCTCCCAGAATTTGCGATCGGTAAGATCTATTCCGGCGATAAGAGCCGCGCCCTCTACTGTCGTTACCGTCGTATCGTGGAGGAGCTTTTTATATTTAGGCAGGAATGCCTCGCCCTCGCGCTCATACTGAGCGTAAAGTCCTCTTGCAAAGAGTCCTCCGAAGGCATAGGGGAAGTTATAGAAGATAGGTCCGTAGTAGTGACCCTTGCAAACCCACATATACGGGTGCATTACGCTTTCGTCAAGTCCGTCGCCGTAAGATTTCTTCTGTGCCTCGAGCATAAATGCGCAAAGATCATCTGCCGACATAAACTGCTGCTCGCGGTTGTCGAATACGGATTTTTCAAAGGTAAATCTCGAATAGATATCGCAGATTATCTGTGTTGCGTCCATAAGCTGACTTTCTATGAGAGCGAGCTTTTCTTGCTTGTCCGAAGCCGCTTTTATTGCCGCGTTCATTACCACGCACTCATTGAAGGTCGATGCGGTCTCGGCGACGGGCATAGAATAATCACGATTTAGCATACGGTGGTCGGCGATGCACTGATTATGGAATGCGTGACCGAGCTCGTGTGCGAGCGTTACGATATCGCTGAAGCTTCCGTCATAGTTTGTAAGTATGCGGCTCTCCCCAAGGCTTTCGATACCGGAGCAGAATGCGCCGCCCTGCTTACCGTCGCGTGGGAAGAAGTCTATCCATTCCTCGTCGAAGGCGCGCTCTACCATATCGCGAAGCTCTTTATCAAAAGTTCCGAACAGATCAAGCAAGTACTTTTTCGCTTCTTCGACGGTATATGTTTTGCCGCTCTTGCCCATCGGAGCAAAGAGGTCATACCACGGCAAGCCGTTTTCATGACCGAGTGCGCGCGCCTTGGCCTTGAGGTAATCGCGGAACACGGGCATATACTCTTCCATAGCCGACATCATAGAGTCAAGTGTCTCGCGTTTCATTCTCGAGCCCTTGAGAGTTCTGTCGAGCGGAGACTCATATCCGCGGAGTTTTGTCTCGGTGATAGTTTCAAGCTTTATTGAGTTAAGTGCGAAGGCAACGGCATCTTTAATTCTGTCGTAGCATTTGATCTCGGCGTCGTACGCCTTTTTTCTGACCTCGGGATCCTTATCATAAGCAAGATTTCTTACAGAAGAGAGATTTATGGTCTTGCCGTCATATTCCACCGGAACCGTGCTCGTCAGGTAGCTTTGAAGATCGCTCCAAGCGTTACCGCCCGACATAGACATACGCGCGATTATCTCCTCACACTTTGCGTCAAGAAGGTATTTTGAGTCTGCTTTTATCTGCTTGAACATAAATTCATATGCTCCGAGCACATCGTCCATTTCCGTAAGAACCTTGACCTCCGCGTCGGAAAGCGTCGAGATATACTTTTGAAATGAAGCAATAGTTCCCTGCATACCGCTGTAAATTGCAAAGATCTGCCCCATTTTTGAGGTCGCCTCGGTATTTTTCGTGTCGGCGGCTTGCACGAGCGAACAATATTCCGCAAGCTTAGCGAAGGTTGCGGTAAATTCTTCGAGCAAGAGCACTCCGTTTCGAACGCTTGCGGTGAGCTCTATCGTATTAACAAGCTCCGTAAAGCTCTCGGCGGTCTTTTGAAGCTTTTGCATATCCGCCGTAAAATTCGGATCGGAAAATCCGTGATACATTTTGTCTAAATTCCATCTGTCGTACATTTTTGTGTTTCCTTTCATTATATAAATTGTGTGATAACTTTTTTATTTGGGATAATGAGTTTCTTGATGTTTGCGGAAGCAAAAAATCTTACGCTCTCTCGGAGAGCCCGTAAGACTCCTTCCAAGGCGTGATATCGCCGTCATCCATTCTAAACACGCGGTCGGCTCTCTCGGCAATGCTCATATCGTGCGTTACCATAATAAGCGTCTGCCCAAGCAATTCCTTCGTCTCAAGCAAAAGAGACAGCACGTCCTCGGCGTTCTCCTTATCAAGATTTCCCGTCGGCTCATCGGCAAAAACGATAAGCGGCATATTTATCAGCGCTCTTGCTATGGCGACTCGCTGCTGCTGTCCTCCAGAAAGCTCACTCGGAAGGTGATGCAATCTGTCGCCGAGGTCAAGTACGTCTATAAGCTTTTTGAGATTTTCTTGATAGCTGATATCATCCTTGTTGCACATAAGAGTCGGAATCAGAATATTTTCAAGTGCCGTAAACTGAGGTATCAAATTGTGATTTTGAAACACGGTGCCGAGAAACTGTCCTCTGAATCTTCCGAGCTCGTCCGACTTCATTGCCGTTATATCCTGACCTTGAATTATGATCCTTCCCGAATTTGGTCGGTCAAGTCCCGCGCACAGATTCAAAAGCGTACTTTTTCCCGAACCCGATGCGCCTATTATGACAACAAACTCGCCGTCAAATATTCTGAAGGTGGCGCGGTTCACCGCCGTTACAACCTCGTCATACTGATCAAACTGTTTTATAACATCTCGAGCCTCAAGCACGACCCTCTCGCTTTTTTCGTTTGCCATATCGATCATATTCCTCCCTTTACATTTCTATTCTTGATACCGTTTTTCTTCTTCGCGCCTTGTCTCTCGAGCAAATACGGAACGCACGCTGAAACAAATCCGCAAAGTGCCGAGATAGCGGCACTGAGTATGAGCAAAGGCACGGATATTTCGAATTTATAAGACGTACCCACCGCGCCGGTGAGCGTTTTAAAGCCGTGCTCGGCGAGCGCATTCGACAAGCCGTACATTCCGAGCCCCGCAACAAGACTCAAAGCCACGGTGATCACAAACGAGCCGACCGAAACAAATATCCCGCCATATACATAGATCTTCTTTATGTCACTTTCGAATGCGCCGAAAGCCCTGAGAGTATACATCTCGCGTTCGCGTTTCTTATAGAACATTATCTGCGAGAACATCCATACAAGCGGAGATATGACGAGCAAAACGCAGGAGAATATCCTGATAAATGTGCTCTGCCCTCGCTCGCTTCGCAGGCTATGCAAAGCGAAGTCGTCATTTATCGACAAGCTCCAAGCGGGCAACCCCGCCTCTCCCATACGCTTCAAAAGTTGAGGCCTCAACGTCTCGGCGTCGGAAACAGCGCTGCCTTTGGCGGTGTATATATCAACGGTAGATATCGGATACACACCCGTTATTGCTTTGCAATCCTCGGCGCACATTCCGATCGTGATCGCCCCGTTGTCCGAAAGTCCGTGTGCGACTGCGGCAACGGTATATTCTTTATATGAAAAATCACAGTTTTGTATCAAGCTTTCAAGGGTATCGGAATCGGACGGTGTCTTTGAATCCTCGCCCGGTAGATATACAGCCACGATAATGGTATCCCCCGGCTTGAATTTGAACACGTTATCTCCGAGTATGCTCTCGGTTATGATCAGTTTATCGGCTCCGTTCCGAAGGACAGCGTACGGATCGCCGTCAAACGAACAGGCACCGCTTTCTATGAGGGTATCGAGCATCAGCTTATTTACCGACATATATTTATAATCTGCGGTAGCCAATCCGAAATCGCGATTTTCTCGGCTATCGATCGTATAGTCTGCGGCACCGTTGTCGTTTTCCGAGCTGATCAGTATATGCGAAAAGTTGTAAGCTGCCGCAATACCGTTATCCATACGTATGCTCTCTGCCCCGTCAAGCGAATCGACGATCTCTTTTATGCTCTCGTAGTTATTAAGGTAGGCATTGTAGTCCTCAACCTCTTCAACATACGGAAGCTCCGGAACGAGGCTGAACGCCGAAACATCTTTTCCCGCGTCCGCGTCGCTCATTGAAGCAAGGTACGCGCCGCAAACAAAAACGGCACAGAACGCCGAGGCACTTATCAAAAGCTTCAAAAAATATTTTTTAAATCTCAGTACGCCGAACAGCTCATATTTAAATGGGAAAGCGGTTCCGAATATTTTAAACGACACCTTCGGAGAGGTCACAAGGTTGGAATTATCTTGAGTGGTTATAAGGCTTACGGGTGGCTTACGCGAGGTTTGCTTCATAGGATAATATATCGCAACCGCCACGATCGCGACATTGAGCAAAAGCGATACACCGACTGCCGAAAATGCGAACGGAACCTCGATTCCGTTCCCCGACAACACGAGTGTGGCAATCAGGTAGGACAGCGCGGTCGCGGGAACGAAAGTAGCCGCAGACACCGCCATCATCTCGCCGATAGCGGTAAAAAACAACTTTTTAAAATCCGCTCCGAACGCCATATACACGCCGTACGTAAACTTAAAATGATTGAGCCTCAATGAATAGAGCAGCATAAGTGCCGCCGCGGATATGACCCATATCGCCAACAATGAGGTTATGTGATCCCACAGCAATTCCGAGTGATAGCTCTTGATATTGTATGCGGGCGTATAGGCGGTCTCGATATCCGTATGATCCTTGACCAACGGGGAAACGAATTGTTTTATAAACGCCTTGGCATTATCCTCAAGCGGTTCTTTCAACGTTACATTTGCCGTATACGATCGTTTTCCGCCCGGATATGTATAGCTCTCGTAATCGATATGGACAAACGGGCAACTGTTTTCTATCGCGTATGTGTTCGTCAGGTTAAAGAAATCGGTATAAGCACCGTCATCGAGCTGCTCCACCCTCATGTGACAAACGTATTCCTTTATTCCCTCCTCGGTCTCGACCGTATATGTATCATTTACGGTACTGTCGATATACCGAGAGTTCGCACAATACGCAAAGCACATCGTCCCGATAATAGTCTCTACCACAAAAATCGCGATAAAAAAGCAAAGATATTGTGTGAAATTGTGCCATACCGTTTTGGAAGTATGACGAAGACCTTTTGTGACGTTACTGAAAAGACTCAATGTAAATACACCGCCTTTCGTTACCTATTTATATCTCTATTTTTGTGATACTCAATATACCCTTACGCACGCGACTACCCTGCCGAGCACCTTAACCTCGTCTGCCAATATGGGCTGCATCGTGCTGTTCTCGGGCTGCAACCGAAAATGACCGTTTTCGCGATAAAACGTCTTGACCGTAGCGGAATCATCTATCATAGCCACTACTATCTGTCCGTTTTCGGCGTACGGCGTCTGTTGAACTATGACGGTATCTCCGTCCATAATTCCCGCCTCGCGCATACTCTCCCCGGATACTCTGAGCGCGAACAACTCTTCCTGTCTGCAATTTACGGTTCTTGCCGCAAAATCTATATATCCCTCAAGATTTTCTTCCGCAAGCACGGGAACGCCCGCCGTTATTCTGCCGAGCAGAGGCACGGCGTGTTCGGGAAGCCCGTTCTCGTTTATCCTGATCGAACGGCTCTTGCTGTTTTCTTTTGTGATATATCCTTTCTCCTCGAGCCTTTCTATTATAAGGTAGGTAGTTGAGGAGCTTTTTATCTCCATTGCTCTTTGTATATCACGGACGCTGGGAGAATATCCGTATCTTCTTATGGACTCCTTGATGTACGCAAGCACGCGGCTTTCGGTTTCATTCAATTCTGGAAGATTTATAACTGTCATATCGGGTACCTCTCATTTCTGTATTCAAATGCCGAATATTCCTTGATTGCAGAACTATTTTACCACACATCAAAGCCACATTGAACAAATGTTCTTTAATAAAATGTTAACTTTATGATTTTTTGGCACTATAAACAAAAAAAGTGCAAGTAATGCCAATTATTATTCAAAAATGACTCTTGAAGTTAGCATTTGTTTATGCTATAATATAAGATGGATAACGGGGGAAAAACTCGGATCCGACTTCACCGTATTACAAAAAATAATAAATATTATATAATTAAGGAGTAAAATCAATGACAACCAACAAGTACATTACAAGCTGGGTCAATGAAATGGCTGAACTCACAAAGCCCGATTCCATCGTTTGGATCGACGGTTCTGAAGAACAGGCTGAGGAGCTCAGAAAACAGGCTTGCGCTACGGGTGAGATGATCAAACTCAACCAGGAAGCTCTTCCCAACTGCTATCTCCACCGCACCGCCATCAACGACGTTGCACGTGTAGAAGGCAGAACATTTATCTGCACAAGCAAAAAAGAAGATGCAGGTAACATCAACAACTGGATGGATCCCCAGGAATGCTACGCTAAGCTCAGCAAGCTTTATGACGGCGCTATGAAGGGCAGAACTATGTATGTTATTCCCTATTCCATGGGTATCGTCGGCTCCGACTTTGCCAAGTACGGCATCGAGCTTACGGATTCCATCTACGTAGTTCTCAATATGCTTATTATGACACGTGTAGGCACAAACGTTCTCGAGGCTCTCGGTGACAGCCCCGATTACATCAAGGGTCTCCACGCAAAGGCTCAGCTCGACGAAGAAAATCGTTACATCTGCCACTTCCCCGAGGACAACACAATTTGGTCTGTCAACTCCGGCTACGGCGGAAACGTTCTTCTCGGCAAAAAGTGCTTTGCGCTTCGTATCGCTTCCTACCTCGGACGTAACGAGGGCTGGATGGCTGAGCATATGCTCATCCTCGGCGTTGAATATCCCGACGGCGAAACAAAATACGTTTGCGCCGCATTCCCCTCTGCTTGCGGTAAGACAAACCTCGCTATGCTTATTCCGCCCGAATTCCTCCAGAAGAAGGGCTATAAGGTTTGGTGCGTAGGTGACGATATCGCTTGGCTCCGTGTAGGTGCTGACGGACGTCTCTGGGCAGTAAACCCCGAGAATGGCTTCTTCGGCGTTGCCCCCGGCACAAACGAAAAGTCCAACCCCAACGCTCTCCACACAACCATGAAGGATACCATCTTCACAAACGTTGTTCACAACACCGAGACAAATACCGTTTGGTGGGAAGGCCTCGACAAGAATCCTCCCGAGCACGCTATCGATTGGAAGGGCAATCCTTGGGACTACCACAACTACAACAAGGCTGACAAGTCCACCTGCGGTGCTCATCCCAACAGCCGTTTCACAGCAAAGGCTACAAACTGCCCCTGCCTCTCCAAAGAGTTCAATAATCCCGCAGGCGTTCCGATCAGTGCTATCGTATTCGGCGGACGTCGCGCTAAGACGGCTCCGCTCGTATATCAGTCCACAAGCTGGCAGAACGGTACGTTCGTCGGTTCCATTATGGCTTCCGAGACAACCGCAGCAGCCGCAGGTGCTGTCGGCGTAGTAAGACGCGATCCTATGGCTATGCGTCCCTTCGTCGGCTACGATATGGGTGACTATTGGGCACATTGGCTCAAGATGGGCACAAAGATCCCCAACCCTCCGAAGATATTCCACGTCAACTGGTTCCGCACCGACGACGAGGGCAACTTCATTTGGCCCGGATTCGGCGACAACCTCCGCGTTCTTCTCTGGATCCTTGCACGTTGCGAGGGTAAGGTTGATGCAAAGATCACACCTATCGGTTACGTTCCCAACGCCGAGGACATCGATACAGAGGGTCTTGATGACGTAAATCTCGACACAGTAAAAGAGCTTCTCAGAGTTGATACAGAGTCCTGGCTCGAGGATATCGACAATATCAGAGAGTTCTATAAGACCGTTGGAGACAGAGTTCCCGTAGCTCTCAAGGACGAGCTCGCAGCTCTCGAAGCAAGACTTAAGGCTTCAAAATAATCGGTTTTACATTAAATATCGGAGCTTTGTAAAAGCCCCGAGGCAAAATTCGGGGCTGTCTCGTTTTATCGAGACAGCCCCGCTTTTAATAAGATCACTTTGCAGATATTCAGATGAAAGGCAGGACGGAGATCAAAAAATGCAGACAAGGCAAAAAACGACTATATACCTCATACGACACGGAGAAACTATGGGGAATGTTACGGGAGCCTTTATCGGATCAACAGACATAGATCTGTCCGAAACGGGCCGCGAGCAGGTATCATATCTCGGACGCAAATTTCAGAGCATACATCTTGACAGGGTCTATTCAAGCCCTTACAAAAGAGCGCGCCTGACCGCCGAAAGCGTCATCGGTGACCGAAGCATCCCGCTCGTAATCGAGCCGCTCCTGTGCGAGATAGACTGCGGCGATTGGGAAGGCAAATTTGCCGAAGAACTTCAAATTCTCTACCCCGGTCAACCCGGGCTTTGGGAAAGCGCTCCGCATATGCTTCATATGGCGAACGGCGAGACGTTTGAGGATGTAAGAAAGAGAGTAAGTCGCGGCTTTTTGAAAATAGCGAATACGGAGATAGGCAACACGATAGCGATCACGGCGCATATGCTGGCAAATCATCTCATTATATGTTCGTTGCTCGGTATTCCGAACGAGGACGCCTGGTCAATTCCCAAGGCAAACAACACGAGCGTTACCACGATATATGTCTACGGAAACGGCGAATTTGAAATTGCCGACTACGGAAGCATAGCGCATCTTCCAAAGCATCTTGCGGAAACCCTGGCACCCACGGATGCCGTAAATCCCGACAATCTTGACGAGCTTCCCGAAAGGTTCAAAGGCAGGCACCGCTTTGAGGGGCTTGAATGACCTTTCGAGCTTTCGGTTTTAAGCTCGTTCACAAGCAAAAAAGTCTCAGGATCAGATATAAAGCTTATCTGTCCTGAGACTTTTGTATTGTTTTTTATCTGTAATCTCCGTTATCGGTCTTTGCCGAGCACGGAAATCAGAAATCGAAATCGCTCGACATATCCTCGGGTCCCGCCGTCTTTACATACTCCTCCGAAGCCGCCTTGTCATCAATGTAGATGACGATCTTGCGGTTGTTCTCTGAGCCGATAGAGTTGGTGGAAACTCCCGCGATCGTCTGGATCTCGGAATGAATGATCCTTCTTTCGTAAGGATTCATAGGCTCGAGCATAACGCTCCTCTTGTGACGGAGCACCTTATCAGCCATTCTTCTCGCGAGCTGACGAAGGGTCTCCTCTCTCTTTGCGCGGTAGCCCTCAACATCAACGCTGATCTTCACGTAATCTCTCTTTACGCCATCCTCCTTGCGATTTGCCGCAAGGCTTGCAAGATATTGAAGTGCATCAAGCGTTTCTCCGTGATGACCGATGAGTATGCCGACGTTCTCGCCGTCAACTGTAATAAGCTTATCGGAATTGGTTCCGTCCTTAAGCTCAACGGTAGCATCGAGCTGCATATCCGCAACAAGCTTTTTTATAAATTCAAGGGCAATCTGCTCGCCGTTCATAACGTACGTTGCCGTGATCTTAGCGGGCTTTGCGCCTATGCCGAGGAAGCCCGCCTTAGGCTCCTCGACTACAACATATTCTATATCCTTTGCGGAAGGTGCGCCGAGCTCTTCTACTGCAAGAGCCACAGCCTCTTCCACTGTTTTAGCTGTTACTGTCGTTTCGTGTTTCACGATAATTACTCCATTAAATGTTTAGATTTAATTATTTTTGTTTTTCTTTTTCTTTTTGAGATTATTTTTGTCGTCCTTGAGCGGCATCTTTTCGATCATTCCGCCGTTCTCGACACTTTTTTCGGTGCTTTCACTCTCTGTCTCGGTGTCGTTTTGCTCATCCTCCGAGTCAGTATCGTCGTCTGCATCGTCGGCATCCGGACCGTCATAATAAGGAGACTTCTTTGAAAGCTCCGTCATAGGCGTCTCGAGCGAGCGCTTTACCGCTGCTGCATATTCCTCTGCATCGTCATCGTCGATATGATGAAGCGAACGAGGTCTGTCTCCCGATCTCTCGGTATCCGTTACGGTTCTTGCACTCTTGCGCTTGCCTGCTTTTCCCATGATCTCACGCTCTGCCTCTTTGTAATCTTCCTCGGTAAACTTCGGATAAGGCATAGCCTTCTGAATTATGAAACGCTCAATAGTCCCCACAACGCTTCTGAACATCCAATAGGTGCCGACAGCCGCGGGAACTATGAATGCAAAGTAAGTGCTCATTGCGGGCATTACGATATCCATTATCTTGTAAGAGCATCCCATATCGGCATCAGCCGCCGTAGGTGCCTGATAAGAGAACTTACGGGTAAGCTTACTGCTCAAAAAGTATACTACGAACGTAAGCACGGGCACGAGTATAAGAAGCCACTCTCCGATCGAAGAATGGTTTGAAAATACGTCGATAGGTGCCTTGCCAAGGTTCATTCCGAGCGCCTGAAGGTTCGGAAGTCCTTTGCTGAACGCTCCTTCGAGCTCCTCAAAATATGCCGCTCCGTTTCCTTTAAGGCTTTCGATCGCCTCAACGGTTCCGCCGTCAACGAATTCGACAAGTCCGCTGAAAAAGTCAAGTCCTTTTTCTTTAAGCAAACTTACGTACTCGATGGTACCTCTGTTACTGCTGAGCGTCAGTCCGAGACCACCTTGTTCGACCGCGGTGGTAACGTAGTACTGAAGCGCCGTAATAGCCTCAGTGCTCATACGCATAACGTAAAGAAGCGGATTTATTACGACGTTGTAGAGCGCCATAACTATCGGGAGCTGAATAAGGAGTGGCAAGCACCCCGCCATCTGGTTAAAGTTCTCTCTCTGATAAAGCTCCTGCGTCTCCATTCTCATCTTTTGAAGAGTCGCATTATCGTTTCGTCCCGCGTACTTTTTCTTGATAGCCATTTCCTTGGGGCGAAGTCTTGCCTGCTTTATCGAGTTTCTTTGCTGATAGATAGCAAGCGGAAGCATCAGAATCTCAATAAGCAACGCGAAAGCGAACAGTGCGAGCATATAGCTGCCCGTTATCTCATCGAGCCACTTGAGAAGCGATCCTATCCATTGTAGAACAGTTGTCATTTTTTCTTTCTCTCACACGTGGTGAGGTCCTCTCGTTTTTGATAGATCTGTGATCCGTCTTTTTACGGTAACTTACGCTTTATCCGCTTCGTTATCCGTATCTGGTTTTGTACATTGCAGATCAGGGTATTCATCCCAAAGATTTAATTGATTCCTATACAGGTACCCGCAAGGCACGGGATCATATCCGCCGTCGCACATAGGATTGCACCGCAGTATTCTCCACACAGTAAGCAAAGTACCCATTATAACGCCGCGTTTCATATATGCCGTTACGGCATAGGCTGAACATGAAGGCGTGAACCTGCATGTCGGATTACGTTTCAATGGCGATAAAAACTTCTGATAAAAGCGTATGAGTAAAACGCAAATATATCTCATATTCCAAAAAGCACCTCGTATCAGTCATTCTCCGCGTTGCTAAGCTGCAACAGCATATCGGTTTTTTTAAGAGCATAGCGCAGGTCGCGCTCAACATCGGCAGTCTTCTTGCCGTTTATACCGTCTCTTGCGGCAATTACCACAAGAAAGCCCTTTTTGAGCATTCCCTCGGATTCTATCGTGCGATATGCTTCCCGCATGAGTCGCTTTGCACGATTGCGCTCGACCGCGCCGCCTATCTTTTTGGAGACGGAAAGTCCCACTCTGTTAAGATATTGCTTTTGCGGGTTGGCAAGCATCAAGCGTTTTGCCTTATGATCCTTAAGAACGTATAGCACAACGGTCTTGGTTCCCGCGTGTTTTCCGCTCCTGTATGCTTTTTGATAAAGATGATTTTCGGTTATAGCGATATTTTTCATTTTGTAAAAGCCTTTTAAGCGAGCCGTTATCCTCGGAAATTCTCGCTTCCGTTTGTTTTTGATTTGTTTTGTTTTTTCTGTTGATTTTAATAATCTCTGTTCTGACTTAAAAGTCAATTAATTTTTCGGATGATATCGAAGCTTTTAGTCGCAAAACCGTACTAAAATATCCAATATTCAGCCAAATATTTAAAAATTCCACTTTAAAGCAAAAACCCCGATGGCAGCCATCGGTGGTTTTATGTCACGGCTCTCGCCGCAGATGTTCTCAGGTAAGATCAATAGGACAATCTTTTTCTGCCCTTTGCACGTCTTCTCTTGAGTACGTTTCTGCCGTCAGCTGTTCTCATTCTTTTTCTGAAGCCGTGTTCCTTTTTTCTCTGACGCTTTTTAGGCTGGTAAGTTCTAAGCATTGTCTGCACCTCCTTGGTTATTATACGGAAGCGTTTCGCTTTTTCAGCAATACTACGCTTTTTACACAATGACATCGTATATTATATAACATTATCCTTGATTTGTCAATAGATTTTGCATATTTTTTCTTCGTTTTTTGCTTTGAAAGTTCTCTTTTCGAAATATGCGTTACAAAATGCGTATTTTCAAAAAATATCGTGGGCATCATTTTTAAAATTGTGTTTTTGTATTGAAAATTTTGGCGAGATATGATACAATTATGTCGTATACTCTATGAATATCACGGAGGCAAAGATGTTATCTGTCATTCACAGTGCGGGAATCACGGGTATAGACGGCTACATAGTTACTATCGAATGTAACAGCGGCAGTCAAATTCCCGCGTTTGAAATAGTCGGGCTTCCCGATGCCACGGTAATGGAAGCAAGAGAGCGTATAAAGACCGCGTGTGACAACAGCGGCTTCAAGTTTCCTTCAAGCGAGTTGACGGTCAACCTTGCCCCCGCCAATCGACGCAAGGAAGGCTCCGGATACGACATAGCCATCCTTTTGGCAATACTCCGTTGCGGAAGATACATAGATCCGAACATAGATCTGTCCGACAAATGCTTTGTCGGAGAGCTTTCGCTTTCCGGCGGGGTCAGAGGTATACGCGGCGTGCTGTCAATGTGCGACGGTGCGAGACGCCGCGGATTTAAGGAATTTTACGCGCCTGCGGAAAATGCACGCGAGGCGGCAGCCGTAAAGGGCATCAAAGTATACGCGGTAACCGACGTCCGCTCGCTTATCAAACATTTAAACAGAGAAAAGCCGCTCGTTCCCGTAGAAAGTGACGATTTTGAGTCAATAATAAGCAGGGCGGAATATGATATGGACTTTTCCGACGTAAAAGGTCAATCGCTTGCCAAGCGCGCTATGGAGATCGCCGCGGCGGGCGGTCACAATATTCTTCTCATAGGTCCTCCGGGAACCGGAAAATCCATGCTTGCCAAAAGGTTGCCGACCATATTGCCGCCTCTGACGTTTGAAGAGGCGATAACGGCGACCAAGATACATTCCGCCGCAGGTGTGCTTCCGGACGGAACCTCGCTCCTGACGCAACGTCCCTTCCGCTCGCCGCATCACACTATGTCCGCGGTAAGTCTTGTCGGCGGTGGAATATCACCTCGCCCCGGTGAAATATCTCTTGCACACAATGGTGTCCTCTTTTTGGACGAGCTTCCCGAATTCCCGACGCTCGTAACCGATGCGTTAAGGCAACCGCTCGAGGATCACATAATAACAATCACAAGAGCGAGCGGGCGCGTCAGCTTCCCCTGCTCGTTTATGATGGTTGGAGCTATGAACCCATGCCGTTGCGGCTACTACGGGCATCCGACCAGAGAGTGTACCTGCCGCAAAGGGGACGTAGCGAAATATGTTTCCAAAGTCAGCGGACCTTTGCGTGACAGAATGGATATACAGATAGAACTTCCGTCGCTCTCATACGACGAAATAGCCTCGGGCGAACCCGGAGAACGCTCCGCGGACATCAGAAAGCGCGTTTGTGCCGCACGGGAATATTTCCGTCAGCGTATGGGCGACGACACGGGTGGAGCCTTCTGCAACGCTCAGCTCGATCCCGCACGGCTTCATAAATATGCAAACACCTCACCCGAGGCGGAAGAATTTCTGCACAACGTGTTTGACACGCTTGCGCTGTCCGTCAGGGGCTACGACAGAATACTCAGAGTCGCAAGGACGGTTGCCGATCTTGAGGCAAGTCCGCGCATAGAGGCGCATCACATCGCCGAGGCGGTACAGCTGCGATCTCTCGACCGAAAATATTGGGGCTGATTCCGATATTGACGTTCCCGTGCCGCTCGAACATATGACTTACGATAAATCAAAAAGGAGCTTTATCAAGCTATGCTTTTTTCCTCACTTGAATTTCTCTTTCTTTTTCTTCCGATAACTTTACTGATATATTTCACCGTACCGACCAAATGGAGAAATATCGTACTGCTCATCGTCAGCCTGATATTTTACGGTTGGGGCGAGCCGCTCTACGTATTTCTGATGATATTCACGATCGCGGTGGATTACGTCTGCGGATTCTTCGTCGGCAAATATGTAGATACGGATAAAAAGAAAAGCCGTCGATGGCTCATCGCCGCGATAGTGATAAATCTGTCGCTCCTGGCGTTTTTCAAATATACCAATCTCGTGGTGGATACCATACGTATGGTACCCGGTCTCTCGGGACTTTCCTTTCCGAGCATATCTCTGCCGATAGGTATATCATTCTACACCTTTCAGTCGCTTTCCTACGTCATCGACGTTTACAGAAAGGACACCCCCGCTCAGAGAAGCATATTTGTGTTCGGAACGTACGTTACTCTTTTCCCCCAGCTGATCGCAGGTCCCATCGTAAGATATCGTGACGTTGAAAACGAGCTTACCGAAAGAGACCACTCCGTTGCGCTCGCGGCAAGCGGCATACGCCTTGCCGTCAAGGGTCTTTGCAAAAAGGTCATTCTCGCAAACACCGCCGGCGCTTTATGGGAAATGTGCTACACAACACCCGTGGGCGAGCTTTCTGCTGTCGGTGCATGGTTCGGTATCATCTGCTTTGCGTTCCAAATATATTTTGACTTTTCGGGATATTCCGATATGGCTATCGGTATGGGCAGAGTGTTCGGATTTCACTTCCTTGAAAACTTCAATTATCCTTACATCGCGGACAGCATAACAGATTTTTGGCGTCGTTGGCACATATCGCTTTCGAGCTGGTTCCGCGAATACGTTTATTTTCCGCTCGGCGGAAGCCGCGAGGGTACGTTCAAAACTTACAGAAATCTTATGATCGTTTGGCTTTTGACGGGTCTTTGGCACGGTGCCGCGTGGAATTTCGTGTTGTGGGGCGTTTATTACGGCGTTGTTCTCATTATCGAAAAAGCCTTCATCGGAAAATATATCGCCAAGCTTCCGAGCGTGCTGAGGCACGTTTATACACTTGTCCTCGTCCTTTTCGGATGGTTGCTGTTTGCCTTCGACGGAAGTGTCGATGCACTGAGTATGAGTGCGGCGTGGCAGTATGTTCGCGCGATGTTCGGCGGCGGAGCGGGATTTATAAACGGCGTGGATGCTTACGAGCTCGTCAGAAACGGAATTTTGCTCTGCATTATGACTATCGCCTCGACGCCTTTCCTGCGTCAGGCATATTACAAACTCTACGATAAGTCAAAGCTCACGGGTATCGCGGCAACAGTCCTTACCTTGCTCGGCTTTATGCTCAGCGTCGCATATCTCGTTGACTCATCGTTCAATCCGTTTTTGTACTCAAGATTTTAAAGTCCGTGTTAGGATTATAACGGGATATTTTCCGAAATTATTTTGTATCTATATGTCATCTTGCCCTTGAAGCGGGGTGCCGAAGGCTTTTTCGGTTTTGCATTCAGTTAAGAACGAAAAGCTCGGTTTCCCGATGACAAGAAAGCGACAGAAAAAAACTCGCCAATAGCAAAGAGCGTACCCGTCCTAAAGACAGATACGCTCTTTACTTTTACTTTATCTTCATTTTTTCTATCTTCTCACCGTTGGGTGAAACGTAAGCCGTCCAATACGTATGATAGATAACATACCCCGGTTTAGCCGCCGGGGGCTTTTTTATATAACGCACCTTTGTGTAATCGACCGCTACGTTGTTCGCCCCATTGTCATTATTGGAATTGTACGCCGCGATCTCAGCCGCCTCGGTAAAATCCGTCATCGGAGGCTCTCCGTCCTCGCCGACGATGTCAGAGCTTTGTACCAAAAGCACTACGTGCGAGCCCGGAACATCCTTGGCATGGAACCAAAAATCATTCTTGTCCGCCATTTTGTGTGTGATATATTCATTTTGAACGTTGTTTCTGCCGCAGAGCACGGTGTATCCGTTCGTCGTGCGATACTTCGAGACCGACGGTGCGGATTGCTTATGAGAAACATACGTCCTCATTTTTGAGGCATACCCCGAGCGATAAAGCTCCTCGCGTATCTCTGCAAGGTCGGTTACCGTCTCGGCACGGCTGAGTGCATCGAATACGGTGTATATATATTTCAATTCCGCATCGGAAAGCTCCAGCTGCTTTGTAAGCTCGACGCGCGCAACCTTGGATTTGTTGTATTTTTTAAATAATCTTTGCGCGTTGGCGGCGGGAGAAAGACGTTCGTCAAGCTCTACGGTCACGGTCGGATAGCTCTGATACGCCTCATCATAGCTTGAGTAATCGACAAGCTCCGCTTTTTTCATTCCGCGCTCGAGAGCATACATATTGGCAACGATGAGGTCGCCCATACGCTTATATTCCTCGCCCCTCTCACATTCGAGCAGCTCTTTTTTCTGAAGCTCCGATTTCTTCCTTATCCTTGCCTCAGCATTGGTAAGCAGCTTTAATATATCCGCCGCGCGCTGATGTACGCGTGTTTTTCTGTCTCTGCTGCCGAAATATGCGTCAAGCATCTTGCTTACCGAGTCAAAATTTCTTGTGTAAAGCCCACCGTATTGTGCGAACGGCATAAAGCAGTATTCGACCGCCTTGCCCGCGGTGCGTTCACCGCCTTCGGGAGCATTTTCCTGAGTGCCTTCATATACGACCACGGGAGAAAAATCACGGGTCTTGATCCTTTTTACAAAGCAAGAGAAGCTCTCGTAAAGTCTTTCCGTATCGCAATATCTCAGCGGCGTGTCGGTGTAACCCGTAGCACCGAACGCTATTTCTCTTGCAACTGCCGCAGAAATACCTTGATAGGTATTCATAATGAATTTGTCGGCGTGCATTTCATCGGGCGCATCGGAAATATCCGAGAAAAATTCTTCTGCTTCGATATTGAGCGGTGGCTTTTTCCCCTGCGACGGTGGAAGCTCGTATCTCATCCCGGGAAGCACTTGCCTTTGACTGCTTGTAGTAAAGTCAACTATCCTGAGTGCCGACAGTATCTTGCCGTCAAGCTCGGTTCCGTCAAGAAATATGAGGTTGCTGTACTTGCCCATTATCTCAACTACAAGGCTCCTCGTACATTCAAAGCCCATCTCGTCACGTCCGACAAATTCAAGCACCGCGACACGTTCAAATCCGATCTGCCTTACGTCGGAAAGCCGTGCGCCGTTCAGATGCTTGCGCAATAGCATACAGAACATCGGCGGGTTTTGCGGATTTTCCATAGACAGCTCGGTAAAGCACATACGGCTGTTTCCGGATCCTACGTTGATAAGCAAGCGTTTTCCGCCTTCAAAGGATCTCATCTGAAGAACGATCTCGTCCTTGCCCGGCTGAAATACCTTTTCGATCCTTGCGCCGAGTGCCGCGTTTTTTATTTCGTCAATGACAGCACAAAGCATTCCCGCATCGAATGCCATAGCTTTGATCACTCCTTTCGCAGTAATACAGTAATGCGGAAGCCGTATCGCGCCTGCGACACGATCTCTTGTAACCGTGCGGCACAAAAAAGCTTCCGATATCCGAAAGCACCTTGGCTTTTCGGAAATTTGCAACTTCTGAAAAACAAATTCAAGCTCGGAGCCGTCAAGCAGAGACAGCCCCAAGCTTTCGATGATCACATTTGATCTGCGGCTGTTATCAGCCGAACATTATTTTGTCAACATTGTCGAGGGAATCAAAAACAAAGTCGGGTTTTTCGGCAACGCTCGCATTATCAACATCCTCGGGTGTGGTTTCGCCCGAGAGCACCAGCACGCCCGTTACACCGTGCTTTTTGCCGAGTGCGATATCGGTGTAAAGTCTGTCGCCGAAGATACACATCTCGGAACGTTCAAATCCTGTTGCCTCGCTTATCATTTCAACGGTCTCGGCATAAGGCTTTCCGAAATACGTGGGAGTTTTGCCCGTTGACGCGGTAACGAACGCCGCAATAGCTCCGCTGTCGGGAATAAAGCCCGTTTCCGTAGGACAGTTGAAATCGGGGTGTGTGGAAAGATATTCCGCACCGTTTCTGATGAGTCGGCAGGCGTCATCAAGCTTTTTGTAGGTGAGCGTCGTGTCAAAGCTCGTAACAACGATATCGGCGCTGTCCTCATCGCCCGTAAGCATATTTATTCCGCTCTCCTTAAAGTTTTCGACAAGCTCGTCTGTGCCGACAAGATAAACGCTTTTGCCTGCTCTGTGGCGTTTCAAAAATTCGATCGTAACGTCGCCCGATGTCATGATCTCGTCTCTTGTGGGAGAAAAGCCGAGTTTGGTAAGCTTGTTTACGTAAAAATCCGTTGTGTGAGAAGCGTTGTTTGTAAAGAAGAGTACCTTCTTGCCGTTCTTGCGAAGATTGTTTATAAATCTTATCGCAAAGTCAAACACGTTGTATCCGAGATAGATCGTGCCGTCCATATCAAAGATATAGAGCTTTTTGTCGTTGAGAATTGAAGTATCCGGGTTTTTGAATTCCATTTTTTATTCCTTCCGATGTTTCTATATATTAATATTTTAAATGTTTTCCACTATATTGTACCATATACTTGATTTTTTTGCAATAGAATGTTATAATAAAATCGGTAATATTTTGATAATTGATTTTACGGAGGCTCTGCACTATGTCAAGCGGCAAGAATTTACAAGAAGTAACCATAGGAATAGATGTCGGCGGAAGCACCACGAAGATAGTCGGCTTCAAGCACGATTCACTTGAGCTTATCAGACCGATGTTCGTCAACGCAAACGATCCGATCACATCCGCATACGGAGCTTTCGGAAAATTTCTTGTAGAAAACGATCTGTCTATTGAAGATATTCAAAGGGTAAAAATGACGGGTGTAGGTTCGTCCTTTATCGGCAAGCCGATATACGGTCTCAAATGCCGCAGGGTGTCCGAGTTTACAAGCATAGGACTTGGCGGTCTTTACCTTTCGGGACTTGATGAGGCTATCGTCGTAAGTATGGGAACGGGAACGGCGCTTATACACGCCAAGGTGCTTGAAAACGGAGAAAAGTCGATAGAATACCTCGGCGGCACAGGCGTCGGCGGCGGCACGCTCGTCGGTCTTTCCAAGAAAATGCTCGGACTTGACAACATAGATCACATCGTTGATATGTGCGAGGGCGGAGATCTTTCAAATATCGACCTGCGCATAGGAGATTTTTCAAAGGCGGGTACCTTCCCCGAGGTCAACGAGAATCTTACCGCAGCCAATTTCGGCAGACTCAGCGATCTTGCCGGACGCAACGATATCGCGCTCGGCATAGTTAATATGGTAGCCGAGACCGTCGGTATGATGGCGGTGTTTGCCGCCAAGAGCTTTGGTCTGCACGACATAGTAATGACGGGCAACCTTGCCGAGCTCGCGCCCATACAACATTCACTCGAAGGATTCAAACGCAGCTTCGGATATAATATGATCATTCCCGAAAACGCACGTTACAGCACCGTAATAGGTGCGGCACTTTGCAGTGAATACGACGAGATAAAATAAAGGACGAGGCATATCACCCATAAAAAACAAAGAGGAGAGTACCGCGGAGTTTTACTTCCGTGATACTCTCTTTTATCGTTAGCTTTGCGTTTATCGGCAGATATTATTTCTCGGGATCGAGATATTTCCAATATTTCGCTATGTAATCGACGCCGGATAT
>CAZZFP010000017.1:0-24577 GCA_964653575.1 uncultured Lachnospiraceae bacterium
AAAGCACATACCATACGGTTCTCGCGCGTTTCCGCGCTCTCGTCGATATGCTGGTTTTCGTAAAGCGATTTTGCCTTCTTTTTGACCTCAAGTCCTCCCGGAAGTATGCCCTCATCCTCAAGACCGTTGCGGACTGCCCGTTTCATAGCCTCCCAGACTCTTCTCATATACGCAAGAAAATCGGGAGCCTCTCTCTCAAGGCAGTATTCCCACAGGTGGATCGAGTGATTTTTGCAGTATAAAGCTATCTCGCTGAAGGTGTGCTCCGCGTATATTTTCGGGGGCTTTACGACTTCGTGATCGTCGAATTTGATGCTTCCGCCCCCCACGCTCAGCACTCTTGCGCGGGCAAGTTCCGATTCTCCATTGAACGCTATGATGTCCATAGTATTCGGATGGGGCAGGTCGGTTGTTTCATAATCGAACGAGACCTCGCACGGATGCGGTGCAAGGGTCTTTCGTATTACCTCGTCGGTTCCGTGTCCTTTTCCCGTTTTTGCAAGCGATCCGTAAAGAACGACGCGATATTTGTCCGCGTTCGGATACTGTTTCATAAATATCTTGCAGGCGCGCTCGGGTCCCATCGTGTGAGAGCTCGACGGTCCGCGTCCTATCTTGTATAGCTCGGTGAGAGATTCCATTCCGACCGTCTCGGTCTCGGAAGCCGCCGTGCTTTGGTAAATTTTATCACTTTTCATTTTATGTTTTTTATCCCTATCTAACCATACTTCATACACTGCTTCGTGTTTCAATTGTAACATATTTTTTGATGCTTGTCAATACTTGAGAAATGAAATATCGAGTTCGGTTTCGGGTGGGGCTTCATTAAGACAGCACGCCCCGCAAAACTAAAAATGCAGGAAAAGCAAAAAAGTAATAGCTTTCTTCTTTGAAGCTTGGGTCGAGCTTTTTCAAAAGCTCGCGGGGGGGGGCTGGCTCCATAAGTGGGAACTTAAGGTGTATTTAAGAAACGGCTTTTCGCCCGGGATCTCAACGTCGCTTGCGACGTTGAGATCCCGGGCGAAAAGCCGTTTCTTAAATACGCCTTAAGTTCCCATCTATGGGGCGGAGCCCCAACATAAAAGTATCTTCTGACTTTTTTGCTTCCTTGGCGAGACAACGCCTTCCATAATGTTAAATTTTATCGAAATCTCTTGATTTACTCATATATAAGTGATATAATATTAAATTGAGTAGTTGTTTAAAATTTTATGTCGGAGGAATATTTTTATGAAAAGACCGATTGAAAGCCAAAAAGTACGTAAGGCGGTTATACTTGCCGCGGGACTTGGTACAAGAATGTTACCTATCGCAAGAGCCGTCCCGAAGGAGGTACTTCCTGTTGTAGACAAACCGGCAATATCGTATCTTGTGGAAGAAGCCGCGGCGAGCGGAATAGATAACGTACTCATAATAACCGGAAGGGGCAAGGGAATGATCGAGGACTATTTCGATTATTCGCCCGAATATGAGCAAAAGCTTGAAAAGAGCGGACGCTTGTCTGATATAGAGGAAATGCGCCGCACCTGCAATCTTGCCAACGTGCTTTTCATTCGTCAAAAAGAGACCAAAGGCACGGCGCACGCCCTGAAATGCGCTCGTGAGTTTATAGGCGACGAACCTTTTATCGTTATGTACGGTGACGATATGATAGTCTCAGAGACTCCCGTGTGCCGTCAGCTTATGGATACGTTTGAAAAATACGGCAGGGCGTCCTGCGCCGTTAAGGAAGTTCCGACCGAGCTTGTAAAAAAATATTGCTCGCTTAAGACCCATACAATAAGCGGAAGCGATAACGAATATTTCGTTGACGATATGATAGAAAAGCCCAAGACCGAGGCGGAGATCTTTTCAAACTTTTCGATACTCGGAAGAATGCTTTTGACCCCCGATATATTTAACATAATTGATTCTCTTGACGTCGGCGCCGGCGGCGAATATCAGCTGACGGATGCGATGGCGGCGCTTGCGCGCAGAGAGGGAATGACAGCGCTCGATTTTGAGGGTACGCGCTTTGATCTCGGATCAAAGCTCGGTCTTATGTGTGCAAACGTTACTTTGGCGGCTCGCCACGGCGAGATAGGCGGGGAATTCTCTGAATTTTTGAAGGAATTTGCCAAGGGGCTTTAAGGCTCCGAATAAAAGAATATATGTGGAGGGCAGGTTATGGAAAGAGTATCTAAGATCAATTACTACCTTGATATCGCGCAGACGGTGGCGGAGAGGTGTACGTGTTTGCGTAGGCATTTCGGCGCTATAATCGTCAAAAACGATGTCATAATCTCTACGGGATATAACGGCGCGCCGAGAGGGAGAAAAAATTGTAACGAGCTCGGATATTGCTTCAGAGAGAAATTAAATATCCCGAGGGGCGAAAGATACGAGCTTTGCCGTTCGGTACACGCCGAGGCAAATGCCATAATTGCCGCACCGAGAGATCAAATGCTCGGCGCGACGCTCTATATGGTTTGCACGGATCCCGATGGAACTCTCGTTCCGGGGATGAACAGCTGTATGATGTGTAAGCGTATGATAATAAACGCAGCTATTTCCACCATTATTATAAGAGATACCAAGGAAGACTATCGCGTTATCGACGTCGAGGAATGGATAGAAAATGATGATTCGCTCAGCGGAAAATTCGGATACTGATGCCGCTAAAAAAGGAAGGATACCCAACTATGAATTTCACAAACAGAACCAAAAGATCAATACTTTGCATCGTGCTCGCACTGCTCTGTGTATGCTCGCTCTTGACGTCATGCGGCAAGCTCCATAAGATCAAAGCCGATGGCAACGGAGGTTATATTGATAAAAAGACCGGTATTACGTACTACGATGCTCCCGCGTGCTTTGAGCCGTTTTCGTATACCGAGGAATATGCAAAGTACGGCGACAGTACTCTTTGCCGTATTGCCGATCTTGATCCCGAAAATTGGCTTTGCAATCCCGATACCGATGCGGTATATTACAGTTCCGATATCATACTTCCGAGCTTTGAGGAGATGACTATAAAAGAGATCAAGCTTTGCTACAGGGATGTATACACCTTCCAATTTGCCGTGATCACGGATGCGGATGAGATCGCCAAGGTAAAGGATGTGTACCAAAACGGCGAGATGGGTGCGGGATTTGCAACTACTCCCGATAAGGTTATTGCGGTGATGATACTTTTTGAAGAATGCCCAAATATTTATTACACCCTTGCGTATGGATGTAATTCGGACGGAGAGGCGTATCTTTCAAACAGAAGTGAGAGAAAAATAGTGGTAGCCAACGGACTCTTTGATAAATATATCTACGACAGTGACAGCGATGATGAGTGATGACACGGTTTTGAAAAAGCCTGTAATAAGAGACGCAAGTGCCGATGATGCGGAAGCTATTCGTGCGATAGACCGCGCGTGCTTTGCGGATCCCGATTCTATTGAGACCGTCAAGGCACAGCTCTCGGACCCTTCGATCACGGTAAAGCTATGCGAGCTTGGCGGTACGGTGGTATCTTACTGTAGCGCTTTGTCCGTGCTTGACGAAATACAGATAATAAACGTGGCGACACTGCCCGACTATACGTCCAACGGCTATGCCAATAGTGTGCTTTGTTCGTTATTGAATGACGCGAAAGTGCGCGGGGCGATCTCGGCGTCTCTTGAAGTAAGGACATCGAACGCCGCGGCGATACACGTTTATGAAAAAGCGGGCTTTGTCAGTTGCGGCATACGTCGCGGATTTTACAAAAAGCCCACGGAAGACGCACTTGTTATGGTCGCGCGGTTTTCGGAAGATATTTGATATCGATAAGAGCCCCGAGCGGCTCCGAAATTATCACAAAGGATAGACTTGATAATCACAAAGGATAGATTTGACAAAATGCTTATATTGGGAATTGAAAGCTCCTGCGACGAGACCTCTGCCGCAGTAGTTGAAATGGATGAGGCAAACGGAAAGAGACATATACTTTCGGATATAGTTGCCTCGCAGATAGATATACACAGACTTTACGGTGGAGTCGTCCCCGAGATCGCGGGAAGGGCTCACATCGAAGCGGTTTCTCGTATAACGTACGAGGCACTTGATACAGCCGGCGTTACGCTCTCGGATATTGATCTTATTGCCGTTACCGCATTTCCCGGACTTATCGGTGCATTGCTTGTCGGCGTTAATTTTGCCAAGTCTTTGGCTTACGCCAACAACATTCCGCTTGTGGCGGTCAATCACGTCCACGGACACGTTTCCGCGGCGTTGATAGATACCCCGCTGCTTAAGCCTCCGTTTGCGGCACTCGTCGTATCCGGCGGACACACCTCATTTTATTGGGTAAAGAGCTTTACCGAGTACGAGGAGATCGGCGCAACGGGAGATGACGCGGCGGGAGAAGCGTTTGACAAGATCGGACGGGTTATCGGTATGCCGTACCCCGGCGGCGCGGCTATGGATAAGCTTGCATATGAGGGAGACCCTAAGGCGATAAAGCTTCCGTCCCCGGCTCTTCTCGGAGACAATCTTAATTTTTCGTTCAGCGGTATAAAAACAGCTACCTTGAATTATATTAACAGCATACAGCAGAAGGGTGAAGAGGTTAATGCCGCGGACGTTGCCGCTTCTTATACATCTGCGGTGGTAAAGGCGATCGAAAAAAAGACCGCTTCGGCACTTGAAAAAACGGGTGCCGACGCGCTTGTCCTTGCGGGTGGAGTTGCGGCAAATTCGCATCTGCGAAAAGCACTGTCCGAGCTTTGCCGAAGTATGGGTGTGGATTTTTACGTTCCGCCGATGAAGCTTTGCGGTGATAATGCCGCTATGATAGCCGCGGCGGGGTACTACGAGTATCTCAGCGGAAGGATCGACAGTACCGATCTTAATGCAAGCGCCTGCGAATAATAATTCGAATTTGCACAAACGATGCTTGGAATGCCCGAGGTTTTGCACAGCCTGTGGAAAAGCGCTGGGGAAAAGTCGCGGACAATGTTATAAAAAATGAAGGTGTTTTTCGCCCAAATAAGCGTTTTTTTGATACGTCGTCCGTCGAGGACAAAATATTGACGCGTTTTGCCGCGTGTCTGTGGAAAATTCTGCGGCAACGGGCGTATGAATAATATTCGTTATGCGGTAATTTTTTATACAGATCTTTTGAAAGGATAGCGGAGATGAGGAACGACGGCATGCCTGACGGTATAAATGAAAATTATCAGAACACGGAGAAGCCCATCGTGTCGAGTGCCGTTGTAAGGCGTTTGCCTCGATATTTCAGGTATTTGAGAGTGCTGATAAGGCAGGGGAAGTATCGGATCAGCTCGGCTGAGCTTTCGCGTATTATGAATGTGACGGCGTCGCAAATAAGACAGGATCTCAACTGCTTTGGCGGCTTCGGTCAGCAGGGCTACGGATACAATGTGAATTATCTTTACGCAAAGATCTGTGAGCTGCTCGGCGTCGGAAACGGCTTTCACGCAATAGTTATAGGAGCGGGAAACCTCGGACGCGCGCTCGTGAAGAATCCTATGTTTGAAAAACGCGGCGTGGATGTTATCGGAATGTTCGATATAGCATCCGATACCGTGGGGCAGAGCGTCGGCGACGTGCGCATAATGCACATAGACACTCTGGGGGATTTTTGCAAAAACAACAAGGTGGATATCGCCGTACTTACACTTCCGAAGGAGCACGCCGACGGCGTGGTGGACAAGGTGGTTGAATACGGCATTCCCGGTATTTGGAATTTTACGGGCAATGAATTTAAAATAGACAACGGAAAGACCGTGGTTGAGGATATACATCTCGGAGATTCTCTTATGACTCTTTGCTATGAGATATCGCGACGTCACGAAGAGTTCGCAATCGAAAATATAGAGTCGTACGATGATTTTGACGGCGAATGAAACAAAATTGTAAGAAAACGGATAGATCTGGAACTATGAAGATAAGATTCAACTATAACAGCCAAGCCCTGGTGCTTCCAGGGGCGGTAGTATCATTTACCGGAAAGGCAACAAAAAGGGATTTGCAGGTGCTTTTGAAGATAGCGTCCGACCCGTGTTTGCAAAGCGGAGGCGAGCTTGATATCTCCGCGCTTGCGGAAGAGTTCAACTGCAAAAAAGCGGATATAGAGAGCGCCGTTTGCTTCTGGACCGAGGCGGGGATAATCTCGGAAGGCGGCAATACAGTCGGTACTGCGGAAGCCGTTAAGCTTGAACAACACAAGATCATAAAGCCGCAAGCCGCACCGCCGAGGTATACCACCGAGGAAATAGCCACGGTTCTCGAGGGCAGAAACGACCTTCCGGGTATTATAGATGAATGTCAAAATGCGTTCGGAAAGGTATTTAACTCTCACGAGGTAAGAGCGATAATAAGCCTGCTTGATTACCTCGGTATCGACAGCGATTATCTGCTCGTGCTCCTCAGCTATTGCCGAAGGATAGGTAAGCCGTCGATACATTACGCGGAGAAGATCGCATATGAGATGTACAACGAAGGAATAGACTCAGCCAAGGAGTTGGAAGCACGTCTTACGGCAAAGGAGCTCGCCGACTCTCTTGAAGGCAAGATACGAAAAATGTTCGGCATAAAAGACCGTGCACTTACCACTAAAGAAATGCAGTTCATCGCAAAATGGGCATCCGAGTTCCATTACGATATACCCGTGATCAAGCACGCATATGAAATAACGGTAAATTCCATAAAAGAGCCGTCGTTGCCGTATACAAACGCCATACTTGAAAAATGGAACAGCCTCGGCTTCAGAACGATAGAGGACATTACGGCATACGAATCCGAAAAGGCGGCAAGATCCGAATCGAAGGAAGGCTCAAAGGTCAAGCTCGGCAACAGCTTTGACACCGACGAATTCTTCGAAGCGGCACTTCGCAGAAGCCTTGGCGAGGATTAAGCTCATATTGGTTAGAAGGGGATTGATATGTCATATAACAAGCAAAACTACATAAAGATCAGCGAGGAATACAGATCAAAGTACAGAGCCGCCGAGATAAAGGCGGATGAACGAAGGAATGAGATACATATGCTCGTTCCCGAGGTAGCAAAGATCGATATGCAGCTGTCCAACCTCAGCTCTACCATAATGGCGGCGGTTATGCACGGCAACGGTAATATAGCCGAGGCGGTTGAGAACATAAGAAAAAGCAACGCGGAAATGGTTCAATCGCGTCGCACGCTTCTTATAAATGCGGGATATCCCGCGGATTATACAGAGCCGCACTATGAATGTGAAAAATGCGGAGACACGGGCTTTATAGATAACACGATGTGCGATTGTATGAAGAAAGCGCTCGTGCTTGCAGGCTATGAGTCGGCGGGGATAGCCCCTCTTATCAGAAAGTGCAATTTTGAGAGCTTTTCACTTGATTATTACAGGACCTCGCCCGAGCATTATGAGAGAATGAAGACGGTCTACGAAAAGATACACAGCTATGCCGAGGGATTTAATATGAAGTCAGGCAACCTTTTGCTTGTCGGCGGAACAGGGCTCGGAAAGACGCATCTTTCGGTTGCGATCGCCAAGAAGGTTGTCGAAAAGGGATATGACGTCGTGTATTCGCCCGCGACATCTATGCTTGCCGATTTTGAATATCAGCGCTTCGGAAACAGCACGTCCGGCGTCGAAAGTGCGGATACCTCGAAATATTTCAACTGCGAGCTGCTGATAATAGATGATCTCGGGACAGAGGTGAACAATCAGTTCACGACAAATTGCCTTTACAATATTATAAATGTAAGACTCAACTCGGGACTTCCTACCGTTATAAGCACAAATCTTGTCTCAAGTGACCTCCGATCAAGATATTGGGACAGGATCACCAGCCGAATATTCGGAGAATATAATATTATGGCTTTTTTGGGAAAAGATGTAAGAATGCAAAAGATTTCCCGTCCTAACTGAAAATTGCCGTTTAAATAAACTTTTACGGTGCAAATAAAACAGAGATACGCAAGCAATACTATGTTTGTGTATCTTTTTGTTTTACTAAGAAACGGGGGATGCACGGAAAACACCTGACCGAAGCTTGCGAAAGGAAGGGTCAAAATGGATAACACAAACGAATATAAATCCGGTATGTCGGTGCTCGAGCACGACGTTAAGGATTCAACAAAGGAAGTGCTTGACAGAATCTACAAGAATGCAAGAATGGGAAGCACGAGCCTCATAGATGTTATGTCTAAGGTGAAGGATGATAAGCTTCGTTCGGATCTTACCGTTCAGCTTACGGGCTATGAGGACTATGCTTCAAAGGCGTCAAGCCTTCTTGAAGAGCACGGGGTCAAGCCCGAGGAGGAAAACGTCATAACCAGAGCAGGAGCGAAGGTGGGTATGGCTATGAATACAATGATGGATTCCACATCCTCGCATATAGCAGAAATGGTGATCAAGGGCTCGAATATGGGCATTACCGACCTTACAAAGCTTGTAAACAGATATGAAAACGGCGACTGCGATTCCAAAGCATTGAAGCTTGCCGATGAGATGATCAAGTTTGAGGAACACAATCTTACCAAAATGAAGGCATACCTTTAACAAGAATCGAGTATCAAACTATTATTTATACGGAAAAAGGGGAGACCGAAATGGCACAGATCACAGAAAAAGAGCTTTCCGCTATTGAAGATATGCTTACTATGGAGCATAACCTTGTAGCAAAATATCGGGAATATGCCTGCAAAACGCAGGATTCCGCACTAAAAAACAAATACGAGGAGATGGCACTTCGCCATCAAAGACATTATGATGAGATATATTGCAATCTTAAGTAAGAATTTGATCTATCACAATTAAACGAGGTATTAAAATGGCAAATCCCGTAATTACTACCGAAAGTGCGGTAGAAAAGGCTCAGTTTGACGACAGAGCGCAGATCCTCGATCTGCTCAATTCCCAAAAGCATATCACCGGGGTATACAACACGTTTCTGAACGAGTGCGAGACTCCGGCTCTCAAGAACTGCTTTTCCAACATTCTCAACGACGAGCACGAGATGCAGAATGAGATATTCACGGATATGCAGTCGAGAGGCTGGTATGAAACAAAAGCCGCGGAGACGACCAAGGTCGATAAAGCAGTAAGAAAGTTCTCTGCGAACGCTTCAAAGTGACTTTGTTTGAAAAGTAAAAATAAAAAAGGGCTGTCTTAATGAGACAGCCCGAACCATTAGATTCTCTCACTATCTTCGCAAGAGTATTTTGCTAACTCGGCTTCAAGTTTTTCTATGTTTTTCATCGATCCGGCAATGCCGCGCGTCACGTTACCGCCCTCATTTTGATCCTCTGCGTCGGAAGAGTTCAAACGGCGGTAAGTAAGCCTGCCGAGCTTTTCGTATTCTTCGGCAAGACGCGCCTCGACAGCTTTGCGATGCAGACCTTCCTTCGCCTTCTTTTCAAGTTCCTCGGCTTTTACGGCAAGCTTTCCTGCCGTACGGTTGACGGATGTTTTGAATTCTTCCCAATCTATCTGTTTATCTGACATTTTATCATCCTCCTTGATCCTCGCTATGCTACATTTCACAATAAAATTATATACTATTTTGCGGTTCTTGTAAACCCTTTTTTGAAAATTTTTATACATACGGTGTATATCACCGATATGAGGACAAAAGGTGCAAAGCGGCGGAAGCCGACACACGACTTACGCATTGCTATGATCACTGTGAAAGGAATGATTATAAATATGAATTTCGACAAGAAAAACTATGCCAAGCTCTCGGACAAGAGGGCGGGGAAGTCTCCTATACTCAAGAACTGTGTAAACGCCTTTTGGACGGGCGGTCTTATTTGCACGATAGCGGAGGCGCTGCGGCATATATACACGGGCTTTTTTCAAATGGCGGACAGCGATGCCGGGACTCTCGTCTCCATAACGTTGGTATTTTTTGCGGTGTTGTTTACGGGTCTTGGCTGGTTTCCCAAAATAGCCAAGCTCGCAGGTGCGGGAACGCTGGTTCCGATCACGGGATTTGCCAACGCTGTTGCCTCGCCTGCAATAGACAGCAGAGCCGAGGGGCTCGTTCTCGGTGTAGGAGCAAAGATCTTTACCGTTGCCGGACCCGTCCTGCTTTACGGAACACTTGCAGGCGCTGTCTACGGTCTCATATATTATTTTTTGACGCTCGGATGATCACTCCGACGATGCTTGAGAGTTTGGTAGGATCTCAAGTATTACAAGGTTGCCGTCGATCCTTACAGTACAGCCTTCGAGCTCCGTATAATATGCGCTTTCCTTCCAATACTTCTTTAACTTATCAAGACGTCTTATGAGCATTTTTGCAACCGCGGTGGAGTCACTCGATGAGCGCAGCTTGAATACGGATATTTCGTAAGGCTCAAGTGTCGAGCTGAGCCATACGCAAAAGTCCTCCGCAAGTTCAAATTCTTCGGGATAAAGCTCGCTCGGTTCCGTGTCTTCTCCGAGCACAATATCTCGGCTCGAGTCACCGTAAAGAGAGAGGGCGAGATATCCGTCGAGGGTTAGGATCGAGATTTCGCCGTCGTCCTTTTTATCCTTGCCGTAAAATCTGCCGCTCGGCATTGACGGATGCTCGGATATTATCTGCGTTACGTAATAATAAGCGTCCTTTGGGGTTCGGGAGCATCCCGCGAGCGGTATGGCGAGAAGCGAGATCAACAATAAACCGACCACGAATCTTATCTTCGACATATTGAGCTTCATTCCTTTCCGAGATCCTTCGTGCAAACTTTCAAAGAGCGCTTTTGAGTTCAAGCAGATCTCAGCTTTGCTTTCGATAAATCATATGCAAGATCAAGTCCGTATATGTAGAAAAACACGGCGCAAGCTCTCTTTTAGAAAGCCTGTGCCGCGTTAATATCAGTCTTGCGTTTTTGAGTTTTCAGTTGAGCTCACGTCTGCCCTCTATGGCTCTGTGCAGAGTTATTTCATCGGCATATTCGAGCTCGCCGCCTACGGGAATACCGTAAGCGAGCCTTGTTACCTTTACGCCCAAAGGAGCCACGAGCCGCGCTATGTACATAGCGGTGGTCTCGCCCTCAACGGTTGGATTGGTGGCAACGATTATCTCCTTGGTATCATCGTCTATGCGCTCGATAAGTTCTTTTATCTTAAGTTTGTCCGGGGTTATTCCTTTCATAGGAGATATGACCCCGTGCAAGACGTGATAAAGTCCTCGGTACTGACGAACCTTTTCAAGAGACATAAATGCCTTATTGTCCTCAACTACGCAGATCACCGAGCGATCCCTGTCGCTTGAGGAGCAAACACTGCATATATCCTGATCCGTAAGCGCCTGACAGATAGGGCAGAGATGTATGGTACGTTTTGCCTCTATTATCGTATCGGCGAACTCTTCCGCTTCCTCGGCAGAGAGAGAGAGTACCGCGAAAGCCATTCTTTGGGCTGTCTTTTTACCGACACCGGGTATTCTTGCAAATTGCTCGGTAAGCCTTTCAAGAGGTTCTATTCTGTACGACATATCAGAAAAGTCCGGGCATATTCATACTGCCGGTGATTTTCTCCATTTCCGATGAGTTGGTTCTTTCAACGAGTCCTATCGCCTCATTCATTCCCGCAACGAGAATGTCGGAAAGCGTCTCGATGTCGTCGGGATCGACTATCTCGGGCGAGAGCTCGATGCCGAGAATTTCCTTCTTACCGTTTATTTTGATTTTGACAGCACCGCCGCCCGCAGAAATATCGTATTCTCTCGTTTCGAGTTCTGCCTGTTTGGCTTCCATATCAGCCTGCATTTTCTGCGCTTGCTTTATCATAGCATTCATATTCTGAGCGCCGCCCATACCGCCGGGTATTCTTGCTTTCATAAGTCTTATCTCCTTGATTTTTAAATTATATTCTTTTATTTGTCGAGAGTTTATGATTTCAATCGAGATTGTCGAGTATTTCGTCGATGACCGTGTCGTTGGACTTTTCGCCGCTGCTTTCATATTCTATGAATATGTCGGTCTCGGGTATGTCTTTTCCGAGGGTAACGCACAGAGCTGTCCTGATCTGGAGCTTTCCGCCGAACTGATCCATCATAGTTTTGGTGAAGCTGTTATCACTGAGTTTTATTATAAATACGTCTCTTCCGTCGTAATTGGTCATATAAGCGTTTCCCGCCTTTATAAGTCCTGCGACCATAGGCGAATTGCTCGTTATGTGTTCAAGCACATCTGCCCACGCCTTGAATTTTCTGAGTACGCGCTCACCGGCGCCTGACTGCGGAACGGATGCCTCGGATGCCGAAACGGGATTTGATTGTCCCTTCACCGCCTTGTCGGGCGTGGCGTCGGCTTTGCCTTCGTCGATGCTCGGATCTCTGTCGGAAGCTTTCACGGTTTCTTTTGCTCTTTTTTTGTTCGATTTAACGTCATCGTTATCGCTGTTGTTTGAAACGGTCTCAGGGGTGCTCGCCGTCCTAAATTCTCCCGCGGCAAGTGCTCTCTCAAGCTTCGATATCCTTGAGAGCAGTGCGGCGTTCGAATCGTTAAGCGTATCGTCACACATTTTAATGAGCGTCATCTCGGCGGTTATACGTTTCTGTGTGTTCGCTCTTTGCATAGCATAAAGCGCGTTGTCGAGAAGATAGCAGTGATGAAGCAGGGTCTCGCGTGTGAATTTTGAAGTGATCGAAACGAGTTGCTCGGTCTCTTCTTTCGTCAGATCGAGATATCTTCCCGCGCGAGATGGTGTCGTCTTTATGACGAGCATATCGCGATAAAGCGATATAAGCTCCTGCCAAAACACAGTGATATCCTTTGAGGATGAGACGACCTCGTCCACATCCGCAAATATTTTTTCGTAGTCTTTATGAACAATGGCATCTACCGTGGATACGGTCTGTTCTCTGCCGCTTGACCCTATCGTGTCATTGACAAGTTCCGTGGTTATTTTTTTGTGTGCGCCCGAACACAATTCAAGCAGGCTGATAGCATCACGCATACCGCCTTGTGCATTTCGCGCAATGAGTGTCAACGCTTTGTCGTCCGCTTCTATCCCCTCGTTTTTTGATATTTCCGAGAGACGCGCACAAAGATCGTCGGTCGAGATCCTTCTGAAATCAAAACGCTGACAGCGCGATACTATGGTCGCGGGGAGCTTTTGCAGCTCGGTCGTTGCCAGAATAAAAACTACGTATTCGGGCGGCTCCTCGAGCGTTTTCAGTAAGGCGTTGAATGCGCTTCCCGAAAGCATATGGACCTCGTCTATGATGTAGACTCTGCAACGAAGTGATGCCGGCGCAAAGCTTACCGAATCCTTTATATCTCTTATATTATCGACACCGTTGTTTGAGGCGGCGTCCATTTCGATCACGTCGGTAGCCGCTCCCGATTCTATGGCAAGGCAAGCCTCACATTTACCGCAGGGATTGCCGTTCTCGGGGTGCTCGCAGTTGATGACCTTGGCAAGTATCTTTGCGCAGGTCGTTTTTCCCGTACCCCTCGATCCGCAGAAAAGATATGCGTGGCTGAATTTTTTGTTCTCTGCCTCGTAGCGCAGCACGCTCGTAATATGCTCCTGACCGTAGACGTCGTCAAATACGGCGGGACGCCATTTTCTGTATAATGCCTGATGCACTCATATCACCTCCGCACAATATCAATTAAAAAGGCAAGCTCCGAAATAAGACCATACACCACAATGTTGAATGTCACCACCGAGCGACATCTTACACACTGCTCAAAGCAGGCACGCTTACGTCACATCGGGTTTACTGCTTAGTGCTGCTTGGTTCCCCACCTGACACGGTTCACGGCTCCCAATTGCGCAAGACCCGCTTATCAACACAGTAAAGTAAGACTCCTTCACGGAGGATCGATCCTCGATCACGGGATCCACCCCTGCTATAGCGGATTTCAGGTACAGGGCACCGCTAACTCCCCGGCTGGTATGGCCTTATTTCACAGCTTGCACTGCATTTTTACGGTACAAAGCATACCGCACTATTATTATAACAGATTTCTTTTGCTTTTGCAATAGTTATTTTGAATTTTCCGCAAGATTATTTTTGATAATAAACCATAAAAAGGAAAATCAAGGATATAAGATTTCCGAAAGTTTTCATAAAAATATACTGAATGTTAAATTTTTCTTTATGCGTGATAACATTTTTTACTTTGCTTGATTTTTTAAAATTTATGTAATATAATAGAACAAACTATTAAATTAACTCAATAAAGTAATAGGAGACATATATGACGATACTTGAAACTATTAGGGATATAATCGTTGACGCCGACAGCACAATCGACGCGTCAAAGATCGAGCCGTCGGCAAGACTCATCGAGGATCTCGGAATAGATTCGCTTACGGTTGCGATGATATCGGTCGAAATAGAGGACAGATTTAATATCGAATTGGATACCGAACAGAAATTTGAAACGGTCGGCGAGGTCTGCGACTATATAGAAGTGCTTTCCGCATCGCACGTTACGGCATAAGGACTTATGGTTAAGATAGAAGAAGTAAAAACAAAAAAACAGCTCCGTGCGTTTGTGGAATTTCCGACAAAGCTGTATAAAGATTGCGAATATTATATTCCCGCCCTTTACAGCGACGATATATCCGATTGGGATCCCGACAAAAATCCCGCCTTCGATTACTGCGATGCCAAATGCTTCTTGGCATATCGCAACGGCAAGATAGTCGGAAGAATAGCGGCAATATATAATCGTAAGGCAAACGAAAAGTGGCAAAATAACCGTATGCGCTTCTCTCAGGTGGATTTTATCGACGACTTTGAAGTGTCGGAAGCGCTTTTCAACGCGGTGGAAGCTTACGCGCGTGAAAAAGGATGTGATGAGATACACGGACCCCTGGGCTTTACAGATCTTGACCGAGAGGGTATGCTTGTTGAGGGCTTTGACCGTCGCAGTATGTTCGTTACTTACTATAATCACCCGTATTACATCGATCATCTTGCAAGGCTCGGATACGTTAAGGATATAGATTGGGTCGAAAACTTTTTGAGGATCCCGGAGGACGAAAAGACGCTGGATCTGCTTCATAAGCTTTCCGAACGGACGCTCGCAAGATCCGGTCTGCGCATAGTCAGACTTAAGCGCAGGAAAGATTATAAACCTTATGTAAAAAAGGTATTTCGCTTGCTCAACACGGCATATGCGCATCTTTACGGCACGGTCGATCTTTCGGAAAAACAGATAAATAAATACGCGGACAAGTTCATTCCTCTCGTGGATCCCGATTTTGTTTGCTTTCTTGCGGATGACAGCGACGAGCTCGTGGCGTTTGCGGTTTCGGCTCCGTCCTTGGCTCAGGCGTTCAAAAAATGTGACGGCAAGCTATTTCCGTTCGGATTTATAGGTATTCTTCGTGCGATGAAGGTAAACGATACATTGGATATGTTCCTTATTGCAATACATCCCGACTATCAGAGCACGGGTATCAACGCGATATTGCTCGATCACGTCCTGCAAGGATGTCGGAAGATGGGTATAAAATATGCCGAAACGGGACCTATGCTTGAGACAAATGAAAAAATTCAAGCACAATGGAAGACATTTGCGCCCGAGCGGCATAAGCGCAGAAGATGCTTTATCAAGAATTTGAAATAAATCAATTTATTACAAAGATCATTCCGAGAGTCTCTCTTTTTGGGAATGATCTTTTATATATAAAATAAAATATGTAAATTCATAATAAGTTAATATGAAAGTTGTATAATATTCCGATGCGGAGAGTGTACGATCGAAACGTGCACTTTGCGGCATATGTTTATGATAATACTGCAAGAGGTACTTTAATGAGTAAAAATAGTGATAGTTGCCCCGCAAAAAAGACCTCGATAGGCGGTCAAGCGCTTATTGAGGGTATAATGATGCGCGGACCTCAAAAGACCGCAATGGCGGTTAGGGATACCGAAGGAAATATAGTAGTCGAAAAATGGGACACGCAGACTACGGCAAGAAACAAATTTTTTAAATTGCCCGTTATAAGAGGCGTTTTTTCCTATATCGACTCCATGGTGTTCGGCTATAAATGCCTTATGCGCTCTGCCGAAATTTCGGGGCTTGAAGAAGCCGAGGAAGAGATGCGGCGCGAAAAGGAAGCCAAAAAGGCGGCAAAAGCCAAGAAAAAGCATCAAGATCAAAATGCGGAATGTGCGGAAAATATCGAAACGACGGAAATCGCAGAAACCGCGGCAACCGCCGAAACGACCGAAGCTGCCGAAACGGAAGAGGCTTCGGAGGCAACCGAGGCGCCCGTATCCTTTGAAGCGGGAGAAGCCTTTGACGTCTCGGAGACGATAAAGGAGAACGGTGCAGCCGAGGATCGAGGAAAAAAGGATTCGTCTGCTCTTTCGACCGGCGTTATGGTGATCAGTGTAATACTCGGATTGGGGCTTGGAATACTTTTGTTTTTCGCGGTTCCGTCGTTTATTTTCGACCTTTTCGCAAAGCTCGTTCCATCTGTCGCTGAAAACCGTTGGGTGCGTTCGATATTTGAGGGGATCATAAAAATACTGATTCTTGTCGGATATATGTCTCTTGTTTCTCTTATGGAGGATATAAAACGTACGTTTATGTTCCACGGAGCCGAGCACAAGACCATATTCTGCTATGAGCACGGACTTGAGCTTACGGTAGAGAACGTGCGTATGCAGAGGCGCTTCCACCCGAGATGCGGAACTTCATTCCTGATCATAATGATACTTGTAAATATTTTCATCTCCTTCTTTATTCCTCCGACGCTCCATACGGCACTCAGAATAGCCATAAAGCTTTTGACCCTGCCTCTTGTGGTCGGTGTCGGTTATGAGCTTATCAAGCTTGCGGGCAGACACGACAATCTTTTTACAAGGATAATTTCGGCTCCCGGCGTATGGCTTCAGCACATTACGACTAAAGAACCCGATGATTCTATGATAGAATGTGCGATCACGGCACTTAAAGAGGTCATTCCCGAGGATAACAGTGATAATTGGTAATCGAAAGGAGCATTCCAAAATGTATGAAGAAATAAAGGCGGATGCCGTTAAGGCGATAAACGAGCTTATCGAGGTATCCGGAATCGGACGGGGGGATATGCTCATTATCGGATGCTCGTCGTCGGAGATCGTCGGTGGGCATATAGGAAAAAATTCGAGCTTTGACGCCGCGGGCGCAGTGTTTGACGGAATATATCCGATACTTTGCGAGAAGGGAATATACCTTTGCGCACAATGCTGCGAGCATCTTAATCGCGCGATAATTATGGAGCGCGAATGTGCCGAAAAATACGGGTACGAGGTGGTCTGCGTCGTTCCTCAGCCAAAGGCGGGGGGATCATTTGCCACTGCGGCATACTACGGCTTTAAAGATCCCGTCGCTGTAGAGCACATCAAAGCACACGCGGGACTTGATATCGGCGGTACCTTGATAGGTATGCACTTGCGTGATGTCGCGGTGCCCGTAAGGCTTTCTGTCTGCAAGATAGGCTCGGCGATCCTGCTTGCGGCAAGAACACGTCCCAAATATATCGGCGGAGAACGCGCCGCATATGAAAGAGTTGATAAAGCAAAAATAAATTAAGGAGTCTCTAATATGAAAAAAATACTCAGATCATTACTTGTTTTGTTGTCTCTGGCTTTGATGCTTACGCTGTTTGCCGCATGTGATAACAGCAAGCCGAACGATAACGAGGACCCGAAGGATTCCGATTCCGAAAGCGAGTCGGAACATTCTACCGAAACGTCCGATGATGCTCCGCAGGTACCGACGTATGCGTTGGTCTCCGACGGAAGCACCGAATATTCCATCGTAACGTCCGCGCTTGCCTCGGATGAGATCGTAAATGCGGCGAATGCTCTTAAGCGCGTCTTCAAGAACAAGACGGATACGGATATTGAGGTGAAGACAGACCGATATAACACCGCCAATCCCAACTACGTTTTTCCCAAGTACGAGATACTTATCGGAGATACCAACCGTCCCGAAAGCGAGCAATGCTCGGAGGGGCTCGCATATGACGATTACGTTATTAAGATCATAAACGGCAAGATAGTTGTCCTCGGCGGAAGCGACAGCGCAACGGTTGCCGGAGTCGAGAAGCTCAAGGAATACATAACCGGCAAGAACATTGACATTTGCGACGGTCAGATAGATGTTTATTACGATCACGAGTACGATGTAAAGAAGCTTAGCATAGCGGGACACGACATTTCCGAGTTCAGCATTAAGATGGAGTCAAAATCCAAATGCGCCGATATTGCAGATGATATAATAAAGACGGTTCGTAAGCTCTATGGAGTTACGCTTGATGCTTCGACAGGCAAATCGGCAGGCGATGACGCTTGCGAGATCATTATCGGTAGCGTAAGCGCGCAGGGCAGCGACAAGATGCCGAAGCTCTCCGTTGACGAATACGCCGTATACGTAAGCGGGAACAAGGTATTCATAGACGGCGGATCGACTCTTGCGTTGCAAAAGCTCGGAACCAAGATATACGAGCATTATACAGGATCGGGACTCAAAGGAGACGTTGATGTAGAGCTTTCTTCCTCTCCCAAGACAGAGAGCGTTTCGATATCCGAATATCCGCTCGCCGATGGCGCGACATTCAGAATTATGAGTAACAATATACTTGTTGACGGAATTGCCGATCGTGCGGATCTGATCGTTGCCAAGTATCTTGAATATCTTCCCGACATAATAGGACTTCAGGAGTGCAATTCCACAGGTTATACAACCGTGGTCAAAAAGCTTTCCGACTTCTATGCCTTGGCGGTATCGGTTCAAGACGATAAAAATATCTCACCTTATACCCCCATACTTTACCGCAAGGATAAATATAAGGTCGTTGACAGCGGATCCTATTTCTTTGATTCCAGATACACACAAACGAACACCAAGGCACTGACCTGGGCAGTGTTCGAGGATCTTGAGACCGGCAAGCGCTTCGGAGTCATAAACGCCCATTACTCGTTGATATTGAGCAAATATGATCTTCCCGACGGATATACCAACGCGGTGCAGGGAGCTCAGTGGCGCGAGGATAACTCAAGGCAGATGATAGAGCGCGCACAGATTATTAAAGATACATACGGTGCAAACACTCCCGTGTTCCTTATGGGAGATCTCAATGCAAACAAAAATCAGACGGCGATCAAGATGCTTGAAGATGTATTTGACGATTCGATGAATGTTGCAACCGTAAGCAGTTCAACGAATATCGGCTCATACCATAATTCTCCCGGTGCATCTGCAACTTCCAAAACTCCGATAGACTTCATTTTCGTCGATTCCTCTACGGTAAACGTTTATACGCATAAGATACTTACGGATAACAGTTCTCTTCAAATTTCGGATCACTCTCCCGTTGTAGTGGATCTGAGCTTTAAATGATATCGATTTTATCTAAAAAAGTTCCTTCGAAAAAATACAATCGCACATTATATTTAGGTGGAGAAACGAAATGAAAAAAATACTCAGAGCATTATTGATCCTATTGAGCTTAGCATTGCTTACCACGGCGTTTGTCGCGTGTAACGATCCGACAAAAATGCCTGATGAGACTGACAGTGATACCGAGTCGGGAGGCTCTACGGATCCTGCCGAGACCGATACCGAGCCGGAAAAATATGTTTTTGTCACCGGCGGAGGCACGGAGTATGCCATTGTAATGCCCGAGTTTGCTTCCGACGAGATACTTAATGCGGCAAGCACGCTGAAGCGTCTTTTCAAGAACAAAACGGATGCGGATATCGAGCTTAAGACAGATCGATACAACACCGCCAATCCCAACTACGTTTTTCCTAAGTACGAGATACTTGTGGGAGATACCAACCGCCCCGAAAGCAAACAGTGTGCCGAAGGGCTTGCTTACGACGATTACGTAATAACCGTTTGCAACGGGAAGCTGGTCATCGTAGGCGGAAACGACAGCGCGACGATAGCGGCGGTCGAAAAATTCAAGACTTATATCACGGGAGAAACGCTTGAGCTTGCCGAAGGCGAGCTTGTGCGCTACGACCACGAATACGATATCAAGCAGCTCACCATAGGCGGACACGATATTTCCGAGTTTTCGATCGTAATGAGCTCGAAGAGCAAATGCTCGGATCTTGCCGAGAGTATCATAAAAGCCGTTCGCGAGCTTTACGGTGTGACGCTTACCGCTGAGGTAAGAGCCTCGGCTGGAGAGGATGCCTGCGAGATAGTCATCGGTGACGGTCTCGGCACCGACAAAGTAAAGACACTTGCGGTCGATGAATACCAATGCAATGTTATGCGCAATAGGGTATTTATAGACGGTGGTTCGACGATCGCTCTTCAAAGATTCGGAGATAAGCTGTACGAGTACTACAAAAATGCGGGTCTCAGCGGAAACGTCGAGCTTGAGCTTCCGAGCTCTCTTAAAAGTGGCACGGTCGAGCTGGCAAAGTATACGCTTGCCGACGGAGCTACCTTCAGAATTATGAGCAATAATATTCTTATTGACGGTATCGAAGACAGAGCCGAGCTTATCGTGGCAAAATATCTTGAATATCTTCCCGATATCATAGGAATTCAGGAATGTAACGCCAAGGGGCAGACCGCAGTTGTGAAGGCGCTTTCTGACTTTTACGGCTCGGCAGTAACCGTGCAGGACGACAAGAATATTGCTCCCTATACACCCATACTTTACCGTAAAGATAAATATACGGTCGTTGAAGGCGGCTCGTATTTCTTCGACTCAAGATATACAAAGACGAATACCAAATCCCTTACCTGGGCAGTGTTTGAGGATATCAAAACGGGTAAGAGATTTGCCGTCGTAAATGCTCACTATGCTTTGGTCTCGAGCAGCTATGACCTTCCCGCCGGATATACGAACGCGGTAGAAGGCGTGCAGTGGAGAAACGATAACTCAAGACAGATGCTTGAGCGCGCACAAGCCGTTAAGGATAAATACGGCAATATTCCGGTATTCCTTACGGGAGACCTCAACTCCAACGCCACACACGAATCAATACAGATGCTTGAAAAGGTATTTACCGATGCTATCAACGCGGCTACCGTAAGCAGCTCTACCGGCGTAAGCTCGGGACACGGCAGCCCCGGTCAGGCACCGAGCACCAAGCTTCCGATAGACCACGTGTTCGTTGATACCTCTCTTGTAACGGTCTATACACACAAAATACTTACCGATAAGAGCTCGCTTGCCATTTCCGACCACTCTCCCGTTGTAGTCGATTTGAGCTTTAAATAATAAATTTTAAATAACAAAATACGGCTGGGTCAAAAGCTTACAAAAGCTTTCGGCTCAGCCGATATTTGTTTATCCGAACTTAATTGAATTTATCAGATATTTTGACATCAGTCATTGCTTTCTTCTATCTCGGCAAGATGTCTTTCAAGCAACGAATGAATTCTTGTTACGGGGTTGAGAAGTGTGCTGATGGAGGCGTCGTGATTCAAGTTATCTATGATGTACGAGACATACTTGCACATATTTACCTCTCTGTACCATTCTCTTGTAAGAAGCTCGGGAGCGCGGTAAACGAGGTTGGTGGTAAAGATAAGATCTATAACGCCCTTTTGGTGTATTTCATCGAATTTCTGAAGTCCATCCGTGAACAGACCGAATGTAGCGAATGTGAATATTCTCTTTGCGCCTTTGGCCTTAAGCTTGGTGGCAACGTCGATGAGCGAGTCACCGGAGGAGATCATATCGTCAACGATGACCACATCCTTGCCCTTTATGTCACTTCCGAGATATTCGTGTGCCACGATGGGGTTTCTTCCGTTTATGACAGTGGAGTAGTCGCGACGCTTGTAGAACATACCGATATCGAGTCCCAGCACGGATGAATAATACATGCAACGCCCCATAGCTCCCTCATCGGGAGAAATGATCATAAGATGCTCGTTGTCGATCCTTATATCCGGAACGTGTTTTACAAGTGCCTTGGTCATCTGATATGTGGGTCTTACGTCATCAAATCCGTGCAAAGGAATAGCGTTCTGCACTCTGGCGTCGTGTGCATCAAAGGTGATGATGTTTTGAACACCCATAGAGGTAAGCTCCTGAAGCATAAGCGCACAGTCAAGTGACTCTCTGGTAGATCTCTTGTGCTGTCTGCCTTCATAAAGCATAGGCATAATGACATTTATTCTTCTGGCTTTGCCGGCGTTGGCGGCAATGATTCTCTTGAGATCTGCATAGTGATCGTCGGGGCTCATAGGGACCTGCTGACCGTACATTTCATACGTTACACCGTGATTGAAGGTATCACAGATTATGTAGAGGTCGTGACCCCTGAGGGATTCTTTTATCATAGCCTTGCCCTCGCCTGTGCCGAATCTCGGGCAGTCCGCCTTGGTTATGAATGTTTCGGAATCCTCATAGCGACGCCATTGTTTGAGGTAGCTGTCCACCTGCATAACAAATTGTTCGCAGCCTTTCATTCCGATAATGCTGAGTTCGCCGTAAAGTGTTTCTTTCATTGTACTCCTCCATATTGAGATCATAGATACTATTTGATTTTAAACTCGGTTATAGCCTATTATAACATATATTTTGATATTTGAAAAGATTAAATGCGCTTTTTTTGAAAAAATTGCGAAAAATTGTTGATTTGTATAATAAAATCGAGCTTTACGTCGAATTTAATATTCTTCTTGCTCCAGCACCAATTTATTTTAACTCGACCACGGTAACACCGCCGTCTCCCTCACCGTACTGACCTATGCGGAATTTCTTTATCCTTTTATCGGACTTGAGATATTTCCAAAGTGCATTTTTGAGCGCACCCGTTCCTTTGCCGTGGATAAGATGTACCGTGCCAAAGCCCGCCAGAATAGCGGAATCAAGATATTTATCGACCTTGAACCACGCCTCCTCGCCCGTAAGTCCGCGCAGGTCGATCTCGTTCTTGATACCGTGCGACAGATCAGCCGTAAACGTGGAAACGGGACGCTTGACGTTCGAAGCGTCTTTATATACCGACTCGCCTTCGATAAGACGGACTGATCTGACTTTCGTCTTTATTCTCATAGCTCCGACAAATACGAATACGTTTCCGCTTTTGTCGGGTAACGTTGCGATTCTTCCGTTTTGATCAAGCTCGGGTAGAAATACCTCGTCATCGATCTTGAGAGGGCGGGGAAGCTCGTAGTCGTCATCGGGGATCTCGGGATATACGGGATCTATCTCATCCGCGTGCTCTCTGAGGTGTGCTCTCACCGCGCGGCGCGCGGCTTCAAGCTCGGAACCGAATTTGTCTGTGTCTTTGGCTTTTTTTGCTTTTTCAAGCTGTTCAAAAACGAAGTTGCTCGATGCTCGCGCACCTTCTACCATAGTTACAGCCTGTTTGCGAGCCTTTTCAAGCTCATTTTCGGCGACCTCAAGCTTCTTTTTTATTTCGGCCTCGGTCTTTGATCTGAACTTTTCGTGCTCTTCCTTAGATTTGCGAAGCTCATCTCGTTCACGCTCCATTTCAAGACGTGTTCTTTCAAGTTCGCCTATCACGTCCTCGAATTTTCTGCTGTCGCGACTGACGTGCGTCTTGGCTTTTTCAACTATCTTGTCGGGAAGTCCGAGCTTTGTGGAGATCGCAAATGCGTTGGATTTGCCCGGCGTGCCGATGATGAGCTTGTACGTGGGACGCAAGGTCTCGACATCAAATTCACACGAGGCGTTTCTGACGCCTTTGGTGTTGAGCGCATACGCCTTCAGCTCGGCATAGTGCGTCGTGGCGGCGCATATCGCGCCCTTTTCTCTTACGTGCTCGATCACCGCGGTAGCGAGTGCCGCACCCTCAACGGGATCTGTTCCAACTCCCAGCTCATCAAAAAGCACAAGTGAATTCGGCGTCAAATTAGCAACTATTTTTACTATGTTGACCATATGAGACGAAAAGGTGGAAAGGGACTGCTCAATGCTTTGATCGTCTCCGATATCGGCAAGGATACGGTCGAAAATGCAGATCTGCGAGCCGTCGTCAACGGGAATGTGAAGCCCCGATTGCGTCATAACGGCAAAGAGTCCCAAGGTCTTGAGCGTTACCGTCTTTCCTCCCGTATTGGGACCCGTAATTATTATCGCGTCGTAGCCGTTTCCGATCGAAACGCTTACGGGTACGACCTTTGATTTGTCTATCAGCGGATGTCTTGCGCGAACAAGATCTATTACGCGCTTGTTTTCTTTTATCTCGGGTGCTGTGGCTCTGAGTCTTGACGAAAATTCCGCACAAGCAAAGCAAAACGCGAGCGTATTGATGTTTTCGTAGTCGTACACCAATATCTCGGATTTTTCGGATATCGCCGCCGATAGCTCGGAGAGGATACGCTCTATCTCGTGCTCTTCCTTTGAACGGAGCACTTTGAGCTCGTTGTTCGCTTCAACAACGGGCATAGGCTCGACAAAGACGGTAGCTCCCGAGGCAGACGTGTCGTGAACGAGGCCCTTGACCTCGCCCTTGCACTCTACCTTGACAGGGATAACATAGCGTCCGCCTCGCATAGTCACAATGTTTTCTTGGAGATATTTTGAATAGGATCCGCTCGTGTAATGCTGAAGCATTTCTCTTATACGGTTGTTTGAGGCGTTGATCTTACGTCTTATGTCTGCCAACGCGGGGCTTGCCTCATCGGCTATCATATCCTCCGAAAGGATCGA
>CAZZFP010000018.1:0-24230 GCA_964653575.1 uncultured Lachnospiraceae bacterium
TTTGTGTAAATTGTAATTTATTTGTCGAAAAAATGTATCGTAAAGATCAATGAGGCAGAAACACGGTCGGAATTGTACGAACTTTTTATGATCGGAGGCGAATCGGATATGATGTCAAAGGTGTTTTCGGTGATATGTATTGTTTCGATAATTTTCGGTATTGCGGTTGGAAATATCGAGGAATTGTCAAAAGCTGTGATCGAAGGTGCCGCGGGCGCTGTCGAGCTTACATTTTCACTTTGCGGAATGATGTGTCTTTGGAACGGCATTATGCAGGTATTACTCAAAGCGGGAGCGGTCGGAAGGCTTTCAAAGGCTTTGTCTCCGTTTTTCAAATGCTTTTTCCCCGAAACTTACAGAAACGGAGAGGGGAGCGAGGAGATATGCTCAAACATCAGTGCCAATATGCTCGGAATAGGCAACGCGGCAACACCGCTTGCCTTGTCGGCACTTGAAAAAATGCAGAATCATAATCCCGATAAGGACACGGCGACCGATGATATGATAACTCTTACGGTATTGAATACCGCACCGCTTAATCTCATACCCACTACTTTGATAGCATTGAGAAACGCTTCCGGGGCGAGGGCTCCGTTCGCGATAGTCATTCCCGTGATAATATCATCCGCCGCAACCTCGCTGTTTTCGCTCATCATTACTCGACTGTGCTCGATCACTTTAGGAAAAGCGAAAAAGATGGTCGTTCCGTCCCCAAGAGCATACGAGGAAAGATTATGAGAGTATTCGGCGCTTTATCCGATACCTTATCCAAACTTGCGATCCCGTCGGTCTTGCTTATATGCGCCGTGCTTATATTGCTTATGCCGAAAAAGGATCTTTTCTCCGAGTTTACGGATGGAGCTAAGAACGGACTTCATACGGCTGTAAAGCTTCTTCCCACGCTTACGGCGTTGCTTTGCGCGGTAAAATTGCTTTCCGCATCGGGACTTCCGCTTGCCGTCGGAGAGCTCATACGTCCGTTTACCGATGCACTCGGTGTACCGTCCGAGCTTCTGCCGCTATTGGTGATGAGACCTTTTTCGGGAAGTGCTTCGCTGGCTATGTACAGTGATCTGATTGCCGACGTCGGAGTGGACACATTTATTTCGTTTTGCGCATCGGTGATTATGGGAAGCTCGGATACTACGGTGTATATTATTGCGGTCTATTTTTCCTCTGTTGGGGTAAAAAAGACGAGATATGCGTTTCCTTGCGCGATTGCGGCACTGATCTTCGGCATATTTTTTTCCTGCTTTATCAGTCGTTTGTGTTTTAAGTGAATATAAGGCGGTCAATAATATGCTTGAACTCTACATATGCGTAGGGAAACGGCGAAAGGAAGTGAATTGTTGTGATCAAAGGTTGTCAACGGAAAATGATAATGATACGCGGAGGAGCTGACGAAATGTTTGAAAGTGCTTATTTCGTTATTCGTCCCGAAAAGGAGCGGGTCGATACGGCGGAAGAAAAGGATATGGTCAGCGAGGCTATGAGAATAATAAACGAAACGGAAAACGACGCATCGGCAAATAAGAAAAAGCTGAGGCGCGCGGTCTTCGATGATGTTATGAAATTTTTGGCAGGTTTTATCTGCGGCGTTGGGATAGCGGTGCTCCTTGTTCTCGTGTTTCACATTTAGCAGATCCTTGCCGTTGCGATACTTTGCTGTAAAAGTATTGACATAAAGGTAAATTTATGATATAATCAATGCAGAAAATCTTTCACCGGCGTATTTCGATGACGTCACTTTCGTGGTCGGTACGGTTTTGTTGCCGATACGCGGCAAGAGCGTCGGTGCGAGTACGCATATTTGCTTCGTGGTAAATATTGAATGATATTGTTAACGCCGCATCGAATAAAACGGTGCGGCGGTAATTGTGCTTTTAATTAAATAGATTTACATATGAGATGCCTGTGCATATCCGTTTTGGGCTGTGAGATATTGCATAAACGGCATTTCAAGACCGATTTAAAGAAAAAGATTATCAAATAACCGAAAAGGAGATTATATGTCAAAAAGAGAAACCAAAAAGCTTCGTATCATACCTTTGGGCGGTCTTAATGAGATAGGAAAGAATATGACCGTTCTCGAGTACGGAGACGATATGATAGTCGTAGATTGCGGGCTCGGATTTCCCGATGAGGATATGCCGGGTATAGATCTTGTTATACCGGATACGTCGTATCTTCAGGTGAACAGGGAAAAGATCAGGGGAATACTTTTGACCCACGGACACGAGGATCACATAGGCGCGATTCCTTATGTTCTGAGAGAGATAGACCCGCCGGTATACGGTACTAAGCTGACCATAGGAATAATAAAAAACAAGCTTTCGGAAAAAGAGAACGAACTTTCGTATGTTCCACAGCTTGAGGTAGTAAGCGCGGGGGACGTCGTGAAGCTCGGTTGCTTCAGCGTTGAATTTATACGTGTAAATCACTCAATAGCTGACGCTTGTTGCCTTGCCATAACAACTCCGCTCGGTGTCGTTATACATTCGGGAGATTTTAAGCTGGATCTTACGCCTATCGAGGGCGAGATGATGAATCTGACACGACTCGGCGAACTCGGAAACAAGGGCGTCTTGATGCTTATGTGCGAATCGACAAACGCGGAAAGACCGGGATATACCCCGTCGGAGCGTAAAGTGGGACAATCGCTTGAATATATTTTTACGACGCACAGCGATAAAAGAGTCGTTATAGCGACATTCTCATCAAATGTACACAGAGTACAGCAGGTCATTGATCTGAGTGCAAAGTATGGCAGAAAGGTTGCGGTGATGGGAAGAAGTATGCTGAACATCGTCGGAGCGGCGACCGAGCTCGGCTATATGACATTCCCCAAAAACACGATTATCGATATAAGCGAGATCAAGAAGTATAATCCCGAACAGCTTACGATCATTACAACGGGAAGTCAAGGCGAACCCATGTCGGCGTTGTACAGAATGGCGTTTTCGGAGAGAACTCCCGTAACGCTCGGATCGAACGACGTGGTTGTGCTCTCATCGAGCCCGATCCCGGGAAATGAAAAGCTCATCGGAAGGATAATAAATGAGCTTTGCCGCAAGGGGGTCAACGTGCTTCACGATGCGGATGCCGGACTTCACGTTTCCGGTCACGCGTGCCAAGAAGAACTTAAGCTTATGCAGGCGTTGACAAAGCCCCTGTTCTTTATGCCGATACACGGTGAATATCGCCATCTCGCCGCCAACAAAGAGCTTGCCGAGTCGCTCGGAATAGATCCTTGCAGAATATTTATTTCAGATATAGGTAAAGTGCTTGAGATAGACCGAAAGGGAGCTCGCTTTGTGGGGACGGTTCCTGCCGGCAGGGTAATGGTCGATGGCTACGGCGTCGGCGACGTCGGCAATATCGTTCTACGCGACCGCAGACATCTTGCCGAGGACGGATTGCTTATGATAGTTGCGGCTATTGATTTTATGAGCAGAACGATAATTTCGGGTCCGGATATCGTGTCGAGAGGATTTGTTTACGTGAAAGAATCCGAGGAGCTTATGGATGACGTTAAGCGTTTGTCGGTCAATATAATTGAGGAATACTTGGGAGCTTGGGGAGATATAGACGAGATGCAGATCAAGGCGCGTCTGAAAGAAGAGATATCAAAATATCTCTTCAATGAAACCCACAGAAATCCCATGATACTTCCGGTTATCATCTGAGGCACCGATAGGGCTAAAAAAGAAGACGTTTTATTAAAAAAATGTTGAAAATTTAGTTAATATTCAATTGAAGTTCATACATTCATCACGCAAAATGAGTATAATATAATCTGCTCGTGTGCGCCGTGTGCGCACACGAGTCAAAAAACATCAGAAAAAATAAAGGTGGTTCTGAAAAATGGGAAATGCAAAATCTAAAGCAAGCAACAAGGGTAAACAGACAAACAAGCTTGCCGTTGTAGGCGGTGTAGTAGTCGCTTTACTGTTTGTATGCTGCATAATTTTATCGGTAATAGTTGATACGGGTGTAACAGACCGCTCCAAAATAGTAATGTCTACGAATAACTACAAAGTAAACGGTTCTATGCTCAAGTATTTTTACAATGCACAAGTCAACACGTTTTACAATCAGTATTATTCCATCGCAAGTTATCTCGGACTTGATTTTTCAAAGTCTCTTAAAGATCAGCTTTGCAGTATGACGGAAGATGCGAACGATACTTGGTTTGATTATTTTATGGATATTACAACATCGGAGATCGAACAGTATCTCGTATACTGCGAGGCAGCAAACGCCGCAGGTATTAAACTTGAGGACGATGATATCGAAACTATCGAGAAGGCGATCGATGCTATCGAGACGAGTGCAAACTCCAACGGATATTCTCTTTCCGGATACATAACCGCAGCTTACGGCAGCGGCGTGAAGGAGAAGGACATTCGCAGTTGCCTTGAGCTTATTCAGCTTTATGCTAAGTACGCCGAGATTAAATACGACGAGATCAAAGACAGCGTAACAGATGATGATGTAGACAAGCAAGTAAAAGACTATATCACAAATTACCTTGTTGCGGATTATATGAGCTTTACTTGGACCGCAACAAACAAGGAATTGAAGGAAGCCGATTACGAAACAACTGAGGAATATGAAGCTGCAAAGAAGGAAGCAGAGGAGAAATACGAGGCTCTCAAGGCTAAGTATGACGGATATGCTGAGACTTTGAAGGCAACAGAGACATACGACGCGTTCAAGGAAGCACTTGAAAAAATAATTCACGATGAAGAGTATGAGACCTTGAAGGAATCCGAGTACACCAAGAGACTTGAGGAGTATAAGGATAAGAACAAGGATGCTACCGATGCAGAGGCCGAAGAAGCTGTTCTTAAAGAAATCGAAGAGGATGTTAAGAAAACCGTCGAAACCGCTATGGAAAAGGCTCTTACAGAGGGTGGCGCTTATAACATTACTTCCGAGCTTGGAAAGTGGATCTTCGGTACTGAGGTAAAGAATGTTGCCGATGATGACGACGAGAGCGACGAGGATGAGGACGATAAGGACGAAGAGGACGAGGAGCCTGTTCCTGCCGCTAAGGAAGGCGATATCTTTACAAACGCTACAAGCGAGGAAGATGAAGAGAAGTCCGGAAAGTATACCGTAACGGTTGCTTATCTTGTTAAGGCTTCCGCACTTGACGAATCTCCCACAAAGAACGTAGGTCATATTCTTTTCGAAGCTGATGACGACGATGAAGATGAGATGAATGAAGCTAAGAAGGAAGCTCAGAAGATCCTTGATGAGTATCTTGCCGGTGAGTTGACAAAGGATGCCTTTGAAAAGCTCGGCGAGGAGTATACCGCAGATTCCAGCGTATTCTACGAAGGCGTAAAAGAAGGCACTATGGAAGATAATTTCAACGATTGGCTCTTTAGCCTCGGCGATTACGAGGGCGTTGAAAGAAAGATAGGTGACACGGGACTTGTAGAAACAAGCTACGGCTGGCACATTATGTACTACAACGGCGACGGTCACGAGTATTGGTATGAGTGCGCTAAATCCGACTTTATATCCGCTGAGATGGAAGATTGGTTTGAAGCTAAGAGCGAAGAGTTCAAGGTAACCGTAAACGACAAGGCGATCTCAAACATTACTCTTTGATCACAATAAAATATTGTTCGATCCGGTGATCGAAAGTCATTACCGGTAAATAACTGCAAAACGGCACGGATCACTTCCGTGCCGTTTTGTATAGTAAGGATAATATTGGATATTAATTGCAGTAATAGATCAATTACCGAAAGGAATAATAAGTATGTTTCATAATGAAAAGAGAATGAGTGGCATTGCCGTAAAAGTACTTTCTCTGTTACTTATTGCCGTTATATGTTTCAGTACGGTTTCGTGCAGTAAGGTAGAGTATGTCGATGGTGTCATCGCAGGTGAGCATTACGGCTTCAGTGACGGTGCATTTGTGTACTATATGATAATGTGTGCCGGTACTATTACCGAAGAAGAAATGGAAGAGCACGGCTATGATGAAAATCTTGAGCTTGATGAAATGATATACGAAGGTGAGACTACATGGTATGATATGTTGGTTAACAGAGCTACCGATAAATTAGTATCGCTTCTCATATATTGCGAAGAAGCTGCCCGTGCGGGTATAGATATTGATGATACCGACAGAGCAAATATCGAAAGTACTTTGTCGGAGTATAGAATTGCGGGCGTTACGGCAGGGAATATGACCCTTGATCAATATTTGGAGTATCTTTATAACTACAAGATTACCGAGGCGGATTTGCAGAATATTTTAGAGTGTGAGACTCTCGCAAGTAAATATTCCGAATATCTGAACGATTCTTTTGAAGGATCGGTAACGGAAGAAGAGATCAACGCAGAGCTTGCATCTATGAGCGAATCGGATGATACGACTTTGACAAGACGTCTCGGACACATTCTTTTTAATAACGAAAACTATGATTACAATGAAGACACTATGAAAAAGAAAGCCGATGAGGTCTTGGCGAATCTTATGTCTGAGACGCTTACGCCCGAAAGGTTTGAGAATGTTGCGAAGGAAAACAGCAACGATAAAACTATATTTTACGAAAATGTTGCAAAGGGCGATATGATAAGTCTTATAGATGAATGGATATATGCGGACGGACGAAAGATCGGAGATTGCGAGATAGTGGAGAGTGATTACGGTCTACATATATTCTATTATGCCGAAGACGGAGAGCCTCTTTCGATCGCTCAAGCCAGAAATGCGGTAATTGAAAAGAAATTTACGGATTGGTACGAGAACGCACAGGATACCGTACACGTAAAGGTTAAAAATAATGTTATAAAAAAGATCGAATTCGGTTCTTGATCTCAAAAAGCAAAACAAAAGACAATAGGTAACGGCACGGCATATACTGAAAAAGACAGAATTCCTGTGCGCTACCCCAAAAATATTACTGATAAGGAAATGAATGATGGTACTTGATTCCAAGCAAACGACAGTAGCATATCGTTGCCCTCATTGCGGCGGCGGCGTAATTAGTATCGTGGGGCTGTTTACTTTAAGTGCAGATATGGTAAAGCTTAAATGCCCTTGCGGAAAAAGCGAAATGTCAATAGTATACACAAATGATAAAAAGATACGTCTGAATGTTCCGTGTATCATCTGTCCAAAGCCTCATAATTTTGTGCTCAGTCCCTCTGTGTTTTTCGATAAAGAGATGTTTACGCTTTCTTGCCCGTATTCCGGGGTGGAAGTATGCTTTATAGGGGATGAAAATCACGTAAAGGCGGAACTTGCGAGAAGCGAACTTGCACTTCTCGATATGCTCGAAGAAAACGGAATTGAAAGCTTTGAGTCTCTTCATAAGGAATCGGAGAAGGTCTTTACGGATCCTCAGATATACGACATTATTATGTTCGTGATACACGATCTCGACGAGGCGGGAGCCATTCGTTGCAGTTGCGGTGAGCATAACACCGACAACGAATACGAGGTCGAGGTGCTCGAATCCTGCATAAGAGTAAGGTGTACTAAATGTCACGACTATGTGGACATACCGACAGATACCCTCATAAGGGCATATGATTTTTTGAATACGGATTCTTTGACGCTTCATCCCGACACAGAAGATAGGGGCGGATCGGCAGAGTAAGACCGTGTAACGGCAAAAAAGCTCAAAAAGCAGTGGCAATATTTATTTATCGACATAAAATGATATCGAGGATGACAATTCCTCAAAATCAAATTAATTACGAGGTAAATAGTATGAACTGTCTTTGCGATCTTTTTAATAACAACTGCATTTGGATCCTCATAGTTGTATTCCTTCTTCTTACTTGCGGTAACGGCACCTGCTCCAACAGCAGCAACGGCTGTGGCTGCGGATGCGGTAACTATAACTGATAATTACAATATTTAAGATTGTCAGCAATTGTAAGAAATTGATCAGTGAATGAAAAACGGGCTGTCGCGCATCAGTGCGGCAGCCCGTCGTATAATTTTGTGTTAATTAAACATATCCTTTAAATACGGTATGAAATTGTCACGCTCTTTTTGGGTTTCCGAGACTGAAGTCCCATTGCCCGGATTATAGAAATATTGGTAGCAAAAGAATGCCACGCCATCGCATTTCTGCGTTTCGGAAAGATATTGAAGTTCACGCAAAATTATGTCATCATGTTCTGCCCACTCATTTTTGCCCGAGCCTGCATAATTGTCAACCTTGGATTTAGCCTTTCCGAGAGATATTCCGACGTACAGCTTAACGTTCGGATTTTTTATTATATCGAACCATTTTTCAAACGTCTTGTCAAACGGACAGGTGGCGTGCTCAAATCCGAAATAGATCTGAGGGCATATGTAATCTATGTATCCCTCGTCTTTGCACCAAGTATATATATCCGCACAGTGTGACTCATATACCGTATTCATAACGCCCGATGGGCTGATGCCGAAGAGGGCAGAGGGGCGAACCTCTTTGACTGCCGCATAAAGCTCGGAAACAAGCTTGTTTAAAGCTTCACGGCGGAAGTCCTTTACACTCAATTTTTCTGTATTGTATTCTTTCCTTGCGGCTGTATCAAATGAGTTTTCCGTTGTTGGATAGAAGTAGTCATCCATATGCAAACCATCGAGCTCATAATGTTCCATAAGCTCTTTTGCACCGTCAACTATGAGCTGTCTGACTTCGGGGTATGCGGGATTTAAATAGTAATAGCCGTTTACGGCAACGATATATTTGCCTTTTTTCGTTGAATCATTGTAAAATTGTTTGATCTTATATTCGTCTCCGACCGACTTGATCTCGGTGGTCGTCATGCATCTCATAGGATTTATCCATCCCTGTACCGATAGACCGAGCGCATGTGCCTCTTCAACTATTATGGCAAACGGATCATATGAACAATATTTTCCGTATGTACCGTTTATAAAGCGTGATTGAGGATATACCTCGGAAGGGTACATACTGTCCGCGTATGGTCTTGCCTGAACTATCACTGTATTAAACCCATTTTCGACTGTGTTTGAAAGGATCTTCTTTATTAACTTTGTAAAGCTTTCCTCGCTTCTTTGACTTTTATTAGCGGCATAAACACTTGCAAGGTCAAATTGCGATATCCACAGAGCTTTCATATTCTCCGGGTTGTTTGCAACGTAATCTGTTACTTTATCTGGCAACATTGCGGCGTCCTCCTTCGGTTCTTCGTTTGTTTCTGTTGATGATTCTGTTGGGGTTTCGGTAGGTGTTTTCGAGTTTGAAGGTTCCTCCGTGCTCTGATCGGTAACACTCTCGGAGTCACTTTGTGACGGTTCGTTTGTATCGGTCAGCTGAGAGGTGTCTTTTGGCTCATTGTTATCGCACGAACAGAGCAGAGACAATGAACAAATCAACAGAATCAAGACAAGGATCAGCGATTGCATCCTCGTCGATCGTGAAAATTGGCTTGGAATTTTCATGATTTTCCTCCAATGTGAGTATTTACGGATATATTCTAACAATTTTTCTTTCTCTTGTCAAGAGCAAAAAGCGATCCTGCATTTTTTTAGCTCAATATTTGAAAAATATATTGCAAAAATCGAATAACAATGATATAATTAAAGCGTAAAAATGATAAAGAAAGGAATATTAAGGCAATGGCAATGAATTTAAGAGAAGCCGCATCCGAAAGGATCATCATCGCGGCGCACAGAGGAGCAAGCGGAGGAAATATACCCTGTAACACTATTGCGGCTTATGATATCGCGCTGTCACACGGCGCAGATATGATCGAGATAGACGCCAATATGAGCGCAGACGGAACACTGTACAGCTTCCATCCCAAAATGGAGCCGATACATCTTTACAAGGACTGCTGCATACGCGATATGCACGATGACGAAATAAAGGAGCTTCGCTACGTTAACTATGACAGAACCCCGACCGAATGGGGACTTTGTACTCTCGATGAAATATTTGAAAGATACAAAAATCGTTGCTTTATCAATATAGATAAATTTTGGGAGTTCCCCAAAGAGATCTCGGACGCGATAAGACGTCACGATATGCTCGATCAGATAGTTGTCAAGACAGCGCCCAAAAAAGAGTTCCTTGATATTATCGAATCTTATGCTCCCGAAATTCCGTATCTTCCCATTATCAAAAAAGATGAGGGAATACATGAGATGCTCAAGGGAAGAAATATAAATTATGTGGGTGTGGAGCTCGTTTTTGACGATGAGAATAACGACATAGGAACGCAGGCGTTTGCGGACAAACTGCACGCCGACGGTAAGCTCGTTTGGTCAAACGGTATTATCTACAACTATAAGAGACAGCTCGCCGGCGGTCATTCGGATGACTATTCGTTGGCGTATGATCCCGAGGGCGGATGGGGCTGGCTTGTCGACCGAGGCTATGATATCATCCAGACAGATTGGACACTTGCACTCAGACTCTTCCTTGAAAGCACGGGAAGACGATTTAAAAAATGACGTCAGGTAAAGCACCTTCGTATCTCAATACTCCATAATTTTATACAAGAGAGGTAATTGAATGAAAAGAACAGCTTCTATTCTGATCGTATTTTTGCTGATATTCGCTATGCTTCTGTCGCTTGTATCGTGCGACGACGGCAATACGGAAAAGAACACAGATGAAAGTACGAATACCAACGATGTGCAGACAACGGACAAACCGACAGAAAAGACCGATGAGCCCACTGAGGCGCCTACCGAGGCTCCCACCGAAGCACCGACTGAGAGCGCGACAGAATCGACTACCGAACCGGCTGATACGTGTTCGTACAAAAAGCTCGTAGTCGTAGGTGACTCGATATCATCCGGTTACGGTCTTGCAAACTACGTAGCGGGCTCGTCAAATCAAACAGTTCAGAATTTTGCCAACGCGATCGCAAAAGAATATGATCTTAACTATGGCGAGAGCTTTTTCAATCTTGCGGTAGACGGATATAAATCCAATGATATCCTTAACAAGATCAAAGCCAACTCCGCAACTCTTAAGGATGCCGATCTCGTACTTGTGACCGCGGGCGGAAACGATCTTATGTTGCCTCTTTTTGCGGCACTTGCGGATGTTATGGGGGCGAGTATATCTTCTCTTGAAGAGGGAGCCGCGCTTGTACAGTCGCTTATGACAGCCGATGAGGCGGCGACCGAGACGCTCAGAAATTCATATGCCGCAAAGAAGAGCTCGATAGATGATTCCATGCAGGCACTGATCGACAATTTTGCTTCTAATCTCGATAAAATAAACGAGGAGATAAAGAAGGTTGCTCCGAAAGCAAAGATAGTTATTCAGACTATTTACGACCCTCTCAACGATACTATGCTTGCTCAACCTTCATTGAAATTCGTTGACGAGGCGTTTGTCCAAAACTATATCGGAAAAGCAAACGATGTTATAAAAGCTAAGGCTGAGGCATACGGATTTGTGCTCGTCGATACAGCCGAAAGATTTGTCGGCAAAGCAGTCATATGTACGAATATTATGTCGTTTGACATTCATCCGAATGCTTACGGACACGATATCATTGCTTCACTTATTAAAGCCGGAATATCGTAACGCGGGTATTTTATTCGCAGTGTATGGTGAAACCGCCACTTTTCTATAGATATTTATAAAATCGCACGGGGCTGTCGCATTGAGACAGCCCCGTTTTTAAGTCGGATCTTCTTGGCGTGGGGGAGATCCTTGCTTTTTATCTTTTGACTTTTAACTTTTGTCGATGCGAAAAATGACCTCATCTCCGTCCGATATGGCTATGACGCGATCTCCCTCGTGTATCTCTCCTTGGAGCATACATCCGGAAAAGCGGTTTTCTATGAGCCTTACGATTGCACGGTGCAGGGGACGAGCTCCGTATGTGGGGTCAAAGCCTTTTTCCGAGATCAGCTGTGCTACCGACGGATCAAATGAGATGCTTATTCCGAGAGTCTCTATTCGTTGCTTTACCTTCTCTATCATAAGCTCGGCGATACGTAATGTTTCTGCCCGGCTCAATCGCTCAAATACGACTATCTCGTCTATGCGATTTAAAAATTCTGGTTTGAAGGCTTTTTTTAGCGCATCCGTCATTCTTTTTTCGCTTTCATCCGAGTTGCTTTCCTTTGACTCCGCAGACGAAAAGCCGACAGAGCGCGAGACTATTGCCGACGGCGCTCCGAGATTTGACGTCATAATTATAACACAGTTTTTAAAGCTTACCGTGCGCCCCTGAGAGTCGGTCAATATTCCGTCGTCGAGCATTTGAAGAAGCAGATTAAAAACATCCGGATGCGCTTTTTCTATCTCATCGAAGAGTACCACGCAGTACGGCGTCCTGCGAACTTTTTCGGTAAGCTGACCGCCCTCCTCATATCCTACGTAACCCGGAGGAGATCCGATGAGTCTTGATACGCTGTGCTTTTCCATATATTCCGACATATCAAGTCTTACAAGTGCGTTTTCGCTTCCAAAAAGGATAGATGAGAGCGCTCTTGTAAGCTCCGTTTTGCCGACGCCCGTCGGACCGAGAAATATAAATGATCCTATCGGACGGTTTGGATCACGCAGTCCCATTCTGCCGCGCCTTATCGCATTTGAAACGGCATTTACCGCACGATCCTGACCTATTACCCTTCGGTGAAGCTCGTCTTCAAGCTCCAAAAGTCTTTGCCCCTCGTCCGCCAAAAGCTTTGACACGGGTATTCCCGTCCATTGTGTTACGATCTCGGCGATATCCCCTTCTTCGACGGTAAGATCGCCGAAGGTACGGTTGTTCTCCCACTGCTTTTTTAATTCCGCATAACTTTTTTTCAGCTGCTTTTCAAGATCACGGTATCTTGCCGCGCCTTCAAAGTCTTGGGATATTATGGCTTCTTCCTTATTTCGCGCGGATTCGCTTATCCCTCTTTCGATTTCAATAAGCTCGGCAGGCATAGTATGCGCCGAAATGCGAAGCTTTGATGCCGCCTCGTCAATAAGATCTATCGCTTTGTCGGGTAAGAATCGGTCGGGAATATAGCGTGTCGAAAGATACACGGCGGCTTTTATTGCGCCATCCGATATTTTGAGTTCGTGATGCGCCTCGTATTTGTCACGCAGTCCGTGGAGTATACGTATGGCTTGCTCGGGCTTCGGTTCTCCCACCATTACGGATTGCAATCTTCTTTCGAGCGCGGCGTCCTTTTCTATATGCTTTCTGTATTCCGTAATAGTGGTCGCGCCTATGACCTGAAGCTCTCCTCTCGCAAGTGCGGGTTTCAGTATATTTGCCGCATCGACCGCTCCCTCAGCTGCACCGGCGCCTATGATAGTGTGTATCTCGTCTATAAACAATATTATACTCGGGTCTGCCGCGATCTCCTCCATTACGGATTTCATTCTGTCCTCAAATTCACCACGGTATTTGGCACCTGCAAGCATTCCTGGTATGTCAAGCGTAACTATTGTTTTGTCCTTAAGTGAGTCGCACACGGTACCGTCCGCTATACGCTGAGCAAGCCCTTCAACTACGGCTGTTTTTCCTACTCCCGGTTCACCTATGAGACAAGGATTGTTTTTTGTCCTTCGCGAAAGTATTTGTATAACTCTTTCGGTCTCCGAGTCTCTTGCGATTATCGGATCGATCCTGCCGTTTTTTGCAAGCTCTGTAAGGTCTCTGCCAAACTTTGAAAGATTTGGAGCGCTTTTGATCTGCTGTGCACCTTTTTTTGACTTTTTGTTGTCGTTGTCGGATATAAGGGCTCTTTTTGACTGCGCGGGGGCGCTTGACAGAAAGGTTATGATATCATCTTCGAGCTCGCGCACCGATATTCCCATATCTCCGAGTATTTTTGCCCCCATACACTGCTTATCTTTTGCAATGGCAAGTAATAGGTGTTCGGTACCGATATAGCTTTGGGCATATTGCAGGGAACTGTGTGCCGCCGTTTCTATTATATGCTTTGTCCTCGGTGTCATATCCGCGGGGGTAATTAATGTACGGTTGCCTATTCCAGATATTTCCGTAAGCGCCAGCTCGAGTGCCTCAATATCTGCCCCTCTTGCCGACAATATTTTAGCCGCAACACATTCTGTGTCTGCAAGAAGGCTCAGCAAAATATGCTCGCTTCCGATATAAGTGTGCCCCATTTCACTCGCAACAGTAAGCGCGCGATTAAGCGCATTCTGCGCCTTCTGAGTAAATCTGTTTGTCATATTGCCTTTTTCCTCCCCGACAGAATGCTTTGCTTGTCCCATTCTGCCGTCAATATTCCGATAAAAGTACGGTAGATCTGTCACAAATCAAGACATACTGTTTACTTGATCTGTGATATATAACTCTTATCGGAATTATTGACAACTCTTGAGAATATTATTTATGCCGTGTCAAATCATTGCCTGTATTCGACGGACAGCTTGTCGAATAGTCTTACCATCATATTCCAAGTCTGCATATCCGTGTTACCTGTGATATCGAGACCGTTTTGCTCCTGAAATCTTTTGACGGCGCTCTCGGTCTTGTCGTCGTATACCCCCGTTTGCTCTATGGGCATAGTTTCGTATCCGTCATTCAGTATTGCAAGCTCGTTTAGTATGTATTGTACCGCCATAACGAGAAAGCTTTCCGCGCCGAGCAGTATAGCATAATCGCGCGGATTTCTCGGAAAGAGAGGGAGCGGTAAAGGCGTGGAATTACGATCTATCGAGCTGAGATATGCCGCATACAGGGCATTCCACGTTTCCATATTTGCCGTTCCGCTTGGCTCAAGCCCGTATTTACGTTGGAATGCCGTCAAGGCTTCCTTCGTAGCTGAGTCAAATATTCCGTCGATCGGTACGGTGGGAATGTCAGTGTCAAAAAATGACAGCTGACGCAGATATCTTTGGAGATTTCGTATAGCTTCTTGTTCATTTGGATGACCTTCGATGCTTGACGGAGACCGGTCCCGTCTTGAAGGATCGTATCTTTGCCTTGCATCCTGTGTGTTTTGAGGATTGGAATTTGCTTGAATACTTGAAGTTCTCGGTCTGTTATTTGAATATACAGGCTTCGGACTGCCTCTGCCGATAGTTTGATCGCCTCTGTCGCGAGGCAAGCGTCTGTTGCGGTCATTGCTGTTGATCATATTTTGCTCCTTAATTGCTTTAGTTTAGCTGCGGTCGGTACTCATTCACCTACATTAAATCCGGGGAATTGCCCATCATTAAGTTGCGATCCGTTATAAAGATCGTCGTATACGCTCGCTATCTCCGACCAGGTAATAAAGCCTACTACGCCGTTGGGGTCGAGTCCGAACAAGCGTTGGAAGGCGCGCACCGCCTCGTCTGTCATAGATCCGAAATATCCCGTGACGTTTACTCTCGGGATCTCCGTGTAGGTCTGCGATATAAAGTTAAGATACTCCTGAAGAACTCTTACGTCTTCCGACTCCGATCCGATCCTCAGAAAGACCCCGGGAAACGGGATCGTGTTTCCTTCGGTGTAAACGGTCGGTATAGTGTCAACTATACCTCGGTATGCGTTATACAGCGTATTCCAGGTGAGTTCGCCGACTAATCCGTCCGCTTGAAGTCCAAAGGTGTTTTGCGCGCTGATGACCGCATTTTGCGTAGCCTCGCCGAATATCCCGTCAATGTTAACAGGCGGTATAGTATTGTAATATGCCGAGAGATTGTTTATGAGAAATTGTAGGATTCTTACGGCTTCGCCGCTGTTTCCGAGTCTCAACGGACCGGGATATTGCTTTGTGACCTCGGATATTTCTATGGGCTCGGCGTTTATTTCGGTGATACGCTTTACGGCGTTGTATATCCTTTGTATTGCGTACCAGGTGGCTTTACCTACCACACCGTCCTCTGTAAGGTTGAATATGCGCTGAAATTCCCGAACCGCTTCTTCTGTGTCGGTGGAAAATATTCCGTCAGCGGCGGCTATTTTGGGTATGCTCGGATAATTTCTCGATATTCTGTTAAGTCGTATCTGTATGCTTCTTACGTCATCTCCCGTGCTTCCGAGACGTAACGGAATTGTTGGGAAGGACGGTGTAGCTCCCATTATCGGTGTATCGCGAACGATATCTATGTCATCTCCGTAGTAGTATTGAAGTATCTCAAATGGCACAAGACCATCATCGGCGAGTCCAACCGTGCCCCATTGAGACAGTCCGTTGCAGGTAACGGTAGTACCGTTGCAGTATTGAGCAAATAAGGGCTGTACCGAGCCTTGCCGTCTTATGTAGTCGTTGAATATCTCGGCAACTATCTCTCTGATATTTCCAAATATGTCGCGCCCGTTTACGAATGCCTGATCGTATGCGGTGTTGTTCGTGATGTCGAAATCGTAGCCTCTTGATCTATAGTACTCTGTGTAGATACGATTGAGCGCAAAGGATATTTGCGCATAAATATTAGCCCTGATGGCACTTTCGGGCCAGGTCGGATATATTTCGCTCGACGCTACATTTTCTATGTAATCGACGAAGGGTAAGGTGACGTTTTCGGCATTTGACGACGGAGCTCCGAGATGGACCGTGATGTATTCGGGGATGAAGGGAAGTGATTGTTGCATAAGCATCTCCTTTCTCTTTTACAGCTCGGGGGCTTGAGACTCGAAAAAGCTTTGATCGTATGGATCGAAATTGTCACTCGTTCCGTTTTCGGCACGAGGTATCAGCTCCACGGGCTGAATTGACAGTATGCCGTCAAAGATCGGAACACTTTGGAATGTGGTAGTTTGATATCTGTCAAGAAAAACTTCTATGTTATACGTGGAAAATGGCAAAAGGTTTCCCGGTGATTGAGAAAGAATGCGAGGCGGGGCAGGGAGCGATATCTTTTCCGTGTTGCCGCTTCTGTCGGTGAAAAGAGTGGTGATGACATTTCCGGATATATCCGAGTTCAGCTCGTTGTTTCTGACGGTGACTGTAGCTCCGGAGAGAGGGATGGCTTCGTTTCCTGTAAATACCTTGACTACGAGAAATCCCGTTCCCGCTTCGTTTGGTATGTTTTGATTGGAATTCATAATTACCTCCGAATGAATAATTCTATATAATCATATGCGACGTAAGCCCTTTTGGTAATAAAGCGCGGAGTGTCGATATCATAAATATTTTACTTGTATCTTCATATGAATCAAGTGACGCCAAACGATATTTTTATGTGGATTGCGCTTTTTTGAAGAATTTCGAAAGTGAATTTTAAAAAAAGCGCGTCCGAAGCAAAAAAATCTCAAATAACCCCTTGCATTTTTTGAAATAATGTGATATAATCTATCCGTTGTACACCGATATGCCGGTGTGATGGAATTGGCAGACGTGCCGGACTCAAAATCCGGTGGTAGCGATACCGTGCGGGTTCGACCCCCGCCACCGGCATAATAGAGCGCGGGGATCCCCTCGCAAAATATAATAACGGTACGTCGATGTTTCAAACTTCGCCATACTGAAAGATCCCGACGTTTCGACGCGTCGGGATCTTTCATTTTTACGGGAGTATTTAAATATATCGATTCTTTCGGAGAATATAAATGCCAAAGTTTCCAAGCTATAAAAATTTAAGAGCGGTAACGAATCTGATATATCTCAAAGGCTCTGCTACAAGATATGAAATTGCAGAGCGACTGTCTCTCGGTCTCTCGAGCGTCAGCGTGATTGTTCGGTTCCTTTTAAAATACAATATAATAGAACAGCGCAAGGATAAGAGCCATACTTCCAAAGGTCCGAAAAGTCAAAGACTCTATTTCAAGAGAAATACATATTTTGTTTTGATGGATATATCGTCGGATATATGGAGATGCTTCTTGAGCGCACCGGGGTATGATCCCACTCTATTATGCGAGTATTACTACAAGAAGGATATGGATTTTTCGCATAATCTCGATCTGTTTATTTCTAATTCCGAATACAGTTTGAAGCCTACGATGCTTTACAGAATACTTGCCGTAAGCGTTATATTGCCTTATAAAGAAAATTCATATGGGTGCATATGTACTCCGAATAGAATGGTCGAACTTGTGCCCGAATATCCCGAATCCAAAGCGTTGGTCAAATTGATATCCGAGCGTTTGCGCAGAAAAGTCACTGTAAGTATGCAATGCGAAGCTCTTACCGATCGCACAAGATTTTATTTGCGTATAAACAAAGGAATGACATTGGCGGTCTGCGGTGCTGTCGGCAAATGCGGCTCTGAGACAGAAATATGGCTGAGGGAAAGGCTGAATGTGTTTTCCGAAGATATCGGAGCTTGCGAGTCAAACGACGATTATATCGGCGGTATTTATAGATTTATATGCGATGTTTGTAAAAAATACGGCAATCTGAATTTTGATATCGACATCGATATTCCCATCGGTGACGGTGTATCAAGGATGCAAAAAGAAATCGAAAAGCGTCTCTTGCGCGACTGCGGCGATGACGCACCGCAAGTAAAATTTACATATGCCTGCGACAGCCTTGTGTACCGTAACGCGACGTATCACGCGCTTGTGACATATTTGAAAAATCTTCTCAATCATCTGCGTAAAAGGTCGGATATAAAAAATATTGAAAAATAATGTGATTATCTTTTTTAAAAATATCATTGACATCATCAAAAAAATGTAGTATCATTATAACGAAAAATGAATAGATCGAAAGGAGTTAATAAGCTTATGCGTACGATCGAATTTAAACGGGATGTTCCCGTAGTTGCATCATATGACGTGGTAGTCTGCGGAGGTGGACCCGCGGGATTTATCGCGGCAATATCTGCTGCAAGACAGGGCGCGCGCACCGCATTGATAGAACAATACGGTTTTTTCGGCGGAATGGCGACCGCGGGACTTGTGGCACCTATAAGCGTCTTTAATTATAACGGCGAGCTCGTTATCGGAGGAATTCCGTGGGAGTTCGTTAAACGCCTTGAGGCTATGGGCGGCGCGCTCATAGAACAGCCGTTAAACAACATAGCGTTTGACCCGGAGCTGTACAAGCTCTGCGCTCAGCGTATGGTAAAGGAAGCCGGCGTGGATATGTATATGCACTCGTATCTATCCGGGTGTGTAAAGGAAAACGGCGCTGTTCGTTATGCGTTGTTTGAAAACAAAAACGGGACCGAGGCGTTGGAAGGAAAAGTATTTATAGACGCGACGGGAGACGCAGATCTGGCATATATGGCGGGAGTTGAGATGCAGCCGCTGGGCGATGCACCGCTTCAGCCTGCAAGCTTCTATTTTTGCCTTGAGGGCGTAGATACCGACAGCGAGCTGCTTCAATGTATGCACCATAACAAACAAGGCGTGAACTGCCAGAGCGAGCCTATGCGTGCAAAGCTTTTTGAGCTTCAAAAAACTATGGATATGCCTAATTTCGGCGGTCCTTGGTTCTGCACTTTGCTGAGAGACGGATGCGTGGCGGTAAACACTACTCGTGCGGCAACAAACGCTTGCGACAACCGAGACTTTACACGTGCGGAATGTACGTTGCGCGAGGACATTTTTAAGATAACCGAAATACTTAAAGCAAATTTTGAAGAATTCAAAAATTGCCGTGTTTCTTGCGTTGCAACTCAAGCCGGAGTTCGCGAGACCAGACGTATAGTCGGACTTCATACGATCACCGCAGATGAATATTTGAATGCCGTACAATATCCCGATAACGTTTCAAGAGGAGCGCATCCGATAGATATACACAGCAATCACATATATGAACAGCACGTCCATTTTCTTAAAAAGGCGGCATATGTACCGTACCGTGCGCTTGTTCCAAAGGATGTATCTAATCTGTTGGTAGCGGGAAGATGTATTTCTGCGGACAGACAGGCGTTTGCTTCACTTAGAGTTCAAGCCAGCGCAATGGGTATCGGTCAGGCGGCGGGTGTTGCCGCCGGAATGGTCGCTTTGAACGATGAAGCTTCTAAAAAGGTTGCCGAGGTGGATATAGAGACTTTACAGACCAATCTTAGAGCACTCGGTACCGTAATTTGATTATAAAGGAGAAATACGTATGAAAGAGCTTGGAGTATATCTTGTTAAGGACAGCAGATATTCGACGCGCGAGAGGATACATATCACGGCGGAGGTTGGATTTGATTATCTTTGCTCTCCGGGAATAAAACAACTGCTTGAGGAGGGTGATGACAGCTTCCGCGCTTGTGCGGAAAGGGAACACCTTCCGATAGATAATGTGCATTTGACGGGAAGCGAGACCAGCCGAATATGGTATCCGGAGTCTTACGGCGATCAGATCGTTGAGCGTTATTGTACTGAGATGGCTCAGGCGGTGAATGTCGGAGTCAAGATGGGCGTTGCTCACGTGACGTGGGGAACATCAATGCCGCCATTTACTCAGATCGGTATGGAGAGACTTAAAAGAATAGTTGACGGTGCAGAGAAGGCGGGATTCAAGATTTGCTTTGAAAACTCCGTCAGCCTCAAGCATTTTGAGGCGGCTATGAAAGCGTTCGGAGATTTTGACAACGTGGGATTTTGCTTTGACAGTGGACATTGGAACGAATTTTGTGCGCATACGGATATTTATGCAAAATATAATGACAAAATGTGCATTACACATCTTGAGGACAACGACGGAGTCAAGGATCTTCACGTGATCCCGTTTGACGGTTGCACGGATTTTGCTAAGCTTGCAAAATATTTGAAATGTATGGACAGACTTTCTTTTGAGGTTTCCGGAGTTTATTCGAAAGAGATCTCGGGTACGGAAGCTCAACTGCGCGAGAGAATGAAAAATATGCGTATGATAAACGACGAAAGTCTTGTTAAAGTCTACGATAACGGATATTCATTCTATCCGGACTATACATATGAGATGTATATGCACAGATTGTTTGAGTCGGCTAAAAAGCTTCGCGATATGGTAGAGAGCTTTAGCGAGTGATTAATAACTATCGAATTTGATTAAAAAAAGTCAAAACCACCGGTTTCATCGGTGGTTTTGACTTTTGACTGAAGAAATCAATTTTTTTGCGTTGTTTGCGATTTGATGTATTGTTGTATTAATTCCGAAATTTTACTTCCTGACTTGAGGTTGTGATACTCTTTTGAGCTTGTCCATGTACCGGTATCAAATGAGCCTCCGCTATGACCGCCTACGTAGCCGACTATTTCTGCCCTTCCTTCGTACATACTTTCTCCGATCTGTACCCATTCGCTATTTGAAGAATATTTAGTGAAGACCATTGCGTATACCGTGGCATATTCGTCATTTTGGATAAGCTTTTCTGTTGTAAGATAAAGCGTTATCTCACATCCGGGGTATGTCGTCGTTGAGCTTCCACCTGTCGCACTCTCCTTTGTTATGGAATAGGACATTCCCGTTCCGCTATCTCCGTCTATATTTTCGAGCTTTACGATACACGTTACGTCATATTCCGTACTGTCTATGATGAGCGAAATATCTCCGCCGAACATTTGGCTTAAGATTGTGATGTCATCATTAGACGCACCCGGAACATTTCCGATATACGACGCTGTCCAATCTCGGATTCCGTCATAATTTTTTGATATGGCTGTAGTGAGAGATTCATAATCGCCGGCATCATTCAAAATATCAAGAAAGATTGATGCAAGCGATTTATTTGCGTTCTCTATATCGGCAAAGTTGAATTTAGAGACGAGTTTTGCGGTTGCGGGGTCAGCAGGACTTGCTGCGTAGTTCCACGCAGCAAAGACGCCGCCAACGGTAGAAAGCAGTAGCAAAGCAAAAAGTAAGGCGGTTGATCTCATCATATTGTTAAACATACTTTTCACCTACATTTCGTTTTCTTTGAAGGTCGATGCGCGTTCCTCCATTGCCTTCTTGAGTTTATTCTCGACAATAGGTGTAACTACAATCGAAAATGCTACAAGTAATATACAAAGCCATCCTGCGGGAGATTGCAGGAACAGTACAAAGCTACCTAAAAAAGGTATGCGTATGCCACCGTAAATTCCTTGCATCTGCTCATAAAGCACGGGAAATGTATCTACATTTTCAACCGCATCGCCTTGCAGTAAAAAGTAACGTTCGTTCGGATGGTCTTCATTCGGCTCTTCTATGCCGACTATTCGGTGGATTACATACGTGTCATTTTGCTTGTATATAACGATATCGTATAATTCCAGATCAAATTCGTCTGGCATATGCGTACAGATAACTATATCAAACATTTGAAACTGATCGTTCAGATCATTTTCAAACAGATATTCATTGCCCGAATATTTTTCCGACATCGACTCGCTTTTTACGACCTTGATAGAAGGAATTCCGTTTGCCGCTCGATCTTCCGTAGCTTGGATGAACATTGCAAACGAAAATGCCGCTATAAATATTAAGCACAGGAGCAATGAGAATATTCTGTTTACCCAAAGTTGTATTTGATATTTTTTTGAATCTGTGTTTTTGGCTTTATTCAATTTTTTCTTTATGCTTTCATCTCTGCGTCCGCAAGCTATCAATTCAAGTTCCATTTTGAGTATGGAAACTATGAAGTAGGAAAACATTGCGGTCAAAAGTACAAATACGATAAAGCATAGAATAAAAACGTATATTTCGAGATTCGTCATAGTCTTCCTAATATTAAGTATGCCGCCGAGTTGTGGATTTACCCAAGACGGCGACATTTTTTATTTTACGAGATTAGCTATCGCTTACGGTTATGGTTATAATGTTAGTTGCCAAAGCAGTGGAATAGGCGTCGTATTTATCTTTCGTATCCAAGGTAAATTCGGTAAGTGTGATATATCCGGCGAGAGCAGATGCACTAATAGTGTAGGTGAAGTTACCGTCGGAACCTTTAGTCCATTCGATTGTATGATCTTCGGTATTGAGAGTGAAGATATTTTTGTCACTGTACTGCTGCGCATTGGAAGCGAGCGAGAACGCATATTTTGAAGCAACAGCATTGTTTTTTACCTCTTCCGGAGCGTATTGACCGGGGGTGAAAGTGATAACTATGTTGCCGGTGATAGTAAGCGCGGTGTTATGAGTAGTTCCGTTTTTAGGATCGATGCTCATTGTTACTCCGGTGGTGTTGATGGTATAAGTACCGTATTTACCTTCAATTACCTTATCGCCGAGAGCTGCGGTCAGGTTTTGGGTTGCGTCATTAACAGAGGTGTTTGTGTACGTCCACTGTGCATATACTCCGCCAATCGTGAGAAGCATGCAAAGTGCTATCAAGAGGCTAAGTTTTTTCATAATAATTCTCCTATTCTGCCTTCTTAGAAAATTTATTTTAATGTCAACAAAGAAGGCGATGTATAACACATCTCCAATTATACAACGAAATATTTCAAAAAAAAAAAAACAGTTAACTAATTGTAAACTTCGACCAAAAGTAAATATATTTCATAACCGATTGGATTGAAAGAAAGCTCTGTCGAACGGTTCAAAAGAAAATACTACAAGCAATCTTAATGGCGAGAATGGGTACAGATACATGGTGATTGCCAATAATCACATCGTCAGAAAAGCAATTTCCAAAGAAAAACTGACCAAGCGAGGCTTAGTCAGTTTTTTTCGATTGCTACCCGAAGGTAGTTTATGGTTGTTTTTAAGTTGAATCACCGTATGCCGAACGGTACGCACGGTCGTCTTTAAGCAGACCGTAAAAGTAAAAATCTCTCCAATTGCCGCTAAGATCTTTCGTCTGACTATGTTGGATGCCTTCGAGTCGCATACCCAGCTTTTGCATCAGACCGGCGGATCTTTCGGCGTCGATCGTCTCGGCAAAGATCTTATGTGCGCCAAGTTCACTGAAAGCGTAGTCGATCACGGCTTTGCAAGACTCATAGGCATAGCCGTGGCGCCAAAAGCTGCGGTTGAAAAACCAGCCCATTTCATATACACCATATTCTTGTTCGTTGAACAGGATGTAACCGATCAGCTTACCGCTTTCTTTATGTACTGCGGCAACAGCACCACGGCGCTCAATGCAGAAGGAAGTCAGAAACTCCTTTGTTTTCTCAAAGTCGTATGCCGGTTCGCAGTGCTCCATCGTTTCGTCGTCACCGAGGATCTCGTGCAGATCGGTGGCATCCTCCGGCACAAAATCACGAATGACCATTCGCGTGGTCTCTATACGCAGGGTATCGTTTTCATTATGTTCCCATACACAGTTTATCGTCATTTCGATTTATTCTCCTATAATTATAACTTTAATGTCCTTATATCTCACCCTCGGATTGTATACGCATATTATAGCATAGTTTCGATATACTTTTCAATAGACTTGCCGAAATTTGCCATAAAAAGTGTATTTAAGTGAACCGGAAAAATAAAAAATATGCGGGTAACAGGACTTAAGAACCAACATCTC
>CAZZFP010000019.1:0-22452 GCA_964653575.1 uncultured Lachnospiraceae bacterium
GCGCTAGCCTGTCACGCTAGAGGTCGTGGGTTCGAGCCCCATCCGGGTCGCCATTCCCTTGTTTGCCTCTGTAGCTCAGTTGGTAGAGCAGGGGACTGAAAATCCCCGTGTCGTTGGTTCGATTCCGACCGGAGGCACATTTTAATATGCGGATTTAGCTCATTTGGTAGAGCGCGACCTTGCCAAGGTCGAGGTGGCGGGTTCGAGCCCCGTAATCCGCTTATGGAGAACGTTCGGTTTTCACCGAGCGTTTTTTGTTTCACAGAACAAATATCTTTCTCGGAACAGATGAAAAAGGTCCGGGCGCAAAAGAAGGAAGCGGCTATCCAAAAAGGTCTAAATTAACGAGATCAAAAAACGAATGGCGTAATAATAGGCTTACCGTAGTGTAAAAACCACGGTAAGCCTTTTGCCTCTTTACTTGCTTCGGTTAAATAGATCGCAGACCTTAAAGATCTCTCGCGGCAACGAACGGTATACCCGTGCCGCAAATGTCGGCGATCACTATGTCACCCACATGGACGGGAGCTTTAAGCTCAATATCGTCAAGTAACTTCATTGCCTCAAATATCAATCCTTTCGGGATAGGCTCAAGAGTTTTGACGGGGCAACGTGCGTAAAGTCCGCCCGTGACCTTTACCGTTGAGGTGATCACCCTTCTCGGATCGATAAGCTCTTCCTTGCCGTATTCGGCGCCCTTTTCGCAGGCGTTTCCGCTGACTTTATATTCGTTTTCCTCATCTACTTTGAGGTGACAGCCTTTAGGACACATAATGCAGATAAGCTCTTTCATTTTTGCACTCACCTTTCTGTTCTTTCATATATAAATAACAATGCTTGCCCGGCTCTTGTCGTCATTCCGCGTCAAGGACCGAAATCTCGAGCTTATCGCCCGCTTTGTTTAGAAGCGCCTTCGGTATCGATATTTTTTCCATCTCGCCCGGAGCCATACTTTCGCGCTTGAACTCGGCGATCTTACCGCCCTCGGATGAGACTCTGATAACGGATCTGCCTCTGACCTTGTTAGTCCTGAAGAATATCTCGACAGCCTTGTCTACATTGTCGGGACGTATCTTTTGAGGAACCGTATAGTTTACGCCGGGCTGAGTCGTCACTTCTATAACCTTTCCCTCAACTCGCTCCCCGCGAGCGTACCGAGCTGCCGCCGCGCCCGCGCGAATACTTTCGCCTGTTACAAAGTCAACGAGATCGTGAACGTGAACTACGTTTCCGCAAGCAAATATTCCATCGACGGATGTCATCATATTTTCGTAAACCACTGCGCCGTTCGTGCGGCGGTCAAGTACAACTCCCGCTTTCTTTGAGAGCTCATTCTCGGGCAACAGACCGACGGAAAGGAGCACGGTGTCACATTCTATCTCGATCTCGGTTCCCGGGATCGGATTGTAGCCGTCAACCTTGCTGATGACGACCTTTTCGACTCTTTCTTTGCCTATGATGTTCGTGATAGTGTGGGAAAGATATAGCGGAATATCATAGTCCTCAAGACACTGAACGATATTTCTGTTAAGTCCGTTTGAATATGGGCAGAGCTCAACGACGGCAAGCACCTTTGCACCCTCAAGAGTCATACGTCTTGCCATAATAAGTCCTATATCACCAGAGCCGAGGATCACCACGCGCTTACCGGGCATATATCCTTCCATATTTACGTATCTTTGCGCTGTGCCTGCGGTAAGTATTCCCGCAGAACGGTCGCCGGGTATTGCGATGGCACCTCTTGTGCGCTCGCGGCATCCCATACAGAGCACGATAGCACTTGCCTTGACCGTAAGATATCCGTCCTTGGCGTTTACACAGTGTACCTCACGATCGCTCGTGATATCTATTACCATTGTATCAACCAGCACATCCGTATGAGTGCTTTTTACCATATTCGCAAATCTGCCTGCATATTCCGGACCCGTCAACTGTTCTTTGAAGTAGTGAAGTCCGAAGCCGTTATGTACACACTGATTGAGGATGCCGCCGACCTCGCGATCCCTTTCGATAACGAGAACGCTTTCGGCTCCGTTCTGACACGCCGAATAAGCCGCCGCAAGTCCCGCAGGACCGCCGCCGACGATAACGACGTCGTATGTTCTGTCGTATTTCTTTACTGCGTTTTCCATTATTTTGCCTCCTTTGTGCGTCCTGTAAGAATGAAAGTACCGTCCTCATCCATAAGGATATCTATCGGAGATACGCCGAGCTCGCGCGCAAGTATCTCGTGAACTCTCGGACCGCAGAAACCGCCCTGGCAACGTCCCATTCCCGCGTTGCAACGCCTCTTGATGGCATCAACGGAGCGGGGAACGATGGGACGGTGGATAGCCTCAACTATCTCGCCTTCGGTTACCGTTTCGCAACGGCATATTATGCGTCCGTAAAGCGGATTTTTTTCTATAAGCTTGCGTCTTTCTTCCTCATTCATCCTGCGGAATCTGACCACCTTGCGGCTGTCTATATAATCATCCTTTTTGCAAAGCTTAAGTCCCGATCCCTCGAGAAGCTTCAAGGCTTCGAGTGCGATCGCGGGAGCGGCGGAAAGACCGGGAGATTTTATACCGGCGAGCGATATAAAGCCGTGGCAACATTCAAGCTCTTTTATGTAGAATTCATCGAACTGAGTGTTCGGACGAACGCCTGCGTATTCGTGTATTATCTCACGGAAATTTATCGACGGAACCGAGCGTATGCCCATATCCTTCAGCATTGGGAGTGTTTTCGTATCTGTGGCGACGCTGTTGGGACTGTCTACAATATAGGCATCGGGACCTACGATGAGATTTCCGTGTATCGTGGGGGAGACGAGTACGCCTTTTCCGTTTTTGTTCGGGCAACAGAAAACGACGGAATTTACGCGTGCGACCTCTGCTTTGTCAAGGACAAAATACTGCCCGCAAAGGTATTGAGGTACGAGGGTGTTGTCTCCTACCATAGCGTTTATCTCGGGTGCCGAGCATCCTGCGGCATTTACAACATATCTCGATTCAAAAACGCCTTTGTCGGTCGTTACTTTGAAGATGTCACCGACCTTTTCGATAGAAGTCACTTTGTTGTTGAGATGGAGTTGTACTCCGTTTTCAACCGCAACCTCAGCCATAGCTATGGCATAACCCCACGGGTCAACGATGGCGGAGTCCTTTGTACAGAGTGCGCCGACGATACCGCCGGAGAGGTTTGGCTCAAGCTCCCTTACCTCATCGCCCGTCAATATCTCGACGTTTACACCGTTCGCGATACCCTGATCATAAAGCTTCTTGACTGTAAGCATCTCCTGATCGCTGAAAGCAACTACAAGAGAGGGGATCTCGCGACGTTCGACATCAAGCTTTTCGCAGATCTCTTTGGCGAGCTTGATTCCCTCGGTGTTCAGACGCGCCATTTGCGTGCCCGGCTTGGGGTCAAAGCCTGCGTGAAGGATGGCGCTGTTTGCCTTTGTTGCGCCGTTGGCGACATCGTTGTACTTTTCGATAATTCCTACCGACAGACGGTACTTTGAAAGCTCGTAAGCTGTGGCGGAACCGATTATGCCGCAACCGACTATCAAAACGTCATACATTCTGTTTGTCTCCTTAAGTTGTATTTTTATAGGCGATTGTAAAAGCCGATAAATCACCTTAAAATTCGTCGACTTCTACAATCGCTATTGTGCTTTTACGAGGTTGTTCTATTCATATTTTACCATATAATGATACTTTCGTCAAGCACAAACAGATTGCCGCGGACGTCAAATAATTGATTTTTTGTTGCCGTAAAAGTAAATATTTTTTGATAATTGTTATTATTTTGACACTTGCGAAGATATTGGCAAAATGTACTTGCAATTCGTCTGAAAATGTGGTAGAATGATATGCACAATATAGAGATCACAGATAAAAGGCGGTATAATCGTTACATATGGATAATATCAAAACAGTAATTAAAAATATGACCTTCGATGAAGAACGGGCGCTGTACAATTTGACCGACGGAAGGCTTGAGGAGTGCACCTTTGCGGGACCTGCCGACGGAGAATCGGCTCTTAAAGAGGCTCGCAGAATAGAACTTTCAAACTGTAACTTTTCTTTGCGCTATCCTTTGTGGCATACCGAGGATTTTTCGCTTGAGAAATGTAAAATGGACGAGCTGACACGCGCCGCGATCTGGTATTCGCATCGAGGTGTAATCAAAAATTCAACGCTCGGCGGTATCAAGGTACTTCGCGAATGTTCGGATATCAAGCTGGACGGTGTGACGGCGGTTTCTCCCGAGATCGGTTGGAGATGCTCGAGACTCAGACTTAGCGGCTGTGACGTAACGGGAGAATACGCGTTTTTTGAATGTAAGGATATGTCTCTCTACGACACAAAGCTCCACGGCAAATATTCGTTCCAATACACGGAAGATCTTAAAATAGACAAATGTGAGCTGAGGACCAAGGATGCGTTTTGGCACGCAAAAAATGTCACGGTGACCGACAGTATAGTTGACGGCGAATATCTCGGCTGGTATTCCGAGGGACTTACCCTCATAAACTGCCGTATTTCGGGCACTCAACCGCTTTGCTATTGCAAGAATTTGACGCTCATTAACTGTACTATGGAAGGCACGGATCTCTCGTTTGAATATTCTGATGTCGATGCTACGGTTTGCGGTAATATCGTTTCGGTCAAAAATCCTCGTTCGGGTAAGATCGTTGCGGACAGCATAGGGGAGATCGTACTTGAGGGTGCGGTAATCGATACATCTTGCGAAATAGTGACGAAAGATAAATAATGCGTGTGCTGTGTGATCAAATTATTTGAATAAAGAAAAATGGGCTGTCTTACGTTGGTAAAACAGCTCATTTTACGTAAGGTATTTATTCCTCGTGATATTTTTCTATTATCACGCGTATACCCGAGGAGGATATTTCTCGCACGATTCCGCTTTCGTCAACATAATATGTAGCATTATCGGTTACGACCTCGGTGTATGTTCCGCCGCTCCTGACTTCTTTTACCGCGCTCGGCGTAAAAAAACCGACGGTATAAGCTCCGAGCGAATGCGGGGTGACGCTTTCGGAGCTCGCGCCGAAAGAGGCGTCTTCAAAGTCGGTAAGGGATATCGTGAGCGTCTTTCCGTCGAAGCTTTCGCAAATGCCCGTCAGTGTGTTCGGCGCGAGATATTTGAACGTGTATGAGCGGTTTGCGTTATTCTCTTCGCCGGTCGGTGCAAAGATTCTTATGTCGGCTCTTACGTCTTCGCCCGTGTCTTTGCGTATCACTCTGACCGAGACAGAAAGCTCTCCGCGAAGCGACGAAAGCCAATCGGAGGGCTCCTCTATGCAGGATACCGATAAAAACGAAAAAAGGACAAGAATTGCGCATAACCCGAGCACTTTTACACGTAATATGGAAAAATATTTTTCTTCTTTTGTTATTTTGGCGGTTTTCATCTTAAAAAACGCTCCCTTTCCAAATTGGTCAAAAAACCTTTTCAAAAAATTATATGAAAAGATATTCTTTTCGATAACTATTTTCTTGAATTCCTCGTAATATAGTGTTATACTATAAATGATAAAATCGGGAGAGTTTCAATTTATGACAGAAAAAAGCAGCGTGTCAAGGTTAGGATGTATGTATACCTCGGCGACCGTTACGGTCGATACACGGGCACTTGCCGATAACTTTTGTAAGATAAGAGCCTTCATCTCATCGTCATATCCGAATGTACGTCCGATGGCGGTGGTTAAGGCGGACGCATACGGTCACGGTACGGATATATGTGTTCCCGTGCTGAGCGAATGCGGGTGCGACCTTTTTGCTGTTGCCACGCTTGACGAGGCACTTAAAGTCGAGCGTGCTTTGCGTGGAAAAAAGGCGGATATACTTATCTTTCAAGGCACATCTCCGGAGCTTGCTCAAATTTTATTCGAGCACGGATTTCTGCAATCGGTCTTTTCCGAAAACTACGCAAGAGCGCTGAACGCGGCATTAGAAGACGGGCAGACGCTTCCGATACATATAAAGCTCAATACGGGGATGAATCGAATGGGATTTGACTCTCAAGCCCCCGAGATTGCCGCCGAGAGGGTGTTCGGCGTGATTTCCGAATGCGATGGGCTGAGTGTAAGAGGAATATTTTCTCATCTTCACGCGCCCGACAATAAGGTGATATCTGCGAAACAGCTCGAGCTTTTTCGTAAGGTTTGCGACGGGCTCGTCGCGCGCGGCGTGTCGATCGGTATGAGACACCTTGCGGCAAGCGGAGGTATATTTACCTCTTCCGAATACTATTTTGACGCCGTGCGTCCGGGAATATGCCTTTACGGATACGGTGCTCCGAGCAGTGTGGGGCTTGTTCCCGTGATGAAACTTTGCGGCAGTGTCACAGAGGTGCGCTCTGTCGAGGCGGGTCAAAATATAGGTTACGGAAACCGCAAGACCGAGAGAGGCGGTACGCTTCTGACGGTCTCGGGCGGTTATGCAGACGGTATTATGCGTGCTTTCACGGGAGCACGGGTCACGGTCAAGACCGCCGACGGAGATGTGAATGCACGTATATACGGCAGGATCTGTATGGATTGTTTTATGGCTCTCGTGGATGAGAACGAGAGCGACCGACGCGTGAGCGTCGGTGACGAGGTTGAGCTTTTTGGTAAAACCCGTGATCTTTCCGAGCTTGCAAATCACGCGGGCACTATTGAATATGAATGTCTTACGTCGGCGTCAATGGCGCGCGGTAGAAGATATGCGATATAAAATAAATGAGTTTATAAGGCGGATGTGAAAAATGATGTTAAAAACGGCGTGCGGCTGTTCGGATGTCAAAGAGAATACAAATATAAATAGGACTTCATCGGCAAGAGGCAGGATATTTGCGGCACTTGCGATCGCTGCAATACTTGCGTGCCTTTTGTGTTCGTGCGGAGAGAGCATAGCTAAGACCAAGATAGCCTCGGTCACGATTTCGCAAAATGAAAAGGACGGGGCATATGCGACTTTGAAAGTCGAGGCTTTGATCTCGGATGATTTCAGGGAGTCACACAAGGGAGAGAATATATATCTTTTTGAGATACCTGCGTATATGTCTGCGACTTCATCGAGCTCCCTTGAAGGTCTTCTTCCGATTGCCGAGAAGAAGCTTCGAAGCGGAAGCATCACCTTTTCGGTTACGATCGACGACGCGTCCGATATATCTGTTGTGTCTTCATACCTTATAGCACACCTGGGTGATGACGGCACTTATATTCCGCTTACCACGGGAGCATACGTCGGTAATCCGGAAGCGCTTTCGGGTCAAGATAACAAAAAGGATACGAAAAAGAACTCCGACGATAAATTGGATGATACGCATATAAAGGGGTTTGACATTTCTTCGGTCGGTGCACTTTACGAGTTGAAAAAGCTCGGTGCGGATCTCGTTCTCGTGGAGGCTGATATTGCAAAGCTTTTTGCTCAGACTGCACTCAGCACCGAGGTGTCGGCTGACGCAGACGAGGATACATATACAGCCGAGACCGAGACGGGAAGTGTGTATTTTGATCGGGATAATATCCTAAAGCTGGAGGAGACCGTGCAAACGCTCAAAGCCTCCGGGTTGAAGGTCTATCTTCGGCTTGCCTTGAAGAGTCATCCTGCGGATGTTCCGAGCTGTGTTTCCTGTATGTATTATTCTACTTCCGACGGAAACGCGTCGGATGAATCTTCGGAGGACGGCGACTCGGAGACGGGAGGACCCGAGGGTTACGCCGTAAATCTTTCGACGGCTCGCTCTGCGGATATGCTCTTTGCGCTTCTTTCGAGATTGGCGGAGTCGGGACTTTGCGAAAACCTGATAATCGGCGATGCTCTCAACGATACGGGAAAATTCGGAACGAGCTATGCTTTCGGTGTCGAAACGGAGAGGTACGTCAAAAACTGCGAGGCTCTCGTCAGAATGGCATACATATGTGCGCGTCGCGTTTGCGCTGACTCAAACGTATACATATCTCTCGGAAGCAGTTGGGAAGATACCGAAGACGACGGGGGAATTTCATCAAGACGATTTATCTCCCTGTTCGACACCTTTGCCGAAGCGGGCGGAGATTTTATGTGGAATGCGGCGCTCAGAGCCGAGCTGTGCTTGCTTGAAAACGAAAGCGTTCCCGATGCAAGCTTAAGAGAACTTGCATCAAGATATGTTCCTCTGACGGATCTTTCGGATATTATCGATTTTCTGTCTTCAAGCACGTATAAGTACGCCGCAACCGAGGAGAGAAGCGTCATAATAGATCGTGCGGAGATAACGAGCGTTTATGACGGAAGCGAGGCAAGGCAGGACGTCGCCGCGGCGTATGCGTTGTCCTATGTAAATGCAATAAACAGAGGAATAGACGCGATCATATATTCCGGAGACGTTTCGTCGAACAGATATCTTTATAACACCTTCCTGTACATCGACAGCCCCGATTCCTGTCACGAGGGCGGCGTGCTTTCGTTCATTCCGGACAGACTCGGTACGGAGTTCTCCACTCTGTACACAAAATATAACGGCTCGGAATTTCAAAAGAAATATACGGTCGGCAAGCTCTTCTCTTTTGATAATGAGAAAAAACGGAATGTATTTTCCGTAATATGCGATTTTGAGGATGGTTCGACAGGCATACTCTCGGCGATCAACCTATCTGCGAATGCGGGTGTTTGCAACACCGAAACGCACGAGCCGACGGATACCGAAGCATCAGAGGAAAGCGCGAAAAAAACGCATAATCTCGTTTCGGCGTACGTCAACATCGGCGCAGATGTTCCCGCCGAGCTGAGAGGGATAAAGTTGTCTCCCATAGAACCGAGATCACTTTCGGGCAGAGAGGCTATATCGTTTGTGCTCGAGACCGATGTGGGATCCTCCGACGGGTGCAGGCTGGCGCTCGTTTTATCGCAAGGAGAGCTGCGATATGTTGCCGAGACTGTTGTCGCTGACAGAACTTACGGAAGCGTAAGCTTCGATATATCGAAATTTGTTGCCGATATGAAGAGAAATGGCGACATCAGCGCGGAGCTCTATGTTCTTTCCGATTCGGACGCCGAGCGCCGGAATGATGTGAAAATATATCTTGACGAGGTGTACGTCGTCGATGAGAAGGGACTTTTTGAGGGCAATGCCGCGTTTGCGATCACTGTCGTTGTGCTGATACTTATAATCGCGGTGTTGTTTATCGAGATCATACGTCAAGCCGTGAGAAGGGCTCGATACAGACGCGGCGATCGCGAAATCGGAAGGAGATGATACGCCATGAAGAGCAGAAAATCTTTGTACGAGAAAAGAAAATCGGATTATACTTACAGAACCGACGGAGGCGGCAGAGTCGTACTTCAGTGTAGTCCGCATATGCACTATCATCTTGAGCTTGTGTATATGCTGAAGGGGAGCGTGAAGGCTTTTGTCGATTACGAGGAATATGAGATAAATGAGGGGGATATATTTCTTGTCTTTCCGAATAAGGTGCACAGGTTTGTATCAAAGAACAGGGAGAAGGGCGCCGACGGTATAATCGAGGGGTGCGAGCGGTATATGCTCTTTATAGTCAATCCCGACATTATGCCCGAGCTTACGAAGCAAATACAGGGAATGACTCCGGAAAATCCGATATTTCATCCGAACACGAACGAGTTTTACGAAACTCTTTCTCTCCTTGCAAAATTTTCCGATCATTCGCTCGACGATGAGCCTGGGATAGACCTTGTGAGGCGCGGATATCTTTTAGCGTTTTTCGCAAATCTTTTGAGTCGGATGAGCATCTACCGTCCGAAGACTGCTGAAAGTCCCGCTATGCAACTCATAACGGATTACTGTGCCGCGAACTATCAGAGAGAGCTCTCGCTCGACGTGCTCGAAAAGGAGCTTCACATAAGCAAGTACTATATATCGCACCTCTTCGGAAACAGAATGAATATGCACTTTAACGAGTATATAAATTCATTGCGAATATCCGAGGCGTGCAGATATCTGAGGGGATCGGACAAGAGCATCGGCGAGATCGGCGAGCTTGTCGGATTCGGAACTCAAAGAACCTTCAACCGAGCCTTTTCCAAGCAAATGGGAGTTACTCCCGGAGAGTACCGCAAGAACAAATCAAAGAGCTTCAGCGCTTCGATACCAATGTAAAAGTGTACGTCAGAAAATAAATCAATTTTGGGAGATCAAGGATCGATATGTCAAATTCCATAAAAAAATTCAAGCGAGGCATCACACACGCAGGTATATTTCATTCCGATGATATAGTCAGTACGGCATTTTTGCTTTTGCTTAACCCGGATCTTGAAATCGTACGTGTGACGGATATAAAAGAGATCAAGATAGATGCGGATGATATAGTTTACGATATCGGGCTCGGAAGATTTGATCATCATCAATCGGGGCGCAGAATGGCGACCTTCGATACACCGTACAGTGCCTTTGGCTTACTCTGGGACGAGTACGGCAGAGAACTGTTGGAGGAGCAAGGCTTCTATGAGATAGAAGCGGCGCACAAGCTCTTTGCCGAGACCATCGCAAGATCTATCGATATAGGGGACAACAAGGGATATAAAAATGTCAAGGGCTTTTACGAAAATCTGCTTATATGTCGATTTACCCCTATGTGGTATGAGCTTCCCAACGGCAATACGCCCGAGGATCTTGCCGAGATCGAGAGGGTATATTCGAGACAATTCTGGAGCGCAGTGGATTTTGCAACGCTTCTTTTCGACAATTGGATGAGAGATCTGTGGCTCAAGGTCGAGGCGGCACCCGGGGAAAAACGCATTTTCGACGAGGCGCTGGCAGGGCTGAATAAGGGAGTGCTTGAGCTTCCGAGGTATATTCCGTGGAGACAGCATCTTGACCCTACGATGGATATAAAGCTCGTTATAGTTCCGCACGAAAGAGGCGGATACGCCATAACCTCGGTAGATCCGACCGTGTTGAAGCTCAGGAGCGACCCTCATCTTACGTTTGTTCATCCATCGGGATTTATGGCAACGGCGCCCACCATCGAGGATGCACGCGCGGCGGCGTATGCAATAGTAAAATAAAGATTAATATAACTTTTTGCCAATTTCAAGCCCCGATGTTTGTGCATAATAACGATTTCAGTCGGGCTTGATTCAAAAAGCGGAAAAACCTCTTGACAAATACGCAAAAAAACGATAAAATAACCGTATTATATATTTAAAGACTGCGAAGGGAAAGAATTCGCGTAGCGCGGAGCTTTGAGAGATCCTTTGATCTTTCCGAGACACAAGAGAGCTGTCGTTTGGTGCAAGACAGAGCGCGAGGCGATGTTGATATCATCCCGGAGTCGCCGACCGAAAGGTTTATCCCGGTAGGCTTGGACGGGTTCTCCCGTTACAGAGAGGCTTGTTACAGGACAAGATATAAGGGGGCGAATTTTATTCGCCAATCGGAGTGGTACCGCGGAGTAATTCTTCGTCTCTTTTGCGTAATGTATGTCACATTTGCGCGAAGGAGGCTTTTTGTTATATTCGGATATAAAACATATTCAAATTTAAAGCCTCGGAGATACACAGTAACTGCGGTACGAATCAAAAATTCGGAACAGATCAAAATGAGAGGAACGTTATAAATGAGACTTACAGGTGCGGAAATAGTAGTCAATACTCTTATAGAGCAGGGTGTTACCGACGTATTCGGATACCCCGGCGGACAGGTGCTCAACATTTATGATGCACTTTATAAATACAGCGACAAAATAAATCATATACTTGCGGCACACGAGCAGGGCGCGGCGCACGCGGCAGACGGATACTCGAGAGTCACGGGAAGGGTTGGCGTCGTTATCGCTACATCGGGTCCCGGCGCGACAAATCTCGTTACGGGAATTGCAACGGCTATGCTCGATTCGGTGCCTATGGTAGCTATCACGGGAAACGTGCCTTGTTCTCTTATAGGCAAGGACAGCTTTCAGGAGATAGATATTACGGGCATCACGCTTCCGATAACAAAGCATAATTTCTTCGTTAACGATATATCCGAGCTTGCGGATTCTATAAGGACGGCGTTCAAAATTGCCAAGTCGGGCAGACCCGGTCCGGTCCTTGTAGATATTCCGAAGGATATACAGATAGCCGAATATGATTTTGAACCTGTCGGAGTCGTGGAAAGATTTCCGGTGCCAAAGGCGGAAAAGTCTGAGATAGATGTAGCCGTTCGACTGATAAATGAATCAAAGCGTCCGTACATCTATGTAGGCGGCGGCGCGATCGGCGCGGGCTTGAGCCAAGAGATAGTGGAGCTCGCCGAACGCATCGACGGATATATCGGCTGTACTTTTATGGGTATATCCGCCGTTCCGAACGATGTTGTCGTATCAGATGGAGAAGCTGCAAGACCGAACGAAAGATTTCTCGGTATGCAGGGAATGCACGGACGTTATTCCTCATCGATGGCTCAGAAGGATGCAGATCTTATATTGGCGGTCGGCGTAAGATTCAGTGACCGTGCGACGGGAAATGTTGCAAAATACGCCAAAAACGCAAAGATAATCCAGCTCGATCCCGATCACACGGAAATAAACAAAAACGTGAACGTAGAGCTCGGTATAGTTGCCGATATCGCGGATGCTTTCAAACGAATTTTGGCGGCGGTCGAAAAGGGCAACAGACCCGAGTGGCGTGATACCGTACGAAAATATAAGGCTGAGGAGCTGCGACTTGAAAGCGAGATCGAGGCGACCGCGGGAGCCGCATTGACGCCGAAAAAGGTCCTCGATACGATAAATGAGCTGAAGCCTCCGAGAACCGTGATCGCCACCGACGTGGGACAACATCAGATGTGGACGGCTCAGTACGCACGTTTTGACACGGTAAGACGCTTTGTTTCGAGCGGAGGACTCGGCACTATGGGATTTGGGCTCGGCGCGGCGATCGGCGCGTGTGTGGGCTCCGGAGATACTACCGTGCTCGTCACGGGAGACGGAAGCTTCGGTATGAACCTTAATGAGTTGGCAACTGCGGTTTCCTTCGATGTTCCCGTCATTATAGTGGTCGTAAATAACGGGGTGCTCGGAATGGTGCGGCAGTGGCAGACGCTGTTCTACGGAAAGCGCTATTCAAGCACGGTGCTCGGCAGACAGACGGATTTTGTCAAGCTTGCCGACGCGTTTGGTGCCGTAGGAATGAGAGCGACGACTTTAGACGAATTTTCGGTGGCGTTTGCCAAAGCATTAACGCTAAAACGCCCCGTGGTTATTGATACCGTGATCGACAAGGACGAATTCGTCCTGCCTATGCTTCCTCCGGGCGGCTCGATAGACGATATTATCGTCAGCAAATGAGGTGAAGTAAAATGACTGATAAGAAGAAAAACAAATTCATATTGGCGGTCTACGTTGATAACCGTTTCGGCGTGCTTACCCGTGTTACAAGTATGTTTACGCGCCGCGGATTTAATATAGATGCGCTTACGGTCGGCGAGACCGAGTCACCGCAGTATTCGCGAATAACGATATGTATGAGCGGAGACGGTTATTCACGCGATCAGCTTATAAATCAGATACGCAAGCTTTACAACGTCAAAAAAGTCGAACTGCTTGAAGATGACGATTCGATAAGACGAGAGCTTATGCTTATAAAGGTAAGGAATACCTCGGCAACAAGAGGTGATGTTATGGCGGCGGTCGAGGTGTATCGCGCCAAGGTCATAGATTATACCACCGAGATCATATGCGCAGAGGTCACGGGAGACCCGTCTAAGATCGATGCGTTCATTCAAGTAATGGAGCCGTTCGGTATCCTCGAGATGTGCAGGACCGGAGTCGTCGCGCTTGAAAGAGGAGATAAGACCCTTCTCGGAAAATAAAGAACGGTCTGTATGGTGAAATATTAAAAATCAGGAACATAAAAAACAAAAAATACAGGAGAAAAAATATTATGGCAAACATTTATTATCAGCAGGATTGCGATCTTAACAAATTGAACGGAAAGACCGTTGCTATAATCGGCTACGGTTCGCAAGGACACGCTCACGCACTCAATCTCAAGGATTCGGGTGTTGACGTTATCGTAGGACTTTACAAGGGAAGCAAGAGCTGGGCAAAAGCAGAGGCTCAGGGGCTTAAAGTTATGACGGCTGCCGAAGCGGCAAAAAATGCAGATATCATTATGATACTCATCAACGACGAAAAGCAGGCGAAGCTCTACAAAGAGAGCATCGAAGAACATCTTACCGAGGGCAAAACGCTTGCTTTTGCGCACGGCTTTAACATACATTTCGGTTGCATAAAGCCTCCGAAGAATGTTAACGTCATTATGATAGCTCCCAAGGGACCCGGTCATACGGTGCGCAGTGAATACCTTGCGGGCAAGGGAGTTCCTTGCCTTATCGCGGTCGAGCAGGATGCCACGGGCGACGCACTTGAAATAGGTCTTGCTTATGCGCTCGGTATAGGCGGCGCAAGAGCGGGTGTGCTTGAGACGACCTTCCGTACCGAGACCGAGACCGACCTTTTCGGTGAGCAGGCGGTTCTTTGCGGCGGCGTTTGCGCACTTATGCAGGCGGGCTTTGAGACTCTCGTTGAGGCGGGATATGATCCGAGAAACGCATATTTTGAGTGCATCCACGAAATGAAGCTTATCGTTGATCTTATTTATCAGAGTGGATTTGAGGGAATGAGATATTCCATCTCAAATACAGCCGAGTACGGCGACTATATCACGGGTCCCAAGATAATCACCGAGGATACGAAGAAGGCTATGAAAAAGATACTTTCCGATATTCAGGACGGCAGCTTTGCCAAGGAATTCCTTCTCGATATGTCCGATGCGGGTGCGCAGGTACACTTCAACGCTATGCGTAAAAAGGCATCGGAGCATCCGTCCGAGGTCGTAGGTAAGGATATCCGCAAGCTTTACAGCTGGAGCGACGAGGACAAGCTCATCAATAACTAAAATTTAAACGTTAAACATCCGATAAAATTCGCATCGAGGAATCGAAAATGATAAAAGATAAAATTGTAGACGGAGCTCATAACGCTCCGCATCGCTCGCTGTATCACGCACTCGGACTTACCGAAGAGGAGATGTCAAGACCTCTGATAGGAATAGTCAGCTCGTACAACGAGATAGTTCCGGGGCATATGAATCTTGATAAGATCACAGACGCGGTCAAGCTCGGCGTCGCTATGGCGGGCGGAACACCTATAATGTTCCCCGCGATAACTGTCTGTGACGGCATTGCTATGGGGCATGTCGGAATGAAATATTCGCTCGTTACCCGTGACCTTATTGCCGATTCTACCGAAGCTATGGTTATGGCACACGGTTTTGACGGACTCGTTATGATCCCGAACTGCGACAAAAACGTTCCGGGACTTCTTATGGCGGCGGCAAGACTGAATATTCCCACCGTGTTTGTGAGCGGTGGACCTATGCTTGCGGGCAGGGTAGACGGCAAAAAGCGCAGCCTTTCGAGTATGTTTGAAGCGGTTGGAGCGTATAAGGCGGGCAAGCTTGACGAATGCGGTCTTATCGAATTTGAACGTAAGGTCTGCCCGACCTGCGGCTCGTGTTCCGGTATGTATACGGCAAACTCAATGAACTGTCTTACTGAGGTGCTCGGAATGGGACTTCGCGGAAACGGCACGATCCCCGCGGTATATTCCGCAAGAATAGAGCTTGCAAAACACGCGGGAATGCAGGTGATGGAGCTTGTGAGAAAAAATATCCGTCCTCGCGATATTATGACAAAAGCCGCTATTACGAACGCCGTTACGGCGGATATGGCTCTCGGTTGCTCGACAAACAGTATGCTTCACCTTCCCGCTATCGCAAATGAATGTGGTATCGAATTTGATCTTGATGCGGTGAACGTCATCAGCGAACGCACGCCTAACTTATGTCATCTTGCTCCCGCGGGACCTACGTATATGGAGGATCTTAACGAGGCAGGTGGCGTTTACGCAGTGCTGAAAGAGCTTCAGAAGCTGGATATGATCGACACATCGGTTATGACCTGTACGGGAAGAACGCTCGGCGAGAATATTGCCGATGCCGTCAATCGAGACACAAGTGTGATCCGAACGGGGAAAGATCCATACAGCAAAACGGGTGGTATCGCCGTGCTTAAAGGAAACCTGGCACCCGACGGATGCGTTGTTAAGCGTAGTGCGGTAGCTCCCGAAATGCTCGTTCACGAAGGTCCTGCAAGGGTATTTGAAAGCGAGGAAGAGGCTATCGAGGCGATATACGGCGGAAAGATAGTCAAGGGAGATGTCGTTGTCATTCGTTACGAAGGACCTGCCGGCGGTCCGGGTATGAGGGAGATGCTCTCGCCTACCTCAGCCATTGCGGGTATGGGACTTGATAAGGATGTAGCGTTGATAACCGACGGAAGATTTTCGGGTGCGACAAGAGGAGCATCGATAGGTCACGTTTCTCCCGAGGCGGTAAGCGGCGGTCTTATTGCATACGTTAAGGACGGAGATATTATCTCGATCAATATTCCCGAATACAGTATCGAGCTTAAGGTCTCGGAGGATGAGCTTTCCGAGCGTAAAAAGACTATGCCGATAAAGAAAAAGGAAAACATAACGGGATATCTCAAGCGCTACGCCGCTATGGTAAGCTCGGCGGACAAGGGTGCTATCATCAATAGGTGATGAGACAGATCCCCCGATCTATGGAGGTGTTTCCGAAAATGACGGATATAAATTCACTTTATTTAAAAACGTGTGTGTTGGCGATATTTCGCAAGGTGAGAGAGAACGAGCTTTTTCGATGTTTTGAGCATCTTGTCAATTCAGACAACCTAAAAGAAAAGCGTTTGGCTTACGGTGCGCTGGTCGCCGAGATATATGCGGGTGGAGGTTCACTTGCCGAATGCGTAAGACGCACGGTGTTTGAAAACGAAAATGTATATATTAGAGCTATCGGCTCCGGTAAGACTGTACCCGAGTGTATGGAAGCGACGCTGACTAACGAGCTTGCGGTGCTCTCGACTTTTGCCTCGCTGACTCCCGATGAGCTGCTTCAAGGGCTCGGACAAATGGATGATGAGGAGCTTCCGAGGTTTAATGCGGAAAGCATTGATCTTGTTACGGAATATAGGCAAAGGGCGGCTGACGTCGGAAGGTACGGATATGGAATGTTTGCGTCGCACGCGATGTTCTGCATTTCCGACAGTGGTGATATTTCTCCAGTACTCAGCGCGGACGGCATCTCGCTTTCATCTTTTGTCGGATATAATGATGAAAGAAAAACGGTGATTGACAACACCGAGAGCTTTCTTGCCGGTGGGGCGGCGGCAAACGTGTTACTTTACGGCGACGCGGGTACGGGAAAGTCGTCCACGGTCAAGGCGGTGGTAAATCATTTCTTTAACAGAGGTCTGCGACTTATCGAAATAAGAAAAGATCAGCTCCTTTTACTGTCGAGCGTTATGGGCAGGATAGCGGACAATCCCTTGAAATTTGTAATATTTATAGATGACCTTTCTTTTAACGGGAGCGGTGACGACTTGAGTATGCTTAAGGCAACTCTTGAGGGATCTGCCTCGGCAAAGGCAAAAAACGCGGTGATATATGCGACCAGCAACCGCAGACACATAGTTAAGGAGAGCTTTGAGGATAGGGCAGGATCCGATATACATCGAAACGATACCATGATGGAGACCCTGTCGCTTTCCGAACGCTTCGGACTTACCGTGCTGTTCTCAAAGCCCGACAAAAAGCTATACCTTGAGATCGTAAAAGAGCTTGCGACACGTCGCGGGATCGATATACCGATCTCGGAGCTTGAAACACGCGCCGAGACGTTTGCGTTGAAGCGAGGACACAGATCGGCACGCTGCGCCGAACAGTTTGTTGACGGACTCTGCTGAGCGTGCCGCGTGATTTCAAAAAAGATCGAAAAAGTTATTAAAACACAAATCATAACAGAAAGGTAATACTATGCTGACACTTGACAATGTTTATCGCGCAAGTTATACGCTTAAAGGTATTATAAGAAAGACCGACGTGATCCACGCGCCAAAGCTTTGCTCGGATGCGGAGCTGTATCTGAAAACCGAAAACCTTCAGATAACAGGCTCGTTCAAGGTTCGCGGGTCCTATTATAAAATGTCCCGTTTATCTGAAGAAGAAAAAGCAAGAGGGGTTATCGCCTGCTCGGCGGGAAATCATGCACAGGGTGTGGCGCTGTCAGCTCAGAAAAACGGAATAAAAGCCGTGATCTGTCTGCCGGACGGAGCTCCAATATCGAAGGTAGAGGCTACTAAAAGCTACGGTGCCGAGGTATGTCTTGTTGAGGGCGTTTACGATGACGCATATAAAAAAGCACTCGAATTGCGTGATGAAAAAGGATATACATTCATACATCCGTTCGATGACGAGGATGTAATAGCGGGTCAGGGAACCATCGGACTTGAGATCGCCGAGCAGATCCCGGATCTTGACGCCGTTATCGTTCCCGTGGGCGGCGGAGGGCTCATCTCTGGAGTGGCGTACACGCTCAAGATGCTCAATCCCCGTGTAAAAGTCTACGGTGTTCAGGCAAGCGGCGCGCCGTCGATGCTGAATTCCGTAAAAGACGGAAAAATAGAAATGCTTGACTCTGTGTCTACGATCGCAGACGGCATCGCCGTAAAAAAGCCCGGGGATCTTACATACAGTATCTGCAAGCAGTATGTTGACGAGATCGTGACCGTCAGCGATGATGAGATATCGGCGGCTATCCTGGCACTTATGGAGCAGCACAAGCTTGTTACCGAGGGCGCAGGCGCTGTGGCTGTTGCGGCGGCGATGTTCCATAAGGTGGATATCAAGGGTAAGAAGGTCGTGTGCCTGCTTTCGGGCGGAAACATTGACGTGACTATACTTTCACGAGTAATCAAGAGAGGACTTCTTATGTCGGGAAGGACCTGCCAGCTTATGATAGAGCTTGTGGATAAGCCCGGACAGCTTAAGAACGTCTCCCGCATCATAGCGGATCTTGGCGGCAACGTGATATCCGTACATCACGAGAGAGCCAACGAGGGCTCAAACGTAAACGGATGTTATCTTCGCGTAGAGCTTGAGACCAGAAACTTTGAGCATATAGAGCAGATCAAAAAGGCACTTTCCGACTTTGGATTCAAGCTTCTCAAAACGTAAATCACACATATTAAGATAGGAAAGAGCAGAGTTAAAGGTGTTCGGACGCCGTGTTTTTGGACCGGCTTGGGTGATAGCAGACCTCAAATGCCCGAGCACGGGACGCTGACCGACCTATGCCGCGATGCGGCAAAATTCATAATATTTTTTGCGCCGCTGTGTGCGGCAGAACGGAGATCGATATGAAGAGAATAGCAACAGATAAAGCACCGAGCGCGATCGGACCATATTCACAGGCGATGGTAAGCGGAAAGACTGTATTTACCTCCGGACAGATCGCGATAGACCCTGCTACGGGCGCACTTGTTGAGGGCGGTATTGCCGAACAGACCGAGCAGGTAATGAAGAATCTCGGCGAGGTTCTTTCGGCGGCGGGCTCATCTTATGCCGCTACCGTGAAGACGACTTGCTTTCTTGCGGATATAAAGGATTTCGGCGTTTTTAACGAGATCTACGGCAGATATTTCAGTGAAAAGCCGGCAAGAAGCTGTGTGGCGGTAAAGGATCTGCCAAAAGGGGCGCTCGTTGAGGTCGAGGCAATAGCGGAGGTAGAATAAGATACCTTTCTGATGCCTCAAGGGCTCTGTAACATAGGCTTATCATCGATAGTATCGTTGGCAAGCCTTTTTTGTTTTATCCGCAGATCGCGTTGCGCATCAAATGCGTATGAACTTTCGGAATGGGTTACGTGTTATATATTGTTGCCCGAAGATTTTAAGATACATTATTGATTTTTTGACCGATGTATGGTATCATAATGTCGGATATCGGTCAATGATAATTATGATGTATTTTGACTGTTCAAATATGGGAGATAAAAAGATATGGAGATTTCAAGCTCTTACGTAGAAAAAATAAAAAAAGTAAAAGCCGTGATATTTGACCTTGACGGAACGCTTGCCGATACTGTCGGATCGATATGCGAGGCGGTAAATATGGCTATGCGGAAGTTCAATTTTGCGGAAAAGAATTACGACGACGTGGTCGCCGCTATCGGAAACGGAGCGCGCTTGCTCATAAAACGCCTGTTGCCCTCGGAGGCTGCGAGCAACGATACGCTCGTCGATGAGGTGCTCGCGTTTTATGACGAATGTTACAAAAAGACTTATCTTAATTGCCGACAATGCTACGACGGCATTCCCGAGCTTATCGAGCTTTTGAAGGCTCGCGGTCTGCGCCTCGGTGTGCTTTCCAATAAGCAAGACTTTCAGACAAAGGGACTTGTTGCTTCGCTTTTTCCGAGCCACCCGTTCGATTTCGTTCAGGGACAGACGGAGCTGCCGAAAAAGCCCGATCCCACGGTGCCTTTGATAGCGGCAAAAGCACTTGGAGCTGAGGCTTGCGAATGTCTTTATGTCGGAGACAGTGACGTAGATGTGTTGACGGCCAAAAATGCGGGAATGATACATCTTGCCGTTAGCTGGGGATACAGGACCGAGGATCAGTTGCGAGACGCCGGTGCCGAGGTCACGGCAAAAGATGCGTCGGACGTTTTTTCGCTTTTTGGCTTATGATATGTAATACAAAAGGCTCGATATATAATAACTTACAGAGGAGATCTATATGTTAAAAATAAAAGTCGTTTCGTCTCTCGAAAAGCAATTTCTTGATCAGGGCATTGAGTCGTTTGAAGAGGTCAAACGTTTCAGAATGCTCAGAAATCAGCATCTTTCGTTTCAGATCCTTTATGTTGAAAAGGACTCGAACGCTCCGCACAGAAGCTGGATGAGTATAAAGCTCTCGGGCGAGCTTGCGGATTATGCCGAGCTGCGCACCGTGGAGTATGTGCCCGTGCTTCAGCCCGCCTATCCCGATAAATTTGATGATAACTATTTGCGCACCGAACCGGGACTTTATCCGGATATACTTCAACCTTTGCATATGAACGGAATGATCCCCGTTCTGAGACAACGTACCCGTTCTATATGGGTGGATATAGACACCTGCAGGGCAGTCGGAGGAGGGACATATCCGTTAAAAATACAAATATGCAACGGCGATGAGATTGTCGCCGAGACGGAAGTCACGATACATATAATAGATGCTTTTCTCCCGGAGCAAAGCCTGCGTGTGACGCAATGGCTGCACAGCGATTGCCTGGCGGATTGGTACGGTGTGGAGATCTTCTCGGAGGAGCATTGGAATATAATAGAAAACTATGCGGCGACCGCGGTTAAAAACGGGATAGATACCTTGCTGACACCCGTGTTTACCCCTCCGTTGGATACCCATATAGGAGGAGAGCGTCCGACGGTTCAGCTTGTCGGAGTTAAACGTCTTCCAAACGGTACATATACGTTTGATTTTACACTTCTCGACCGTTGGGTGGAGATGTGCGACCGTGTCGGTATCAATTGTTTTGAAATATCCCATCTTTTTACGCAGTGGGGAGCGGCGCACGCGCCAAAGATAGTGGCAGAGATCGACGGGGCGGAGCAAAAAATATTCGGTTGGGATACAGAGATAACGGGTATGGATTGTGAATATGCCGTATTTATCAGAGCCTTTTTGTCATCCTTTATCGAGCATATGAAGGAGCGCGGAGATGACAAAAGATGTATATTCCATATTTCCGATGAGCCGAACGAGGAATGTCTTGAGCAATATATGCTTTCAAAGAGCATCGTCTCCGATCTGCTTGAAGGCTATACCTGTATGGACGCACTCTCGCACGTTGAGTACTATGAGCGCGGTGTAGTTACCGTCCCCGTTGCGGCAAATAATAGGATAAAGGACTTCATCGACGCCGGTGTTCCGCATCTTTGGGCTTATTATTGCTGCGGTCAGTCCGTTAATGTGAGCAACAGATACATTTCCATGCCGGGTGCAAGAACAAGGGTTATGGGGATGCAATGCTTTAAATACGGGATCGAGGGCTTTTTGCAGTGGGGATATAACTTCTACTATAATCAAGGCTCGTACGATCTGATCAATCCGTATCTTGAGACCTCGGGAGAGTATTTTGTACCCGCGGGTGATGCTTATTCGGTATATCCGGCACCGGACGGAACTCCGCTTGAGTCCATACGCTTGCTTCAATTCAGAGAGGGTCTTGAGGACCATCGTGCTATGGAGCTTTGCGCTGATATTTACGGTAAGGATGCGGTAATCAGGGCGATAGAGGATAAATGCGGAAAGATAGCCTTTGACAGATGTCCGCACAGAGCCGCGGAGATGCAAGCTATGAGAGATGTCGTTGACGATATGATCGAGATGTGGATAAAGGACAGATGAGAGCGACGTGACGGAGCTTCCTTTATCGGCAATTCTTTCCCCTTATTTGCTTGACAAAAGGGCTTTGGTGTGATAAAATATATAATCGGTATATTGTCGATATGTATTTATTTCGGAGTTGATAT
>CAZZFP010000020.1:0-21987 GCA_964653575.1 uncultured Lachnospiraceae bacterium
CAATACGGTTTGGGAAAGTCAAAACGAGGTGGCACTTTTGGGTGCCACCTCGTCGCTTACAGCGAATATTTTGCGCCTCTGCCTGTTCCGATGCGCTTGATCTGTCGCGCTTCCAGCATTTGAGCAAGTATTCTCGTTGCGGTCGCTTGTGAAACATTCAGCAGTTTCTCAACGTCCCGTCTCACGATGTACTCCTTTTCGCGGAGCAGCTCCAAGACCATTTCGACCTCTTCTTCCGGTTTTCTCTTGATCCGCTTGGGCGCATTGCGTTGGATCGACAGATTCGGCAGGGTGATCTTGAACGCATTGGGCGAGCTTTCAAATGCGGGTTGACACGCAGCGTCCTTATATTCTTCCTTGATCTTGGTGATACCGGTTCCGTATGCTTCTATCCAATGCAGTCGGTAGAATATCTCCGCAAGCTGTTTGTTTCTCAAATAGGAAACGCCCAACATGATATCGTCCATCTCCACGCCGCGCACCAGTCCGCCGAGAGAAACGATCTCAATTCTGTCGTCAAATACGCTGGCAAGCGTATATCCGCCCAGCGCATATTCTCTGTGGATAACGGCATTCAATACCGCCTCGCGAATAGCGGTTTCCGGATAATCTCTTACATCCACGCGCTTCATGCCTTCTATCCGTGGACTGCTCAGGCGATTATACGCGTCGATCGCGCGCGTCAAGTCCTCAACCTGTCGGAACAAAGAACCGCAAAATTCATGCCGATCCTTGAATATCCCCTTCTCCGTTCCCGAAAAAACGGCAAATTTGATCTTGTGCTCACATTGATCTGACAAAAGCAATGCCAGATTCGTATAGCATCCGTCGCGTCCGATCAGACCGAGAGATTTTTTCTGCGCCTCTCCGAACGGAAGTCCCGCCTTTTCAAACTCGGCATCCGCTTGAATAAAGGTCAGATTTTGATTGAGCGAACGCATCTCTTCAAACGTCTCGCCGGTCGTATCCTTGATCATACCCACGATCATCGTCTCGGTCGCGGGCACGGACGCCGTTCCCATACGCACGTACACGCCTTCGGGACGAATCCCCTTGCCCGCGATATAGTACGGCGACATACTGCCCTTGCTCACGCTTATTTTCAAGACTGCTTTGCCGTCCATCTCAAGATGCTCGTATTTCACAAACATAGATATATCCGGCTTGATCGTATCGCGAATGTGACTTGTGCATTTCAGTTCCACATCCTCGATATCTTCAACACCGCATACGCTCCCGTCATCGTTAATGCCGATATACACTTCTCCGCCCTTCGTGTTTGCAAAGGCGATCACTTCCTTGTTCAGATCATTGATAAAGCTTGATTTGAACTCTGCAATATCGCTTTCTTTCATATCGTCCTCCCACGTTCATCTCGTTGTGATCTAACCATAATCTAATCATTTCGTTTGTGATTAGATTATAGCAGTTTTGATTCGATTTGTCAAGGGGATGATTCGAAAAAACGTCTCTCCATTGGACATTTTGCTCCATTTGGCACTTTTTGTCCAATGGAAATCGCTACATTTTCAAATTCGAAGCGCGAGTTTCCGTAAAAAAATCGAATCACATCATGAATTTGCTCCTCATGATGTGATCTGATTCGATTGTGATTCGTTTTTGATTCGATTAGCGTATAGCGCAAATTACTCGTCATTTTCCGTAAACTTCTTAATAAGCTCCGAAAAATCCGCCTTGACTTCCTCGGGCGCGACGATCTTGATCTTTCCGCCGTAGTTGAACAGCCACGAGTAGAACGTCGTCCCGACCGCGACCGTTTCGGTGATCTCAAAGGCATCGTCGGACACGGGACAGATCGTAATATCGCTACCAAAGCGGTCGATGACCTTGCCGATAACGCTGTAATCGCAACGGAGTGTCACATCCGTCGCTTGCCCGCCGAACATCAGCGACGTAGACCGCACATAGGCGGAGAGGTCGAAATCCTCGGGCAGCGGGATGCGCTCCTTGTCCTCGATGTTCAGCCGGGACATCTTGTCCACGCGATAGTTGAAAGTATCTTCATCGCGCGAGATATACTTGCCTTTGAATAACCCAGTTCGGCGGCAATATCCACAGAGCGAACGTATCCCGTATTTCGTTGAAGAATCAGAATCGTTTCAAGATACATTTCTTCCGATTCCTTACATCTCACAATATTGCCTCCAATTCTGCTTTCATTATTGCAAAACGGTGGTGAACCTCGAAAGTCCACCGCCGTCTGCTTTATCGCCGAAAATGAGAGTACTCGTTTTCGGTGGTATCGTTGCCTTTATTTTTGATTTTTCTTCTTGCGTTTTCTTACAATCACGATTGCCGTCATGCCACCCGCGATCAGAGCAACCGCTCCGACGCAGATCAGTGCGTAACCCCACATCGGCATCACGAAGGCAATACCGGGAATGCAGACGATAAACGTGCCGGTTTGATCGGTATCAAACTCCACGTATCTGCCGTAACCGTTGCAATCAATCTCAGTCAGCGTTCCGTCCTCTGCCATATGATACACAACGACCTGTGTACGGTCAAAGGTGGATTTTGCCTGCAAGTAGAGATTGATCGCGCCCGAAAGGGACACCTCGCTGCCATCGGCGTTGATCATCTTGACGGTGAACACCTCGTAGTTCTCCGACAAGGTTGCCATCTTTTCCTTTGCGGTATCAAAGACGGTGCCTGCCGTGACACGGCTTGCCATCAGGTTCGCGCCTTCGGGAACGACACCGTTCTCGTCGGCAAACTTTGCAATCTCGGAGGCTGTCAAACTCGATATGATCTTAACATCAAGCACCGTACAGGTGGGATTGCCAAGAGAGGTGGTATAAGCGTTACTGCTTGCCTTGTAGACGAGGTGATATTCGCCTGCGTTCTCCAAGGTGAAGCGGTTGTTATTCGTTACGGTAACTTCCTCCTGTACGCCGTTGTTGAGGTAGTACACGGAGATTGAAACCTCACAGTCCTCGTTGCCGAGCTTTGCGGTTGCTTCTGGGATAGCGAATACAGAGCCCTTGATCAGCTCGTATTCGTTGCCAGCGTTTGTCACGATCACGGGAACAAACTCACCGGGACGCTCTCCGAGATCTGCAATGCTGTCGCTTTTTTTACTTGCGTTTGCGAGGTTAAGGGAGATCGTAAAACTGACGTCCTTTGCCATAGCGTTAATATACGCGGTGAACGGCAGATCGCCTTGCAGGTTGGAAGTGCCCAATGTATAGGTATAGATTGTCCAACCATTTTCGATTTTAGCGGTATATCCGACCTTACCTCCGCCGAGATTCAGACGCAAATTGCTGATGCTTGAACTATGCCCAAAGGACATATAATAGCGGTCGCCGCTCTTTTCTACAGTAGCGGTTGAAGAAAAGTTGTCCTTTCCCATCGTCAGTCCGTCTAAATTGACCGGAACGGAATAAGTTCCGTCACTTCCACCCACGGGCGATGCTGCCGACACGCTCACGCCGCCGAGAACGGCAAGCGTAAACATAATGGCACACAGAAGGATTGAAAATATTTTATTTTTTCGTTTCATATTCTCAATCCCCCGATATCGGTGCAAATTTGGCTACAAACGTTGTTTCTTCGGTAATGACGTATGTTTCAAAATCAATCACCGTCTGCGTTGCGTCTCCGAGGACATACCAACCGACAAATTGATATCCTGCCACCTTACAGCCGGGATTCATCTTTGCCGACGTGACAGAAACGCATTCGCCTTCCAAAACTGTCTCATTGCGGAAGAACGCATTCGTATACGTGCTGTCAACGCTGTATTTGACCGTGATCTCCTTCTTAAATACCGGTGTAATCAAGAACAAATCCGAATCGTCCCAATCAATCGTCGTAGGTCTGACGGTCATATACATCGAATTTGAAACACCTCCAAACAGACCGCTTTCCCAACCAGCCAATTGATATCCACTTGGAACAACTGCTGAAAAATCGGCTTTTGCCATTTGGTAATAGCCTCTGTCATTGAGGTAATAGATCTTAGTATATGAATTTCCGTCGCCCTTATTTACCGTTACCGTAAGTCCCGGATCCCATATTGCATAAAGCGTGATCGCTCGGGAATTGAACTCGGAAATGAAATCGTCAAAGACTACACCGCTCCTTATCGCACAGTCATAGCTGCCTTCTTTTTTTGCCCAGCCGTAAAGAATATCCGACATCGAAATATTGGCTGAAAATCCGCTCTTTTTCATAGCATATATCGATTCGACCAAATTGTAGGTCACAGTTCTTTCAAGCGTTCCGTCGTCGAATGGGTGCTTTGAGTCGGTCACGTAAGTGATTGTAACGTCGACGTTACCGTTCCAAACATGGAAGTCCTGTTTGAACTTCAAGGTTATCAGATTCACTCGGTATTCTTGCGTGATGGTATAATCTCCCGCCTGTGTAAAATTCAAACGGTATTGGAAATAGTCCTTTGTCAGCAAAGCATACCGACTGCCGGAAGAAGCAAAACCGCTCGCAACAAGATTCCCGAATTTATCGTAAAGTTCCGGTGTTGTAAACGCATATTGATGTCCGACAAAATAATCGCTATACGAAAGCATTTCCGAATTTGTTTTACCGGAAAAATTCAGATTGTAGTAATATGTAACATTTATGCGATCGGAGCCGAACTTGTATACCAATTCGAGTACCGCATAGGATGAGCCATTGATCTTTTCCCACAACGTTTCCGAAACCGTACTCTCGTTATCCGTTACGGCGACCCGTTCTTCATTGAGCAAATCCGTATACAGTGTATATTCGACAAGCTCATAGGATTTTGTAAATTCACCGATGGTCAGTTGATACTTGCGCGACAACTGCTCGGAATAGGTCTGTTCCGTCAAACGCTCACTTTGGGTAATAGTGGAAATGGCAACTCGAACTCCTTCGCTACCATAGTGCACCCCGCCGTTGTCGATCACATGTCCGTTGGAATCCGTAACCGTGTATTCCAGTCTGCTGCTGCAAACAAACGGAACGGAATAATAATACCGTTCTCCGTATTCATTGGTTAATTCATACATTACAATGAACTTTTCAGACGGGACGGTAAATTCCGTCTGATTGTAATTTCCGTATTGAAACGAAACGTATTTTCCGTTTACATTCTCAAAAATTACGACACTTGTAACATCAATGCTGTGCTGAATTTCCGTAGCCGTTTCATCCGCATAGTAAGTATCAATAAATTTTCCGCTCTTTCCAAGCCACCGATAGGTAACATTCGGGAAAACAACGATATCGCCAACCGCATAAGCGGCATCCGAGTCATACGGATAATCCACCGTGCTTTCGATCTTAACAGTTGGTTCTTCATATTGAACCAACTCCACTACCGTTCGTCTGATTCCGTCATCGTCTTGGACCTCAAACACAACGGCAACGTTTTTTTCAAACGTCAGGACGCTGCTTTTGAGTGATATTTTGTCTTCATAATCCACTTTTCCGTTCTTCATGCCGTATACCGCGTAGGTAACCGATGAAAATGCGGTGGTCGCGTCGCACTTTTCGGCATAAAGTTCTGCAAGCTTTACCGTTTCACCTAAAGTACAGCTCTTACCGATTTTAATCTCCTTTGTGCGACGCATACCGCTGCCGCCCATACTTTGCACCGTCATGGTATCGGCAAGCAGTACTTCATCGGAACTTGCATCATACCCGTATATTTGCGTGTGCACGTCAAAATGTGCCATCATATACCGAGAATCCGCCACTGTGTTTGCATTTGTACCCACCGTCGGCGTCACGGTAATTCGGCTGCTGTACTGTGCTTTTGAAGCCGCTGAATAAAAGAAATTGACAAGGTCGGTCGAAAGTCCGCCGTCCAGCATCGTATCATAGCACAGATCTTTATCAGAAAGATCCTTTGCCGCTCCCGGGTAATACTGCATATCGGATTGATATTGATAACTGTCCCCTTCCAGTGCTTGGTAATCCACCTCTGCAAGTTTGATCATATGTTCATAATCAAGTTCAAGGATCAAATTAACATATCCCATACCGCCTGCCACTTCCATAAAGCCCGTAACGGCTCCCATGAGCATATAACTGCTTGTAAGATTATTGCCGAGATCGTAAATATTGTAAAACTTTCCCGTTCCGGCATGGTATTCCATGGCATAATTACCGTAGTAGCGACCACCGTAAGTTTCCGGATAGTAATCGGATTCCACTTCATCGTTGCCGACGGGAGCATTCGTAATTTCGTAATATAACTGAATGGGAATCAAAGACATCAATCTGTGATAATAATTTTCTGCCGTATTTTCAAGTTTCAAACTTGACAGCGAGGTCAATCCCGCATAAGGAATATTCTGCTTGATCAGCGTGTAATGCTCGTTTCCGTCGGAATACAGATAAGAATAAACGGGATTAAAGGAATCCGCCATTGTCGTTCCGTTGTTTTCTTTTCTGTAATAGGATTTGACCAAATAATATCCCTCCTCCAGCGGAGTTTCGGTATCCACGTAAGAGGCGGCAAACCCGATGATCTTCGTAAATCGAATGGCAACAGTATAGCGCGTCAGCGTTTCAAGTCGTTGTGCGTCGTCCAATTCATCGTTCTCCCAATTGATCGTCTGAATATCCAAATACAGGGTATCATTCAAATCAAAATCGCTCAAATTGATAAATACCGTTTTAATGGGATCCGCCAAGGAATCAATCGTTTCTTCCACGTACACGGACGTACCCGTTTTCGAAGATATCTTCACGGAGTAGACCTCACCGGACGATTGAAACATCGGTATGGTGCACTCGGTATCGTACTGTAATTTGAGCAGCAGCTTGCCGTCGGATTTTTCCAAGCAGATCTCGTCTGCAATTAAACTTTGCGTAAAATCCTTGTATCCGCCGTATTCGTCCGTTTTTGCTCCCTTGACAATCGTATCGGCAAGGATCTCCGCTTCGTATTCCACATCATACGTGCCGTTATTGGTAAAACTTTCCTTTTCCCATTTTGCATATAACGTAACGTCCCTCATATAAAGATACAGAATACCGTCAATATACGGAATCGTGTACTCGGAATCCAGATACCAGCCCGAAAAGATATATCCGATTTTTTCGGGCGTAGGAAGTTTGGGCATATTGCTTGCCGTATAGGTTATGCTTTCGATCGGGTCGTTCAGCCCCTCGGACATAAACGAAACTGTAAATTCGGCATCGTCATACGCGTCCTCGATTGCCTGCTGCGGGCTTTTTTTACCGCTATTCGAGCCGCAACCCGTCAAAACAGCGCAAAGCAGCACACCGCAAAGCAACAAAAGTATTATTTTTTTCATTTGCTATTTCTCCTTTGAATTTCGGGTGCAGCGCCAAAAGCTGCCGACCGAAAACAGTTCTCGGTCGGCAGCGGGATGACCTTATCAGGAAACCATCAGCGAAGTATAGTCACTTACCTCTTGTGTAACAGTGTTTTCACTGTTGGCGATTCCTTCGTACCAACCGTCTTCAAAAATATCGCTTGATTGATTCACCACATCGTCTTTTTCCATCCATCCGTTGTCCCCCGGGCGATTGTAGATACCGATCGTTGCTTCATCGTGCGTTCCGTCCGCCTTGTCATATCCCATATCCGTGCAGGCATTTTGATGAACCTTGCTAACGATTCCGAATACGATATGTTCTCGGAAATATACGGAGCCTTCCATGACCTCGTATCGAAGAACATTGGTATCGTATGCTTCGCCGAAATATGCAGCAAAAGGTCTTACTTGCCAACCGAAGGTTAAATAATCAGACGATTTCACTCCGCTTACGGAAGCAATATATTTCACGTCCCAAACCGTTACGTCAACGGTCTCGGAAGAATTGATCGTACTTGCCATTTGGACGGTATCCTTTCCGACATATTGAATAATTCCCGTAATGTCGCTGCTTGCGTCCACAATGTAGTAAAATTCATTCAGTACCGGGTTCGGATACATCGGATCTTCTCCGTAAGTAAATTTCATAAAGATTCTGTTTTCTTCACCCGCCACCGGCATAAAATAGGCAATTGCCATGGACTTAAACGCATAAGGTTCAATACTCTTCAGATTGGAAAGCGGAATATAAATGTATGCGGTTTGCTTTGTGTAGTTGGTAAACTTGAAGGTCGGCATAACGGAGTTCATGACCCATTTTCCGTTTTCCTCTACGCAACCCATATTCTCAAACGCACTTTTTCCGATCACTTCCAGCCCCCCGGGGGTTACCGAAAGAAACTCTAAATTTGAAGTGTTCATAAATGCCTCAGCGCCGATCGTTTTCACGTTTTTGCCGATATAAACCTTGGATATGGCGTTAACGCCTTTGAAAGCACCGTTTGCAATTGCGGTAATCGCTTTACCGTCAAGTGTATCGGGAATCACGATCAGGTATGTGCCATTTTCAAGAAGCTGTGCCGTACTCTGATCAAAACCCGTGACGGTCAGCGTGCCGTCCGCATTTTCGCTTGTGGTAAAGCCCTTAACATCGTATTCGTAAACGATTTCAATGTACTGATTGCAATTCTTTGTGCCGAATACATAATCGTCGCCAAACTGTGTGATCGAAGTGATCTTGATATTGACTCCCAATGCCTCAGAGGTAATTCCGAGTTGCTCCAACAGTGCGTCTCTTTCCAAAGACGTTTTCGTAGGAACCGTTATAATCACAGTCTTTTCGTTGTGATCCTCCATAGAATTGGAATATTTTATGTTCAGAACAATGTCGCCTTCCGTCACTTCACCGACAAATACGAGTTTTGTTCCTTCAAATTCCGTATATGGCAAAATTTGATTTTCGGTCTTTCCGGCAAAGAGGTATTCGCTTGCCCCATTCGGATATGCTTTCGCGTCAAAAATAACGTACGTCAGATCCTCCAAATTGTCTAAAATCGTATATGCTTCGGTGCTCATTTTTCCGCTTGTAGGAGATGTTAAATACTGATGCTGCGTAAGAAGATATTGATTGTCGTGATAGAATGCGTCGTAATCCCCTGCATCTACCGTATATGCAGCTCCGTTAAATGTGGCCGGCAGATATATATACGAGCAAGAAACCTTATCGAGTACGCCGACGTGTATCTTCGTCACACCATAGGGGATTGTCAGCGAGCCATTCTGCACATTTGCCTGCAATTCGGTAACAAGTATCTTATCGTCGCCCTCCGTTTTATACACTCGGTTTCCCTCGGAAAAATAGGGCGATCCTTGCGCAAACTTGACGGTCGGCGGAACCATGGAAAGCGTTTTAACCCCTGCGGGAATCGTGATCTCAAAATCATAATCATACTTTCCGCGATAAACATTTACAATACCCTCTCCGAAATGACACCAGAAGCAATCGATAATCACTTCAATATTTTCCGGCACGTTGCAGGATTTCAAAAGATCGTAATTCCAAACAGACTTTTCCAAGACCTTCAAACTTTCGGGGAACACGATCTTTTCAAGTACGTTGTTCATAGAACCTTGCAACTCGGTAATATATTCGATTCCCTCACCAAACATATACTGTCTTGCCGAATCGGTACAGCTAAAATCATAGCTGTCCATTCCGACGTACTTGCCGTACACGGCAATGACATTTCCGATAACCTTATTTCCGTTGTCATCAGTGCCTACCGTCACGTTTTCGGAGAGGATCGAAATGCACGGATACTGCTCCCATGCAGACATTGTGTCTTTGTCCAAACCGACTGCCGCATAATTTGCCGTTCCTTCAATTTTTTTATAAACCAATCCCGGTGTCTTCCAAAGTACGGTAAGTGTGGTATTTCCGTCAATCGTTTTTGTAAAATCGAAAGCTGTTCCGTTACTGTCCGCATAGGAAAGATCTTCCGAATCCATATAATTCTTCAAAACGCTTGCAGTATCGGGCTTTTTCATCACAGTATCGGGCTGCACAAGCGTTGTATACACCGTCTCATAACCGTTATCGAACACGACCTCTGCCATATATCTTGCATAAAGATCGTCCACGTCCTGCGTGGCATACTTCGTGGTATATCCCGCGTCGATGTACCAGCCGTCAAAGGTCAGGTTTTGAGAAAGTGCATCGTCTTGATACTCTTTCGTGAAGGCATCGTAATTCTTCATTTGCACTTCGCCTTTATCCTCGCCGTTGACGTGGATGTTGGCGCTGACGGGCACGAAATACGCATACACCGTCATATTCTCCTTGATCTCCGCATTCGCGTCGAATGGAGAGGTGAAAGTTTCATCCGTGTACCACCCACGGAAAATATATCCGTCCTTGGCGGGATCTTCCGGCGGTGTTACCTTGCCATCCACAACCGAAACGACTTCACTTTTGCCTTCGATCATGAAGGTAACCGTGTAGTCCTTGCTTCCGCACGCCGAAAACATACAGACACTGAGTAAGAGCAACGCTACCAAAACAAGGGCGGTAGCCACTCTTTTCTGACTTTTTGCCATTTTTCTTTACTCCTTTACCGCAAAAAATTTATTTTGTAAAACCGCATGGCGACGGTCGTTACCGAGATTAAATATCGAACTTGGTCAGAATCTTTGCCGGAGTCTGATAAAGCACGAAAGTATAAGGAATGAGGGAAATGCCGAGCATCAGAAGCGCACTGACGCCGAATATGCCGAGCGCGATACCGACAAAGCCGGCAAACGCGACGTTCATCACCGCATAGCGAATGCAGATGACCGCGGCAACCGCCGCAAAACAACCAAAATATCCGATGATGTTACCGGTAAATGTCGCCACACATTCCTTGAACAGCAGGTTGGTTTTATTAACACCGATCGCGCGGTAAATGCCGTATTCCTTGCTGTTCTTGATACTGCCGGATTTTTCGACGAAGTAATAGATAAGGAAAAGCAAAACGATCATGATATAAAAGACGTTCAAACTTTCCTTGCTTTCCTCTATGATCTCCGCATTCTCACGCTCGTAGATGGTATGGATATCCACCGCCGTCACGCCTCTGTCGCGCAGTTCGTTTTTCAGTTGTGTCAGTTGTACGCTGTCCGCTGCTTTGATCTCAAAGTAGTAAGCCGACTGCATACCGTTTGTCGCCGTTCTAGTTCCGAGCGCGTCAAGGTTCGGGGACATATACACAAAGATATTGTCCATGACCTCGGAATTGACGTAGAGACGGATATCGGTACTCATCACGTCCCGTGTGATCTCGAATTTCTCCACGTACATCTTACTGTTGGTCACTTGGATCGCATAAGGTGTTTTTGACAGTTGACTGTTTGTCGCCCTCACCTCATAATCCGCCTGTGTGCTGTCCGACATCATCTTATAAAGAGAATTTCGGTTGATTTCAACAAGCACCTTATCGTTTGCAATTTCCTTTTCCGCAAGACAGATCTCCACCGTATAGTTCTTTGCGCCGTAAGCGTCCTTAAAAAACAAACCGTTTGTATCCGAAAAACTCATACTTGCATAAACACCGAGGAAGTTGACGTAATCGCTTTTGTTCATATACACAAAGGATTCATCGTTCTCCACGATCCCGCTGATCCGAAACTCGTTATTAAAAGATACGAGCAGGAGAGACTTATCGTTGGACAGTTCTTCCATACGGAATGCGGTCTTTAGTTTTTCCGCAAGTGCGCGGGAAATGAGGACTTCTCCGACCTCGGGCATCTCTCCGTAAAGTCCTTCAAAGGTATCGCCCGTGTTGATCGCCTTTGGTGTGTAATCCGCTTCCATATCCGAAAGCACCGCCATTTTGCTGTAAGAGAAGCTGCCCGTCAGCATATGCGTATCGAAGAAATCAATGGATGCATATTTGCCCTCATCCATTCGGCGCAGATCGGAATATGCGTTGAGGTCGGTATAAATGCTGTTTTCACCTACGCTCTTGTTTTCAATGGTCAAATTGGAAATTTCAAAAGCCGAGAACGCAAAGAAGCAAAGCACGACAGCCATCGCACAGATAAACAGGTTCTTAAAGACATTGCCCGTGGAATAAAAGCGTTCCTCGCTTGTACGACGGAAAAAGCCGAACACGCGCTTGAAGTTAAAGAGCTTGCCGTTTCGCTTGCTTGTGCTTTTTTCAAAGACAGGAGCGCGACGAGCGGTCTTTTCGACGGGAGCATCACTTTCCTTCGTTCTGAATACGATCTTCTTTTCGCTGTTATCGTCAAGGACGGTCACATTTTCACCGACTTTAACATACACGTTGCCGCTATCGTGGAAGATTTGAATATCGCCCCGGCTTTCCACACAATCACCGTAAGACTTGATGGTAACACCGTCCTGTACGGTTTCGCGCACGGTGGCTTCATCAACCGAGATATTGTTTGCTTCCACGTCGTAACGTACCTCTGTGGTTACGGTAGAGTCGCTTTTAATCTCGCCGTCAACGATTTCGATATAACTGTCCGCATAACGCTGAATCAATGTAATTTCGTGGGTTACAAGTACGACAAGTTTGGTTTTGGAGATCTCTTTGAGAATATCCATGACTTTGATGGTATTTTGCGCATCCAGGTTTCCCGTCGGCTCGTCGGCAAGAATGACGTCAGCGCCCTTGATCAAGGCGCGTGCAATCGCCACTCTCTGCTTCTGACCGCCCGAAAGCGCGTCGCCCTGCTTGTTTTTGTAGCGTTCCATTTCTACAAGAGACAGAACTTCTTTACTTCTGCGATCAATCTCAGATTCGTCCCGAAAGCCCGCGATCAGCATTTGGTTTCGCATGATCTCCGCAATGGTATATCCTCGCTCCAAGTAGTAATTTTGGAAGATGAAGCCTACCTTTGCGTTTCGAATACAGTCAACACGACCGCTCGTGCATTCGCCGTCCATGTAGATTTTACCGCTGTCCTGCTTGTCAAGACCGCCGATGATATTCAACAAAGTCGTTTTACCGCTGCCCGATTTGCCGAACAGAGCAACAAGTCCCTTTTCGGGAAGTTCAAAGGATACACCCTTTAATACCTGATTACAGTTTCTAGAGTGGGCATTGAATACTTTTCCGATGTTTTCTATCTTAATCATTTCGAACCCCTCCTTAAACTTTTCCGAATCGACTGACCGCTGATGTTCTTGTTGAAGCCGTATGCCACAATCTCAACAATCAGGAGCATCAGAATTTCAATAAAAATGTAATTTCCGAGCCCGATGAAGGTCATACCGCTGCCGGGAATCACCGCTGCAACAAAGGAGATCAACGGAAGTAACAGCAGCGTAGGCAGGAACATCAGCGCCATTTGGACATAGAGAGAACGGGAGGAGATCTTGCGGGAGATACCGAGCGTTCTGTAAACCGTAAAGTCGGTCTGATAGATCTTGATACTGCGCATAAAGATGATGCTGATGATCATCGCAAAGCAAAAACTGATGGCTATGAGTGCCAGATAATAAACGATGTTGGTTGTAAAGATTTCTCCCGCATCTTGAACGTAGAGCTCGCTTGTGGAAAGCAGACCGATATAGCCCTGCGGAAGCTTTTCGATAGCCGCCCTTGCAAGCGCATCGGAGGCAAAATACAGGCAGGATTCCTCGCCGCTCGTAATCGCCTTGCCAAAAACGGAGGCATAATCCTCGGCGTTCAGTTGCACGATAACACCCGATACCGCTTCGTCGAGTTCATCGTCGCTCACAATGGTAAACGCACGGTTCGCCTGAACCGATAGCACAACGTCCTTTCCCTTGACATTCCAGAAGTTGGAGTTGACGAGACCTACCTCGCCGGGCATCAGAGCCTCGTTGATTTCAAATGTGTATGCCGTCGCCGCATCCGTTCCGATCTTCATTTCGGAGTTGATCGCGCCTATCTTCTTACCATTCAAGGTCAGGTCATCATATCCGAGATACAAAATGACCTGATCGGAGGAAAGCGTGGTTTCCACCGTAATACTCTCGATACCTGCGTTTGCATTGATAAAGGTGTTTTTGATTGCCTCGGCATCAGCGGAAGCAAAGCGAGGGAGCACAAGCACTGCGTTACCTGCCTCCAATGTATATCGATAAGGAGCGTATACACAATGTACCGTATAAGCGTCCGACATTCCGCCGATCTTGGGAATTTGCGCCTTAAATGAAGAAATATCATTGTCGGGCAAGAAATATCCCGCATTGGTCAAGCCTGCAATCTCGTCCACCTCTACCGCTTCGATCAGGTCATCCGACGTGGAAACGATGACCTTACCGGGAATGCTGACCTCATCGAGCGATGCGGTCAACGGCTGTATCAGAGACTCGCCGAACAAAGTCAAAATGAGAAACACCGTCATTGCCGCAATGATCAACGCGCAACTCATCAGAGACGTAAAGCGTGGACGGCTCTTGTAATTCAGTACGCCGAGCCAAAGCGTGTTTTTGAGATCACGCTTTCTTGAACGGGTAACCGGTTCTTCCTTTTTGCCTGCACTTTTTGGTGTGGGCTTCTCAACGGTTTTATCCTCCGAGATTCTTCCGTCAAAGATACGCACCTTCCTTGTAGCGTACCGATTGAAATATTCCGGGTTATGTGTGACCACCACAACCAACTTATCCTTGGAAACTTCTTTGAGAAGTGCGGCAATCTCCCCCGAAGCCTTCACGTCAAGGTTTCCCGTCGGCTCGTCGGCAAGGATAATGGGAGAATCTTTCGCAAGAGCGCGGGCAATCACCGTTCTCTGCTTCTCACCACCCGATAGGCGGCTCCCTTTTTGGTTCGCCTGCTTGGTCAGCCCCACACGGTCGATCAGCGACCGAGCAATGCGGATGCGCTCACTTCTGTTCTCAATACGCAGAAGTGCCAGTTCCACGTTTTCAAGAACGGTCAAGTTTTCGATAATATTAAAATCCTGAAAGACGGTTGCGATGTTCTGCTCTCTGTACTTTTCCCATTCGCTCTCGGAGTAATGGGAAGTTTCCAGTCCCTCGAAGAACATTTCGCCTTCCTCGTATGTATCGTTTGCGCCGATGACATTCAGTAAAGTACTCTTACCCGAACCGGATTCTCCCTCGATAATGACAAATTCGTTATAATCAAGTTCAAGATTGATACCACGGATACCAATGGTAAGAATATCGTTGCTGTCATAGATCTTTCCGATGTTTTGGAGTTTTAGTAACACGCTTTTTCTCCTTTGCCTATCTCTTGCTATCAACAAGCGCTTGCCGATAGTATTGTTCTTTGTATGGATTACTCTATGCGAGAGGCTGAAAGACTCTCGCATAGAAGTGGAGCGCTCCACTTCCGTTTTGTTACCTATAGGTAACTTTCGGTTTTATAAAAACGGTCTTTCGACCGGAATCAGAGGTTTCCAAATTCGTTACCCGCAGGTAACATCTCCGTAAAATACAATATCGACCTGAAAGTCGATATGCCGCGCAACAAGTTGCCTATGACTAACTCATCCTCAAATTATAATCGGTCTTGCGACCGAAGCACTTGTGACCTGTTTCCCAAATCAAGCCACAGGGTATTATATCATAATTTGCGTCCAAAGTCAATATTTTCTTCAAAAAAATCAGGGCACTAACAAGATTTATTCATTATACCAAAAGCAAGGATTCATTCGTTGTCAATTTTATGATTGATGTGTAAGTGTACAAGCATAACGAAGCGGCAAGGATTTTTACGTCTTTGCCGCATATCGGTTTCTGTAACCTAATTCGGTACACCATCTTATCACCGATTCCGTAACTCAATAGTGATATTTTTTCCGCTTCAACTAATCCTTTCGTTCTTCTTTCTTCGTGTTTTATTGCATTTGGTTGATATCTTTTTCAAATATTTTTTGAGCGCTCCCATACCAGCAATCAGTACCGCAACGACTGCGAGTGCAATCCAAAATTCTAACGTTTTCAATACTTCAAGCATTGCAAGTACCTCCTATTTTATTCGGCACCCTTGAGGGCTTCGACCATATCGATTTTCTTGTTCTTTCTCGCCACCATCAGTCCGACAAGAAGCGACACCCCGAAAGTCAGCACGGTACTGACGGCATATGTCATCGGTCCTATCGTAACGCTCAATTCATATTCGCTTGCCAGTGCCGTACCCGCCCGGCAAGCCGATAAGTATGCCAAGGAGCGTCATCCATATATTCTGACTTACAAGGAGCTTGCCGATGGCTTTATCACGGAAACCAAGCACCTTTAAGGTTGCGAGTTCTCTGTGCCGCTCCACGTAACTCATCACGCCGAGATTGTAAAGTACCACAATGCCAAGCACGATTGCTGCAACGATCAGAATGGCTACCATCAAATTCATCAGTTCCATAATGTATCGTACACAGATTATATTCTCGCCGCTTTTGACAAGTCCGATGACTTCCCCCGAAATTTCAAGCCCCGTATAGGTCAAGGTCAGCGTATCGCCGAGTCCAATCCCGTTTTCATCGGCAAATCTGTCGGAGAGCCAAATGCCATCCGAACTTTCATCGTATTCCGCACCGTCCGTGATCATCATCGTGGAAATGGTATAATCTTCGGACACATTCAGCGTGACCGTTTTTTTGGTATCCTTGATACCGACGTTCACGCTAAAATATCGCGTTGCGGCATCTACACCGTCGATATTCTGTATTGCCTTGATATCGTCCTCGCTAAATCCGCCTTCGGCGTAAAGACGGTAGTCGGCATAGTGTGTATCTTTGAGAAAGCCGAATGCATCAACCTCCAAACTTTTCCATTCCATATTGAAGCCGACAAAGATACCGACGCCGATGGCGATCATGATCACCATGGAAATGAACTGCGATTTATAGCTCCAAGCCGTGCGAAGCAGTTTTTTTAACAGCATATATCACCACTCCACTTCATCAGCGCTCATCGGAGTCGGCTGTTCCTCGCAGGATTTGATCTTTCCGTTCTTGACACGGATCACCACGTCTGCCATCTTCGCAATGTTTTGGTTATGCGTTACAACGACAATGGTTTTGCCGTAATTCTTCGCCATCGACAGAAGCAGTTTCAAAACGAGAACGCCTGTTTCGGAATCGAGTGCGCCCGTAGGCTCGTCGCAAAGAAGTATCTTCGGATTCTTTGCCAGCGCATGGGCAATCGAAACGCGCTGCTGTTCCCCGCCCGAAAGTTCCGATGGAAAATTATTAATGTGATCGGACAATCCCACTTCCGACAGCATTTGCTCTGCGGAGAGTGCCCCCGGAGCGGTCTCCCCCACAAGAGCCACATTCTCCTTCACCGTCAACGTCGGGATCAGATTGTAAAACTGAAAGACAAAGCCGACCGTGGATGCACGGTAATCAGCAAGCTCGTTGTTTGTGAGCGTGGAGATATCCTTTCCGTTTACCCTGATTGTGCCGCTTGTCGGACTGTCAAGTCCTCCAAGCATATTAAGGAGCGTACTCTTCCCCGCACCGGACGGACCGAGAATCACGACGAATTTTCCTTCGTCCAGTGTAAAGCTTGTGCCGTCCAGTGCCCTTTACTCATGATCTCCCGTCTTATATACACGGGTTACGTTTTGAAATTCCACAAGTGCCATTGATTTTATCCTCCCAAATAGAATATAATCACTTTAATGTTACCTTATGCTAACTTTTTGTTTGGAATATAGCAACCGCCGTTTTTGACGGTTGCCGATTTCCTTTATTTTATTCGTTGCTTCCGGTTCCTTGTACCTTGGGTTCTTCCGACTTTTTCTTAATCGTTTTCACGCCGAAAACGAAGTAGATAATGTGACACCCCCACACGACTGCAAGGATAATGCTTGGAACATAGATTGCTTTCAACATCATCATAGTAAAACCGATGCCCATCACAAGCGTTACCGTTATCATAATGATGAGTTTGGTCTGTAGAAGCATACCCTCCTTCTTGACATAAGATTCAAGATGCTTTTTATACATCTTGGTGCTGATAAACCAATCGTGTAATTTTTGAGAACTGTTTGCAAAAAAGAACACGGTCGCAAGCCAAAACGGAACGGTCGGCAAGATCGGCAAAAAACAGCCGATAAATCCAAGTCCCAAGCAAATACAGCCTAAGATCAAGAACAACAATCTTTTAAGTTTCATACATTTTACCGCCCTCTACTCTGTAAATTCTGTCTGCGATCGCCATAGTGGATTCACGGTGGGATACGAGAATGATACTCTTTCGGTTTTTCTGTTCTTTCAACGCCTTCAAAATGATTCCCTCATTGATACTGTCAACGTTGCTCGTCGGCTCGTCAAGCAAGATCAGTTCACTTCCGCGCAGGAATGCGCGGGCAAGTCCGATTCGCTGTTTCTCTCCTGCGGAAAGGTTGTCGCCCAAAGCACCGACACGGGTTTTATAACCGTCAGGGAGCGTAAGAATAAAATCGTGAACGGATGCAAGCCTGCAAGCCGCTTCGATTTCTTCCTGTGTTGCGTCGGGCTTTGCCATGCGGAGGTTTTCCTCAATGGTTTCGTCAAAGAGATAAGTAACTTGGCTGACCATGGTTACGTTATCGAGCAGGCTGTCGCCGTCAAGGTGATCAATATCCACACCGTTATACTCAATTTTGCCTTTTCTCTTTTGCCAAAAGCGAAGGAGTAATTTAAGGAAGGTGGATTTTCCGCAACCGCTCTCACCGACAATGCCGATGATCTCACCCTTTTCGGCATGCATACAAATGTCTGTCAGCACATCGGTTTCTCCGTCATAGGAAAAGGAGAGGTCGGATACCTTGAGGTCGTTATATTCGATGTTCTTGCCGTTCTTCACGGGAGTGACCGCCGGTTCTTCCGCAAGGAGATTGAGAACTCTATCGCCGCTTGCAAAGGTCTGCGTAAGGTTCCCGGGCAGAGCCGAGATGGCGATCACCGGACCGAAGGAGCCGAACACGGCAACCACGCCGATAACCATTCTGCCAACCGAGAGCATATCTGCGACGACAAGTGCGATACCCACCGTAAGTGTTACGATAATAAACAGAGATACGCAAACTTCGGTCGCCGCACTTGCCTTTGCGGTATCGTGTTTCATCTTCTTGGTTTCACGGAGCAAAATGTCGGAACGGTCATTGACTTCCTTTTCACGTGCCTTGCCCGCATTATTCAGAACGATATCCTTAATGCCTTTGATACTGTCAAGAAAATATGCGTTAAAGCTTGCAAACTCGACGCGATATTTCACACCGGATGCTTTGAGTTTTGACGAGGATATCATCGGTACGATGATACCGATGGTGATAAAACCGAGCAATGCAACGAGTGCCAAGTACCAACTTGAAACAAAGCCTACAAAGAGGAACACAGCGATCGATACGATAACCGCAATACAGATGGGAGAAATCGTGTGTGCATAGAATACTTCAAGTGTTTCAATATCCGAGGTGATCATAGCGATGATCGAACCTTTTTGTTTGCTTTCGAGTTTTGCGGGACACAGAACACGGAGTGCGCCGAAGATCTTATCACGAAGCACCGCAAGCAGACGGAACGCGATATAGTGGTTGCTGTACTGCTCCAAATAGCGGAGCAGACCACGAAGCACACCGCAACCGATGGCAAGACCGATAATCAGTCCGTAAGAGAGAGCGATGGTTTCACCGAGTGCCTTGGCAACGCCGATTGCTCCAAAAAGTGTTACACCCATAGCGCAAATAAATCCGACAGAGCCGTTAATGACCGCAAGGATCATAATATAGGCAAGGCTGCCGAGAAGAAGAATCAAATTTGCCATAATCACAGCACCGCTTCTGCGAAGTTTTTTCTTTTTCATTTTGTTACCTCCGCATAGCCTTCTTCAAGATTTTTCTGTGTGTTATAGAGTTCGGCGTAACCGCCGCCCTTTGCCATCAGTTCATCGTGTGTTCCGCTTTCCTTCAACTTACCCGATTCCATATAGTAGATAAGGTCGGAAGGAACAACGTTGGCAAGACGGTGTGAAATGACGATAACCGCCTTTCCTTTTGACAGAGCCTTGATATTTGCCATAATGATAGCTTCGCTCTCAATGTCGATATTGCTCGTGGCTTCGTCGAACACGTAAATATCCTTATTCGCCACAAGGTTGACCGCAAGGGCAAGTCTTTGCTTCTGACCTCCCGAAATGTTGGAGGCATCCTCGGTAATCACCTTGTCAAGACCGCCGTTATTATGAATGAAATCGGCAAGGTTGACCTTTTCAAGAGCCTTATAGATCTCCTCGTCGGTCACGTTCTTGTTTGCCAGCATAAAGTTTGCTCTGATCGTTTCGTTGAAAATATAGGTGTTGTAGCTGACAACCGCAAGGTGCGAATAATAAGACTCTCGGGAAAGGCTTTCAAGTGCTTTACCGCCGACCGTTACCACACCGGATTTCGGTCCGAATGCGCCGAACAACATATTGACAACCGTGGATTTTCCGCACCCCGATTCCCCAACGATAGCAGTCATGCCTGTTTTGGGAAATAACATCGTCACGTTTTTCAACACGTCACGCTTGCCATCGTAGGAGAAGGTCACGTTATCTACCTTGATTTCGGTATCCTCGACCGTTTCCTCTCCCCACACGGGATCGGGTTGTTCAAGTAAGGATAGAATCTTCTTTCCGGCAGATGCACCGTTCATCGCAATATGGAATGCCGAACCGAACGCACGAAGTGGAAGAAAGAAATCCACCGCTACCAAAATCAAGAACAATGCCGACACAGGAGATAATCCCCATTTTGTCATGGCGATGACAGAGATGGCAATGCCAAGACCTGCACCGCCATATGCTACCAAGTCCATAATAGTAGTGCTTGCAAGCTGCATCACGAGAACTTTCATGGTAATCTTGCGGAAATCCTCGCTCGTTTCGTTCATTCTCACATGCTGTGCTTCGTCAGCCTTGAAGATTTTGAGTTCCTTTAAGCCCTGAACACTATCGAGGAAGGAGTCGCCCATAGAGGTGTACTTGCCCCAATACTTTGCAAATATCTTTTTTGCGTATTTCGATACGGCAATGATTGACACAGGTATCAGCGGCACACAACAAAGCAGAACGAGCGCGACCTGCCACTGTATACCGACGGTAATGCCGAACAGAATGAAAGGCGCAAGCATTGCGTAAAAGAACTGCGGAATATAGGAAGAATAATAAAGGTCAAGTTGCTCTATGCCCTCCATCGAAACCTGTGTCAGACCTGCCATGCTCATTCCGTCGGTAGAGCGAACGCCGAGCCTGACGATTTTGTTATATACTCTCTCCCGAAGATCTTTCTTTGCCTTTCTGCCAAGCGTATCTTTGAGGTCACCTACAAGTCGGGATGCCGTGTACCTGACAACGATACCAATCACTGCGCAAACGGCAGGCCATAAGAAGATAGTGGCCCCTCCACTGTATTCATCGTAATGAATGACAAGGTTAATCGCCCAACAGATTGAGGCGGTTATACCTACGTTTGCGAACAATCCGAGCACCATCAAGGCAACAGTGTAAAATATGTATTTCTTATTTCCTCCGAGCAATCGGAGTAAATTCTTGTCGATCATTGTTCTTCCTTTCTTCTATCGGCTTTACCGGATTTGATAAACTCGGCAAGCCCGTGTCTGCTTTCATCGCTCATCGCGCAGGCGGCATTGATACCGTCGATCTGTGCAATCTCCTGTGGAATATTGCAATGAAACCGTAAATGACTGCTGAGCCATTCGATCATGATTTTATATTCGGCAATTTGCGTAAAGCCGTATTCGGTAATGACAATCTTATTTCTGTCGTTCCTCCTGATATAACCTCCCTTTTCAAGTCGCTCCACAGCACGTGACACACTTGCCTTAGACACGCTCACCTTGTTTGCAATCTCGGTTAACTTGATGCCAACGTTTTTATCCTCTCTTGCATCATAAAGTTGTTTGGAAGCAATCAAGTATTTGAAATCTGCCGATGTCATTTTTACCTCCTGTAAATTGTTAGTCAAGGGCAACTTGCGATGATAAAATTTAGATAGCCGCATCGCACGTTCGAGCGACCATCTTCTAAAATTCGTTAGCCATAGGTAACAAGTGATCTCAAAATATAGAGTCCCAAAACTCTCATGTTATTATATCACATTTTCATCTTAAAGTCAATAAAAAATCAGAGAATGACCGACAATTTTCAGCCACTCTCTAACTTTTATTTTTGTGTAAATTTTTTGATCAGTTCCATCAGTTC
>CAZZFP010000021.1:0-20933 GCA_964653575.1 uncultured Lachnospiraceae bacterium
ACATTATTGAGAAAAAAGGAGATTTAAAATTATGAAATCAAGTGGAATGGTACGCAAAGTTGATGAGCTCGGAAGAATAGTTATTCCGATAGAGATCAGACAAACTCTCGACATCAAGGTAAAGACTCCCCTGGAGATCTTTGTAGACGAGGATATGATCGTCCTTCGCAAATATCAGCCCGCCTGCATATTCTGCGGAGGTACGAAAGACATCGTTTTCTTCAACGAGAAAAAGATCTGCTCGGAGTGCCTTGAAAAGATCAAAACTCAACTCTGATCCCCTTAGCTCATTACATTTTATTAGCGAAAACGCTACGTTATGAAAAAATATCCGTTGCCTCGGCTATGATTGGCAGCGGATATTTTTTATTTTCGATATCATTGATATTATTTGTGATATTTCGTTCCCTTTATTATGTTCAGTGCGCGGTACACTGCTTCAAGCAATATGACGCGCATAAGCTGATGCGGAAAGGTCAGCATAGATACAGACATACGGAGATCACACGCACTCTTAACCTTCGGACTTATTCCGTATGAACTTCCGATGACAAAACAAATGTCCGATGTAACAGCGGAAATCTTTTCTATCTTACCCGCAAAGTCCTCGGACGAGAGTTGTTTTCCTTCTACGCACATAGCAATCTTATACGCACGTGCGGGCATCTCCGCCAAGATACGAGCCCCCTCGGAATCAAGCGCCGCTTCGATTTCCGATCTTGAAGGATCATCCGGCAAATGTGCCTCCTTAAGCTGCACGATCTCAAATTTGCAAAGACCGCCGAGCCTTTTGGTATATTCCGCTGCGGCATCGCGTAAATAAGCTTCTTTTAAATTTCCGACCGCTATAAATTTTATGTTCAACATATCTGTACACCGCCTCATATCAATACCGTCGCAAGGCTCTGACTCGCGACCAATATTTCGGTATCTGTTCCCGAAAGCGCATTGCAAACTACACGCTTTGCAAGCTCGGGATCGTTATTCTCCCTGCTGATATGTGCGAGCATCACTCGCTTTGTCCCCTGCTCGGCAAGAATTTTTGCAAACGTCGCACAATCTGAATTTGACAGATGTCCGCAACGTGAAAGTATCCTTCTTTTAAGTGCCTCGGGATAAATTCCGTACCTTACCATATCTATGTCGTGATTTGCTTCGAGCATTACCGCATCGCAACCGAGGAGTGCCTCGTACATCTGATCGGTAACGTATCCCGTATCCGTCGCAACAGCGTATGATCTATGCTCTGTTCCGTTGTCGTAGTCTATTCTGTATCCCACGCTTGATACGCTGTCGTGGGATGTAACAAAAGAAGACACTACGGTATTGTTGAAGCAAACAGAAAAGCATGGGGTATGAGTGCATACCAGATCCTCGCTTTGAGGAAGCAAAGGAATATACGCCGCACAGCTTTTAACAGTATGGATATTGATACGGTAATTTTTAAGCAACACCTTAAGCGCACTTACGTGATCCGTATGCTCGTGCGTAACGAATATCGCACCTATGTTTGAAATATCCTCTCCGATATCACTCAACGCACATCTGAGAGCCTTAGCACTCTTTCCCGCATCTATGAGAATCTCCACGTCTGGAGTCCTTATGTATGTAGAATTGCCGGACGATCCCGAATAAAGATTCACGAAACGAAATCCGGCACGTTCTTCTGTCATTTTCATCACGTCATTTAAGTAAGTTTTCAAGATACGGAAGGACGAAAAGATAAAGCGAATCGAACATAAATGTAAATATCAACGGGATTATGATCGTAAGCATCCATTTTGATTTTTTCTTTCTCTTATCGCGATCCTCGAAAAATTCCACCTTTTCCACCGCGCTCATCGTATCCGGCAACATCTCGGGAGTAACGCCCTCCCGCGCAAAGCCTCTGTTATACACAACATAGGCGATGACCATAACCGCCGTTATCGCCGCGTATATAAAAAATCCTTGCCAAAATCCGATCGAATCAAAATAAAAATAAACCGCTACCGCTATCACGGTATTGAAAAACGTGATCAAAAGATATCTCGCACTACGCTTCAGCTGCTCGGGCGACTTTTTTTCGATCTCGACGTCGGAATCTCTGAAGTGTCTTTTATCTTCTTTTCTTTTTTTCATAATTATCCTTTATCTCCGAATTTGATTTTCAATTAAAATACTCTCAGTGCGCCGAGACGTCTTATTTTAAGTGCGATACAAGCACCGTCTCCGAACGCGTCATCCATTATTTTACGAAATCCGTCAACGTCACAGGTAGGTACATATGCCTGAATGGTTCCCGCAAAGCCTCCGCCGTGAACCCTCCACGCCGCGCGCTTATCTTTAAGATACCCTTCCGCAAGACAAAGTGCAAGAGAGAGTCCCTGCTCCGTAAGATTTTTCGTTGTGTATACGTTTTGCAGATAGCAGAACGACGACCGCCCGGAGGCTATTACGTCGGCAAAATACGCATCAAGATCTCCGCACTTAAGTGCCTTCTTTTGATCATCTACGCGTTTGTTTTCACTCATAAAGTGCAAGGCACGAAGGATGGCACGGTCCCTGACCCTCTCGCGAAGCATTTGAATATCGGCAAGAATATCGCTCTCATCGACCTCTCTTAATACCTGTTTGCCAAAGCATCCGGCAACAGCCTTCATTTCACTCGGAACAGAGGCATAGTCTTCACCGAGATCCGCGTGATTTCCGCCCGTATTAACGATACAAAGATTATATCCCGCCGCTGTGATATCAAAATCAAGCCTTTCTATCAAAGGCGCACGTGTATCCTCGAAATCGATGGAAATTATACCGCCCACCGCACAAGCCATCTGATCCATAAGTCCGCAGGGCTTTCCGAAAAATACATTCTCAGAAAACTGCGCAAGCTTGGCAATCTCAACATTATCTACCTTTCCGCCGTTGTACATATGATTGAGTATGTTACCTATCATATCCTCAAAAGCCGCAGAGGACGAAAGTCCCGAGCCCTTCAGAACATTTGACGACGTATACGCATCGAAACCGCCAACGGAATATCCCTTATCCGAGAAGGCGCGACACATACCCGCTATAAGCGCTTCCGAGGTGTTATAAAGCTCTCTGCGCGGCTCTGTATATTCTGCAAAATCAACGATATTCTCTCCAAATCCACAGCTTGTCAGTCTTATGAGATTATCATTCCTTGCGGATACGGCGGCGATTATATCGAGATCGATGGAACCGGCGATGACTTTACCGTGATTATGATCCGTATGATTTCCCGAAAGCTCGCTTCTTCCCGCAACGGAAAACAAAAACACGTCCCGCTCGGAATCCGTATCATATCTGTTCGCGTAATTTTCTATAACGTCTATGTAGCGGCCTTTCTGGTATATCAGCTTATCCGATCCGTAAAGCTCGGTGAAAATGGTATCGAGCCCGCCGTTTTTAATGTGTTCGACAAGTTGCTTTGAATTCATATCCGATAATTCCTTTTCATTCGTAATATTTAATCGTTACAATGCTTAGTATATCATATTTTTGTGGTTTACGCAATAGGCGGACTTGGCAAATTTTGATTTTCGACAAAAAAACACACATAATACCTAATCTCATCAAATTTACAAAAACAGCTTGAAAAGTCAAGTAAAATGTGTTATACTGTTGTTTGGTCAATCCGTGGACGAAAATCTTTTCCGAAAGGAGCTTTTGTTATGAAAGCGTACAAAAACTTTACCGACGCTTTTGCGCTTATTGCCGCCGCCATAGCTTTCATCTATATTTTTCTCGCCTTCAAAGCCTTTGAGTCGTATGAAAACGATGCCGGCGAGATGGTCAAATTCTACCAAGAAGCCACCACGAAGCCGTATATTAAGCTCTTCTTTCTTTTTCTCATTTCCGGCATATGCGGTCTTGCAATAAGAAAGCTCCCTGCCGTTTCGTTGGCAAGCTCCCTGTTTCCGCTTTGGAACTGTTTGAAATATTATTATCTTGATGAGATAAAAAAGCCGATGATATTTGTGATCGCCGCGGTGATCGTTCTTGCGGGAAATATTATCGCCACAGTTGAATTTTTCAGATCGCAAGAAATAGAGTGAATATACTTAACCTTCCACCGGGCTTATATCGTCCGCTATCCGTAACAGGCGATATACGCTCGTTTTTTTATTCTCCGTCCTTAGGCGTGACCGTAACGGTCAAAAGCGTCCTTTCCTTTAGCGTGTAAGGAACGTCAAGCAAATAATCGAGTATCAGCTCGCCGCCTTTGTCTGTAAGTTTGTTTATTACACGATATCCCGTAACATTCATCGAAAATTTAAAGAACGAGGTCGTGTAATCGGTTTTTACCGTTTTACCCTTTTCCACCTCGAATACCGAACGCACCGTGCCGCTCCTCATTATTTTGACCGTTTCTCCGCCCTCAAGCAAAGAAATAATCGAGCGCGTTCCCGACATTCCGGATCTGTTGTCCTCGTAATATACCACCGAAAGCCGCTTTCCGACGATGCGCAACTCTCCCTCTGTTTCAACCTCTATGTGATCGGTCGCCTTGATCGTTGAAAGTGCCTCGTGCGGGAGCAACTCAGCACCTTTGAGCTCTGTACAGTCATATTTGATCGAATTTATCGTTATATATACCTTTTTTTCTGCCGTTTCCATTTAGCGATTCCTTTCGGTTTGCCTGTAAGTGAACTATATTATACACTATTTCGGAAAGTTAGTCAAGTGCGACAAGACTTTTCTTCGGAAGATCAAGTATTTGTGCCCCTTTTTATCTTGACAAAGTTTTGCGGATAATGTATAATTACTCTTGAATTATTAAGATCGATAAGGGTCGTGTACATATCCCTTACCAACCGGAGGTCATTATGGATTTAAATTCAATTCTCAAAAGTCTTGAAAACTGCCCCTGCGGCAAAAAACACACTTTTGCCACTAAAGTAGTCGAAATAGGAAGCGGAATCACCGCCAAAACAGGCGAAATACTTGATAAGGCTGGATTTCCGAAGAAGGTGCTCGTGGTTGCCGACGAAAACACCGTCAAAGCCTCGGAAGGGATTTTTGAGTCCCTCAAAGCATCCGGCTTTCACGTAAAAAAGCTTATTTACGAAAATATGATGTACGCACGCGTTGAACAGGTACGCGAGGTCGAGGCACTTGCCAAAGACGTTGAAGGAATAATCTCTGTCGGAACCGGTTCACTGAACGATATTTGCCGCGTTTCATCCTTTGAGCTTGGACTCAAATTCTGCATTTTCGCGACCGCTCCGTCAATGGACGGATTTGCGTCCGATACTGCACCTATAATAGAAAACAACTTTAAGACCTCTTGGAAGGCTGAACAGCCTATGGTCATCATCGCGGACACAAAGATACTCGCCAAGGCTCCCGTCGAGCTCAAGGCAGCCGGATTTGGCGATATGATCGCAAAATATATAGGTATTTTCGATTGGAAGGTTGCAAACCTTCTTATAGACGAATATTACTGCCCCGCAGTTGCAGAGCTTACCATGCAAGGTGTACGTAAGATCGTCGCCCTTGCAGATAAGGTAACCGTGGAAGACGAGGAGACCGCAGGGGCTATTATGGAGGCTCTCGTTATGTCGGGCCTCGGTATGAAGCTCGCGCTGTCATCCCGTCCCGCATCGGGTGCCGAGCACGTTCTCTCTCATTATTGGGAATGTTACAAGCTTGCAAGAGGAATATGGCCCGAATTTCACGGCAAAAAGGTTGGCGTGGCAAGCGTGCTCATCAACAGAATATATCACAACATAGTAGACAGAGTCGAGGAGATCGACCCCGTTGCCGACCCCACGGATTGGTCAAAGGTATATGAGGCATTTTCTCCCGAACAGATCCCCGAGCTTAAAAAGCTTAACGCCCCCACCATCACAGACAAGGTCGATCCCGCGCGTCTCAAGGCCATTTGGCCCGAGGTAAGAAAGCTTGCAAAGGAGATTCTCCCCACCGACGAGGAGATGATGAGGCTTATGCAGCTCGCAGGCGCGGTCACCGAACCGGAGGATGTACATATAACTCCCGAGCTGCTCGAAGACGGACTCCGTTATCACTCTTATATGAGATACAGAGTACTGCTCACAAGACTTCTTCCTATGATGCAGCTCGATATTATGGATTATCTGAACTAAATCGTTAAATCAGCTCAAACAAACCGCCACAGTTTTAATATCTGCGGCGGTTTTATAAAACAAAAAAATAAAAAGAGGTGGACTCTATGGAACTCTTGTACGCACTTGAAAAAATTCGTTGTCCGTTTCTCGATACCATTCTCGGTGCGATCACGCATCTCGGCGGCGAGGCTGTCTTTATGGCGGTCGCCGTTTTCGTGCTTTGGTGCACAAACAAAAAGACCGGCTATTATCTTTTGACGGTCGGATTTACCGGCACTCTTATAAATCAGACACTCAAGCTGATATTCAAGATCCCACGTCCTTGGATAAAAGACCCAAACTTTACAATAGTCGAATCTGCCAGAGAAGGAGCCACAGGATACTCTTTTCCAAGCGGACATACGCAAAATGCCGTCGGAACCTTCGGTAGCCTTGCGTATTCCGTCAAGAAACGATGGCTCAGGATAACGCTCACGGTTTTGGCACTTCTTGTTGCCTTTTCGAGAATGTATCTCGGTGTCCATACGCCACTGGACGTTGGCGTGTCCTTTATTATCGCTACGGTGCTCGTTTTCATATTCAAACGGGTATTTGATCTCATCGAAAAAAAACCGCACGTGATGTACATTTTGCTTGCCGTTATGACCGCCATGTCGGTCGCATACCTTCTGTTCGTACTTTATTTTCCGCTCGGAGAAGTTGATAAGGCGAATTACAACTCGGGACTTAAGAACGCATACACGCTCTTCGGTGCCCTGCTCGGCGCGCTGGTCGGATACACGCTTGACAGCAGATACATAAAATTCAAAACCGACGCCGCCCCCTGGGCTCAAGCGATAAAATATGTTGCGGGACTTGCAGTTGTGATCGCTGTCAAATCTCTGCTCAAGACCCCTCTGTACACGCTTTTCGGTGGAAGCTATGCGGCTGATACAGTAAGATATTTTATCATCGTCATCATCGCCTCGGCACTCTGGCCGCTTACTTTCGGATTTTTCTCGAAACTCGGCAAGAAAAAAAGCAGATGAAATTTTTGCACGATCTGAAAATATCCACCTGTTTTCTGTTCGGAGCGTAAAATCGATCATAAAAAAAGTTTTTTTAAAAAAGGAGTAATCCAATGTATATAACATATAAAAACAATTCATTTTGTATTTCCCGAGATGCGGTCGGCGCGGTTTGCTCTCTTTTGCCGCCGGTTTGCATCGAGAACGGCGAGGAGATCTCTATCCCTTTTTCAAAAGATGAAAACGGCTCGATCATATACAAGAACACCGAAAATGAGATCACATTAAGCATAAAACAGACGTCCGACACACTCTTTTATCTGCATCGTACGTGGAAGAACACGTCGGATAAAACACGCTCCGTTCGGATAGCTCAGCGGATTATGCCGATATTTGAGGTCAGCAGATATCTTATTCCATGCGTAAGTGTAAACGGAAACGAATTCGGCGCGGGGCTTGAGCCTAAGGGACTCGACCGCGACGGAAAACGCTGGGTCTTTGCCTACGACCGTGTTTCGATCCCTGCGTGTACTCTTACCGAAAACGCAGACTTTGCGTGTGCTCTTTTTGCCTCTGCCGAGGATACCGTGTCTATCGAATCGTCCTGCTCCATATACAAGGACGAGCAAGGAAGATTTGTTCAGGAGCTCTCGCATCCGATAGCCGAGCTGCCCATTACGTATTCGTCAAGAGATAAGTACGCCGAGGGGTACGAAACCTTTCTGACGCTTGCGCCCGACGAGAGCGTATCTGTTGGTGCGTATTTGTCGGTATCAAAACCGAGATGGGAAAATTACGGTATTTGCGACGTTCTCGATGCCGCGCTTGAGCTTTACGGCGACAACAGCAATATAACCTGTCCCACAAATCGCGAGCTGTGGGATCGTTCCATCACCTTTGCAAAGAGCCTCATTACAGATTACAAGGGCAATAAAGGATTTATCATCGGATTTTTACCCGACGGAAACGGCGGATTTTCATATCGCAAGGATAACTGCTTTGAGCTTGCTTGGTGCGGACAAAATATCCTTTTTTCTCGTATGCTTATCGAGGACTATATTCGCTTCGGTCACAAGGATTCTTTGGACGAAGCGCTGGAGATACTCGACACGCGCGTATCTCTCTGTACGGCAAGATCGGGACTGCTTGCCTCACAGCTTCGCCACTTTGAAGATCTCGATGCCGCAACCGCAGATACCTGCAATATGGGATACGGCGCGTACGAGCTTATCCGCACTTACCTGACTCTGAAGGAAATAGGCATAGATAAAACCGCATACCTTGATGCGGCACGCGGCTTGTGCGACTTTTTCGTCGGACATTACTCTGATGAATACGGCTTCGGCAAGCAATGGCGTCTTAGCGGAGAGTGCTTGGATAAGGGAGGTACTATCGGCGGATTTATAATTCCCGCACTTGTAAAAATGTATGAGGTCACGGAAGAAAAGAAATATCTCGAGCTTGCCGAGCGTTCGATGCACTTTTATATGAAGCGTGATCTCGATAGATTTGTCAGTACCGCGGGTGCTCTTGACACCTGTTGCGTAGATAAAGAAACCTCATTCCCTTTTATCGTCAGCGGCATACTTCTGTATGAGGCAACAAAGGATATAAGGTATCTCGAATACGCCGAGAAGGCAGCGTATTACTTTACATCGTGGATGTTTCATTACGATCCCATATACGCCGACAACTCCGAGATAGCCGAATATAACGTCACCGTAAAGGGACTTACCTCGGTCTCTACACAGCATCATCATCTTGATATGTATGCGGGCATAGTCGTTCCGTATCTGCGCAAGCTCGCTGTTCTTACACAAAACGAGAATTGGAAGATACGCGCCAATATGATGTGGCGCGCGGTAACGCAGTATATCGGTGACGGTAAGCTCGTTATTCACGACGTCGTCCGTCCCGTTGGCTCGCAGAACGAAGCACTCTTTCATTGCCGTTGGGGATTTGGTACCGGTAAGCGCGGTCAGCTCAACGATTGGCTCGTAGCGTGGCCGTGTGCCTTCCGTTTGTCTGTGCTGGCAGAGAAAGAAATATAAAAATCCTCTAAGCGTCAAAATTGTATGACGCTGTGCGAGTATTGATTTTGCTCTGTTAAACGTTGAAGTGATGCAAGATCATTTCGAACGCAACGCCGAGTCCGGGCACAAGGCTGTCGATCTCGACATATTCATCCCTCGTATGCGCGCCCTTGCCTACAACGCAACCTATACGCACAGCGGGAATGCCTTGCGAGAGCGGGATATTGCAGTCGGTCGAGCCCGATCCGAATTTGACATCGTACCCGAAGTTATTCTTTACAGCCTCGACACCGCGAGACATAAGTGCCGTATGCTTGCTCTCATCTACGGGTATTCCGCAGGGACGGTCGCCTATCAAGGTCGCGGTTACTTTGACCCCCTTGGCACGGAAACATTCGAGTGCCGCATCAAGATGCCTTTGCATAATGGGCAGATTTTCGGGGACATACGAGCGAAATTCATACAACATTTCGGCATGCTGAGCGATAGCGTTTATGGCAGTGCCTCCGCTGATAGTTCCTACGTTATACGTCGTTTTGCCTGCTTCCGGCAATTTTACGGAATAAAGCAAACCGATCAGTGAAGCCATATAAACGATAGCGTTACGGTTGCCGAATTTGTTATATGAATGACCACCCTCGGTATCAAATTCGATACGGTATTTTTTGGAACCGACAGCACGGTTTGTGATCGTTGCGGGACCGCCGTCAAAGGTAACAAATTCGCGTATGCGATCACCGTAGCGTCTCATAATTTCACGACTGCCTCTGAGATCCCCTATTCCTTCTTCACCCGAATTAACCACGAGCAACACACCGCCATCGACAAGCGTCGGAGTATTTTCAGCCAGATATTTAGCCGCCATCAAAAGTGCGACAACGTTTGCCGTATCATCCCCTACCCCGGGGCAATATATTTTCCCATCGGAAACCGTAAGCGGAAGCGGCGTTGTATCGGGAAACACAACATCGCTGTGTGCCATATACACCGTCACGGGTCCGTCTCCTTCACAACCTATCGGATATATGACGTTTTGTGCCTCGTCTATGTACACTCCCTCAGCTCCCTGCTTTTTCAGCCAATCACAGCAAAAAGCGGCGCGCGCCTCCTCGTAGTTAGATGGAGCCGGAATCTGCGCAAGCTCGACCAAAAGATCATACGCCTCCTTTGCGTGGCTGTTAATGTACTCTCGAATTTTTGTTGAAAGCGGCATAACACTATTCTCCTTTTCTTTTTAAGAATTTTAAGAATTGGGACAATTAAATCCCACAAGTATCGTATCAAGACCGTAACTAAACAAAAACAACCGATCCCCCCCAAAAAAGCAAATCTTATTGGAGGCTGCATATTTTTTAAATCACATTTATATCAATGCGTTTTGAGGGAATTTCTCTTTCGGCATACACCTCATTAGTCTTACCGATTGCAACTGCACAAGCAGGGGTAAAGCCTTCGGGAATGCCAAGTTTTGAAATGAGTCCCTTATTCGACTGTAAAGCTATGATACATCCCCAAATATGGCAAACACCAACGCCATCATCCACTGCCGCGAGAGACATATCATGAGCGATAATTGCAGCATTAGAATAACCGACATTATCGGTAGCGGATGTTGATACAATGATCAATTCCGGTGCACCGTATAGAAAACTGCGATTTGCATTAAATATTTTAGAGGTGTTTTCTTCCAGTTCCTCGAGCAAATCCTTATTTTTAACAATGGTCAAATGAAGCGTTTCATACTTTGCAAGCCCCACCGGAGAGGCATTTGCAGCATGAATTATCTTCTTCAAGGTTTCTTCCGAAACCACTTCACCGGTATAAGATCTAACAGATTTACGGATGTTCAAAACAGATGTAAGTTCCATAATATTATCTCCCTGCTTTTACAATATAATATTTTTAATTGGCATTTTCATGCTTTGTAGTTTATTTTATAAATGAATTTATGATATTCACTTTTTTGACATCTAACGATTTTAAAGATAATTCCAATTCTTTTATTTTTGCTTCGTATTCCAAAACTTTTTCCATAGCCTGATTTTGAGTTGTAATATCAGGTACATAAAAAGATATGCCTTCGACACGATCAATAGAGGCTCGATAGGAACGAGAAAATCCCCTTTTCTTTCCTTCATCTTCTAACAATCTTGCAACATACCGAGGATGTGCTTTATTTGTCAGCACTCTTAACACACCACAGTGGTCTGTGGGATAAAATGGTTTGTTCTTGTTGTAAAAGTTTACCATCCAATCGCCATCAATCCCCCATAAGACGGAATCCGTAGAGAAATCTTCAATGAGAAGCATATCCACATATCCAAATGGCTCAAACACATTGGCACTGAACACAGGAATGGTGCCGTCTGCTAACAACTCGGAATTCAGGACACGCTTACCAATAGAAACAGCAAAACTTGTTTTATCCGATAGGGTTAGTTTGTACCCGCCTGATTTTTGGGTGATAACGTCTAATTCTTCAAAGAGAGTTTCGATTTTTTCGCGATATTCTTCAATACTCATTCGGATAGAGTTATAGTCGTTATCGAGAGACATGCACTCCTGAACAATTTTCTTTTGCTCGTCAATCGGTATAACGGGCACCGGAATTCTCTTTATATCTTCAGGATAAACATGAGGCTGAGCTGCTCCTTTTTGTAACACTCTAAAGATTTGCTTTTGCATATACTTTAGATAATAATAGAGACATAGCGTTTGAGTTGTATCGTTAAATTGAATTGTAGTGCAATCAGAAGCAAATATTTTCTCATTCCAATAATTCACATATCCCGCATTGGCACCCGATGCACTTATAGTAATAATATTTTCTGTACGATTAAAGTGATTATGATAATAGGCATAATCAACACCACCGGCAACGACTTTATAGGGACCGTTTATCGCTTCATCTCTTGTAATTGCTTTACCTTTTACTACACTGATATTTTCGAGTTTCCCTAAAGCTTTTAGCGGATATTTTGAAGTGATTTCAAATTTTACCAAACCGGAAGGACGGATGGATTTATTAAAACTCAACCTTGAAAAATCAAGCATATCGGCAGACGGCACTACGCTTGCATACAAACAATTATCTTCTGTCAGCGTGGGATACTTATTTAAAAAAGATTGGCGAATTGTAGAAGCAAGTGTGCCATCAGCTTTTCTATTTGTATCACAATACATTTTGCCACCGGGGGTTATAATCTGAATACCCTCGTTACCTTTACGATTGCTCCAATCATAACCAAGAAATTCCTTCTGTTTTGCATTGTCGGCAGGAGCAGTAATAACAACGGTTCTCTGTGTATAAGTTAAAGCAAAATAGAATAACTTTTCATATTCGATAGCCTTTGCATATTGATAAAATTTAGTTGCAAGTTGTTGCTGTTTTTCATCATCGCTTAAACTTTTGAAACCTCGTGTACTTTTATACTTAACAATACTACTATCGACATTAAAAGCATCCAAATACATTTTGAAATATTCCACTTCTGCAACATCGCTCAAGGTTAATGTGTGCTTTGTAAATGCAACATATAGTTCTTCACTCATATTGATTTTAGCAACATAGTTTTCAAGTATTTCTTTATCTTGCCAATCATCCAATTCTAAGCCGGAAAGAATAGAGACAATACTATCATGCACCATATCTTTATGCTTTGGTGGTTCATTGTATTTTTCAAGGAACAAAACAACTGTATTGGTACCGGTTGCCCCAAACGTCTTGCTTCCAAATTGAACAATTCCGCGGATTAAGAAATTCTGTAATATATGCTCTCTTGCACCGATATAACTTGCTGAATCATTACTCAATATACTCGACGGAAGAACAACCGCCGCAATTCCCTTCGGCTTTAAGAGTTGTGCAATTCTTTCTACAAATAACGTTTCTATTTCACTGCCATTATCACCAATTTTTTCAAGGAGTTCAAAAGAATTGTTTTTAAGTTTTAAGTGTTGTTTGAAATCCTTAACAGCATAAGGAGGATTTGCGACAAGAATATCAAAAGTACCATTTTCGATTTGCCTTTCGGGCAAATTCTCTAATCCATCGCCAAAGATAATATTTCCTTCACCTGCGCCGTTCATATACAATGAAATTTTTGCAACACGAGCAAGACGATAGTCTTTTTCCACGCCAAAAATATGGTCACGTACCCAATCATTATTACCATCAGATTCAACAAAGGCGTTGATCGCTTCTACAGCTTCCGTCAAGAAGTGTCCTGCTCCACAAGCATAGTCAATAATTTTAGGATAGATAGTACCTTTTTCGGAATGAGTAATATGATCAACAGGCAAACAATCCCAAATAAATCTCGTGATAGGCATAGGGGTAAAGAACTGTCCTTCATTTTGCTTGAAGCCCTTATTTAACAGTTGTTCGAACAAATCACCCAAGAATTGATGTTTGGAAGGGTACACAATTCTATATTCTTGGAAAAGTTGAATAACTTCTACTAAGATTTTTCCGTTTTGGTAGAATAATTCTTCATTATGAACGTCTTTAAAGGAAAAATCGTTGTTAGAAAAAAACTTCAAAATGCGGATCTTATCTTTCAAATCGGCAATCGCCTTTTCACGAGTGCGTCCTGTATAGTTTGCAAATAACCATTCAGGATAATCGGCAGACACGTAAAAAATTTCTTCGCACATAAAGGTTTCCATTCCTTCTTTATGTAAGCGTTGTAAACGATCTTGTAAGGTTTCGTATGTGTCCGTCCCTTGTCTATATTGAAATTCGACAACATCATTATCTGATTTTTGAATTTCGTCTACAAGCTTACAGATAAAGAGAGCAATTAGGCGATTAAACGCATTTTCTTTATCACTCACATTATTATGGCGCAAAATTTCCTCGAACTTATTTACGATTTTGTCATCAGGAGTAAAATCGCGCAAATCCTTTTTAAGTAAAGGTTTTATTCCGATTTCATACGCACGGGTATCGTTTGAAAATATAAGATCGCTATACCAAGCACTCGCATACGTTTCTTTCCAAACGAGATGTTTACCTTCCGCGGTAAATGCAGACGAATAAAGCTTTATAGTATCGTCTTTTTTGGCGCCTATTACAAGTTGCGGGTCATCCGAGCAGTTAATAGTCGGAGCTTTATAAACGATTCCGTTATTCCCAATAGCAGAAGAATACAAAACCAACCATTTTGTTGCTCTTTCCTGTTGCCAATAAGAAAACAACTGACCACCATCATGACAAGTGTCTTTATATGCTTTGTCAAACTCTTTCCCTGCAGTTTTACACTCCATAATGAAAAGCATAGATCCGTCAGGCGCAGAAACGCATATATCCGCTCGTCCGCTTTTGGCGTCGTGACCTAAATGCCATTCTTTTTCAAGCTCAATATGTTCGGGACGATATCCTTTTTCAAGCAATCTGTTAACACACTCAAAAACAACAAAATTTTCGGGAGCACCAAAATTATCGTTGCGCTCACGTCCTTTTATCGCTTGTGGATATACTAACAAATTATTCTTGAAATCGACACACATTTTGCAGTCAAATGCGGCAAAATATTTTTCAAATAGATCATCATTATTTTTAAATCCCAGGGCATACAAACATGACTTGAAATTTTGTTTATTAATAATATTCATGAACAATGCCTCCTTATATTTCCTCTAAATCAATATCATTTTCTTGACATAATAATTCGATTTTTTTCTTTATTATCTTAGTAGGAGCATATTTTCCATTTTCCCATCTATTTACCGATGTATAAGAAACTCCCAAAAGTTCTGCCAAAGCAGCTTGAGATAGGTTGAGTTTTATCCTAATATTGATAATTGCTGATGCGTAGTCTATTTTCATATTATTACCTCAATGCAAAATTATTCAAACTTGTATAAAATTATAGCACTTTTTTCAAAAAAATACAAGTAGTTTGCCACAATAAGTCGATACTATACCAGATAATTCTATCAAAAATACCTATAGGAAAACAACTCCCTTATGTAAAGAAAAAAAGGTTCAATACTTATCGTATCGAACCAATTTTTAAAATTTTAAAAAATGGAGGCGAGGGGAGTCGAACCCCTGTCCGAAAACCCGTCAATACAGCTTTCTACGAGTGTATTCTGTCTTTTATCGATTCCCTTAGCTTGCCGCCGGCAGACAGGCTGCAAGCTTCGGTAGCTTTTTTCTGCGTGATCGGTTCAAAAGCAAACCGCCGATGCACGTTCACCGCTCAATGACGTTCAGTCCGAGGCCGCGATACTCCTCGGAGGAACGGGTTACATTAAAGTAACGTCACCGCTTACGCGGCAATTGCAACGTTTTCGTTAGCGTTTAATTTTTAAGTTGGGCGGTTTTAAAAGATCACCCGGCTTTACTCGCTTACTATATCTCAAGATCCCCGTCGAAACCTTTACGCCCCCGCATAAAGCATCGATCTATGAAATTTGATTTTTCATATGACGCTCGATCTCGCGTTTTGAAGTTTTGTCGGCGTCGGCATCTCTTTTGTCGTAGAGCTTTTTACCCTTGCAAAGTCCGACTTCGACTTTAACATTTGAGCCCGAAAAATAAAGCGAAAGCGGAATAAGCGTCAGTCCGTCCTGTGCAACATAAGAATGGAGCTTGAGTATCTCTTTTTTGTGCATAAGCAGTTTTCTGTCTCTCAACGGGTCACGATTGAAGATATTTCCCTGCTCATAAGGGCTTACGTGCATACCGACGACGTACAGCTCGCCTTTTTTGACAGTACAATAAGCATCCTTTAGGTTTACCGCACCGTTGCGTATACTCTTGACTTCCGTTCCGAAAAGAGCAATACCGGCTTCGTACTTGTCTTTTACAAAATATTCGTGATAGGCTTGTCTGTTTTGAGCTATTACTTTGCCGCTCGGCTTCGATTTTGGCGCCACGGTACCTCTCCTTTCGTACTTATTTTCGACTACAAGGAATTATAGCACAAACGAGAGGATTTGTCAATACCTTATGGGATTTTTTGGTACAAATCAAATAAATTTCATTTACCTATTGAAAATATCCGAAACATCTGTTAAAATATACATTAGTGCTGAAATATCACGTTTTGATTTTCAACGGTAACAATATCCTTCTGCGGAAAGGAATAAAAAATATGAAAAAAACACTGACTGTTATTTGCATAATTTCTGCTATACTTGTATCTTTTACATCGTGCAAACCAACCCATACAGACCCGTCGGATAGCGATTCAAGCACCGTGTCCTCATCGCTTGAAAATGAAAAGCCTACCGAGCCGACCGATGATACATCCGATACGGATACTGACAATACATTTCCGACAGACGGATCAATATCAAACACGGAAGAACCTACCGACGAGCCGACGTCCGAAAGCGGCACTGCCAATGAGCCCGACACGGGAACCGAGCCGCCGACGGATACAGAGCTTCCAACGGATACCGAAAGTTCGACAGAAAAGCCATCGCCTTCCGATCAGAGAACGGAAGGACTCAGCTATATACTTAACAGCGATGGAGCCTCTTGTTCGTGCGTAGGCATAGGAAGTGCAACCGACACAAACATCATTATTCCCTCGGAATATTATGGATTTCCTGTCACCGGTATAACCGAAAACGCTTTCAATGAATGTACATCCATCTTGACTGTGACCATTCCCGATACCGTCATATCAATAGGATCGCGTGCCTTTTACGGATGTACAAATCTTGCGGAAATAAAGCTTCCCGATACGCTTCAAAGCATCGGCAGTGCGGCATTCTCCGGATGCACCTCACTTACCGAGATCACTTTATCCTGTCCGATCACGGTCATAGATGCAAATATGTTTGAAGGATGCTCGTCGCTTGAAAGAGTTACACTTTCGGAAAGCATAAAGCATATCAGGGATATGGCATTTTACGGATGCTCATCGCTTTATTCCATCGTGCTTCCAAGTCAAGTGGAGACCGTAGGGGTATTTGCGTTCGCATTTTGCACTCAGCTTAAGGAAGCAACTCTTTCGGCAGCTTTAAAATCCATAGGTCAAGCCTGTTTTCTTGAGTGCTCGTCGCTCGAAAAAATAAAATATGACAATGTAGAGGACAAATGGGACGACGTCGTTCAAGGCTTCGAATGGAAACCGTCAAATCCTAACCTGGTCTTTGAATTTAAAGATATGGGATACACTGACGGGCTGTTATTCTCACTCAACTCCAATTACAAATCGTACTCCTGTAAGGGAATATCAAAATCCGCAGATGCTACAAAAATATCCATCCCTCCAACGTACAAAAAGCTTCCCGTCACCGCTATCGCGGACGGAGCATTCTCCAACAACATAGATATAGTGGAGGTGGTGCTGCCGGAATCTATTGCAAGCTTGGGAGCAAACCTATTTTACGGCTGCATACATCTCAATACTGTATACATACCGTCAAACGTGACCAAAATCGGCGAGGGCACTTTCGGCAATTGCAATGAACTCGATACTATAATCTTCGGCGGAACATCAGACGAATGGAACGCGGTCGTAAAGCCCGAAGGATGGGATGCGGCGTTTACGTCGTACAAGGTCGTTTGCTCGGACATAACGCTCGAGATCGGAGCCTAAAAAGGCATTTGTGGGCATATTAACTAAAAATTCATCGAATATTTATAATAATCGACGAATAAGCCATTGACAAGCGAGCTTGGATATGGTACAATATTATGCCGCATAAAAATGGCTTCTTTTGTGTTGCGCTTTTGCACAGCATAAAGATCTAAGTTCACAGCCAAAAGCGTGACGCCACTGTTTAGCGAGTCTATAAGAAAGAGAGGTGCTTTTCGTGTTTGCAATAATCGAAACCGGCGGAAAGCAGTACAAAGTTACCGAAGCAGGAGATCCTATCTACGTTGAAAAGCTCGACAATGAAGTCAACGATGTCGTTGAGTTCAAGGTTGTTGCACTTTCGACCGCAGACGGCTTCAAAGTAGGTAAGCCTTATGTAGAAGGCGCAAAGGTTACAGCTACTGTTCTCGAACAGGGCAAGGACAAGAAGATCTACGTAATGACGTACAAGGCTAAGAAAAACGAAAAGAAAAAGATCGGTCACAGACAGCCCTTTACCAAGATCAGAATCGACAGCATTGTCGGTTAATTGGTAATTCCCTTTTTCAAAAGCAAATTTTTAGAACCGAGAATCGAACAAAAAGATGACTAAGGTAGTATTTTACAGATGTGACGGCGTTTTTTACGGATTTGAAGAACGCGGACACGCAGGATATGCGGAATTTGAAAACGATATTGTTTGTGCAGCTCTGTCGTCGATGACCTTTTTGATAATCAACACGATCGAGCTTGCGTACGCCTCCGACGTTGAATATACAATGGAAGAGGACGATGCAAACATCACGGTACGTTGCAAATCTGCACTTCCCGAGTTTGAGTCTGACGAGCGTAAACGATATGCAATCTCAGGATTGTTTATGGCTTACTTCTATCAGCTCAACGATATGACCGAAGAATATTATGACTATATTCGGGTCGATGTGATCGACAAACCATACGAAAAATGACCATTGTCTGTTGCGGCTATTTTAAATTTTTCTTTTGATCGTGATCGATTCAAAATCCAAGGATCAGTTTTTCACAACAAAGTACAAAAAATTACAAATTTCGGAGGTAAAGAAATGATTACTATGGTAAGAATGAATTTACAGTTCTTTGCTCATAAAAAAGGTGTTGGTTCTACAAAGAACGGCCGTGATAGCGAATCAAAGCGTCTCGGTGTTAAGAAGGCCGACGGACAGGCAGTTGTTGCCGGTAACATTATCGTAAGACAGAGAGGAACCGCTATCCATCCCGGTACCAATGTTGGTATGGGCAAGGATCACACACTCTTCGCTCTTGTTGACGGTCGTGTTAAGTTTGAGTACAAGACAAAGGACAAGAAGCAGGCAAGCGTTATCGCTGACTGAGTTCTGCTTTAGTCGCTGTTTTCATCAAAACTGAGAATAAAGGTGTACGGCTTTCGCCGTATGCCTTTTTCGTTTTGCAAAAGAAAAAAGACAGACGTTGGGACACTCTCCGTAAGGAAGGTGCCCACGGAGGTTCTTATAGAGTGGTGGGTGACGGTATTTCCTATTAGCATACCGCCGGCATTAGGTGGATTTGTCACATCTCTATATTACATCGTATTTAGTTATAGTTCCTCATAGTGAAACTATGTTATATCACGCAGAGCATTTGTTTGTCAATGCTTTTGAGAATACCTTTTCGTAAAATGGAGATGGCGACCGATTTATAAGAAATCAGCAGGGAGAAATACATCTCCCTGCCAATACTGACGAAAACATTATTCCAACTCAAACGCACCCGTATAAAGCTGATAGTAAGTGCCTTTTTCTGCAATCAACTTATCGTGATTACCACGTTCAATGATATGTCCGTGGTCGAGTACCATAATCACATCGGAGTTTTGTACGGTCGAAAGCCTATGTGCTATGACAAACACCGTTCTGCCGTGCATAAGCTTATCCATACCATCTTGTACCAATGCCTCGGTACGGGTATCGATAGAGGAAGTCGCCTCGTCAAGTATCATAACGGGCGGATCGGACACGGCGGCACGTGCAATCGAGATCAGCTGTCTTTGTCCCTGCGAAAGACCGCTTCCGTCGCCTTTCAGTACGGTGTTGTACCCATCGGGAAGCATACGGATAAATCCGTCGGCATTCGCAAGCTTTGCGGCGGCAATACAGTCCTCGTCGGTCGCATCGGGATTGCCGTATTTCAGATTTTCCATCACCGTTCCCGTAAACAGATTGACGTCTTGCAAAACGACACCGAGCGAGCGGCGTAGATCTGCTTTCTTAATTTTATTGATATTGATACCGTCATAGCGTATTTTTCCGTCTGCAATATCGTAAAAACGGTTGATAAGATTCGTTATCGTTGTTTTGCCCGCACCCGTAGCACCGACAAAAGCTATTTTCTGCCCCGGCTCTGCATAAAGTGAGACATCATACAAAACCTGCTTTTCGGGAACATATCCGAAATCTACGCCATCAAGCACGACTCTGCCTTCAAGTTTCGTATATGTCAGCGTTCCGTCTCCGTGCGGGTGTTTCCAAGCCCACATTCCCGTGCGGTGATCTGCTTCTTTGATCTCTCCGTCTATTTCTTCAGCGTTGACAAGGGTAACATATCCTTCGTCCGTTTCGGGCTCTTCGTCCATAAAAGCGAAAATACGGGAAGCACCCGCAAGAGCGGTAACGATAGAATTAAATTGATTTGAAATCTGTGAAACGGGGTTGGTAAAGTTTCTTGAAAGCGTTAAAAAAGAAGCAATCGCACCAAGCGTCAGCGTTCCCGTTCCCGTAAGTCCGAGATTTGTTACTCCGTTTATTGCCATATATGCACCGAGAATAGCGATAATAACATATTGCACATAGCCGAGTGCGTTCATCATCGGCATCATAGAGTTTGCGTAACCGCTTGCACTTGCCGCACTCATTGCCCAAGCCTTGTTTTTCTCACGCAATTCTTCTTTTGCTTTTTCCTCGTGGCAAAATACCTTAATAACCTTTTGACCGTTTACCATTTCTTCAACGTAACCGTTGACATCGGCAAGTGTTTTTTGTTGCATCATAAAGAATATGCCGATTTTTCCCGTTACCATTTTGACAAGCTGTAAAATGAGAAACATAACTACTACTGCAACCAATGTAAGCCATACGCTGACATAAAGCATACATACAAATACCGCCACAATGGTGAACACCGACGATATAAGCTGTGCCATAGACTGTGCAATCATTTGACGGAGTGTGTCGGTATCGTTGGTATAAAGGCTCATAATATCGC
>CAZZFP010000022.1:0-20458 GCA_964653575.1 uncultured Lachnospiraceae bacterium
CGGATGTAGAATCCAAGCTCATCCTTACCGCGGCAGGCTTCCTCGGCAGGCAGCTGGAGTCGTAAGGTCGGTGGGCTTTTCGTGGACCCTTTCTTGAAAGATAGTTTATATGGAAATTTTTGCAGACCCCTTTTAAAAAAGGGGTCCGCACCCCCGAAAACTTCAACAGAAGAATAATTTCTTTCTTTTTTGAAAGTTTCGGTCAAGCCTTTTCAAAGGCTTGCGGGGTTTGGGGCGGAGCCCCTTCTAATTTCCTTCTAATTTCCTTCTTCGGTTTTCTTTTTCGATTTTGATTTGGCTTCCGAAATCATTCTTTACAAAAAGAATTGGCGAAATATGCGAAATTTGTCTCTTTTGTCTATTGCATTATTCGGAAAAATCGTGTATAATTAATACATCTTTTTTCCGAAAGTTACGCATTTGCGTAAGCAACATACAGCGAAAGGTACGATAAGATGTTACTTCTTGAACAGCGTATACGAAGAGACGGCAAGATATACGACGGTGATGTGCTGAAAGTTGACAGCTTTCTCAATCACCAGATAGACACGGGATTTTTGCGCGAACTCGGAAAAGAGTTTCATAGATTGTACGGCGATTGCGGCGTAAACAAGATACTTACCATCGAAGCATCGGGGATAGGTGTAGCTTGCTTGACGGCGCAATTTTTTGATTGTCCCGTGGTATTTGCGAAAAAGAGCAAGAGTTCCAACATAAGCCCTAACGTGTACACCTCCAAGGTAGAATCTTATACCCACGGCAAGGTCTACGACATAGTCGTATCAAAAGAGTTTCTCTCGAAGGATGACAGAATACTGATCATTGACGACTTCTTGGCCAAAGGAAGTGCGCTCAGTTCCCTTCTCGACCTTGCGAACGCCGCAGGTGCGACCGTAGTCGGAGCGGGCATAGTCATCGAAAAGGCATATCAGGGCGGCGGTGACTTGATCAGAAACAAAGGCATACGTGTAGAATCCTTAGCAAGGGTCAGATCTATGAGCGTCGAGGACGGAATAGAGTTCTGCTGACCCCGGAAGTCTAAGGACTTCTTTATTTAACTTAATTTGATTTATCGGGAATAAGCCCATAAATATAAAAACATTACAACATTATTAAAAAGGAGATCTAAAATGCTGAAAAAGGTTCTTTCTCTTATGCTTGCACTCGTTCTTGTTGTAGGTGCTTGCTTCACACTCGCTTCCTGCGACAAAACACCGGACGACGGAGGCGATGAATCAGACACAAATTCCGAAAACAACAACAATAAAGATTTCAAGGTCGGATTTATTTTCCTTCACGATGAAAACTCCACCTACGACTTAAACTTCATCAATGCCGCAAACGCCGCTAAAGCCGCTCTCGGTCTTTCCGACGATCAGGTCATCTTCAAGACCAACGTCAAGGAAAGCGAGGATTGCTACACAGCAGCTGCTGAGCTTGTTGATGAGGGATGCAACGTTATCTTTGCCGACAGCTTCGGTCACGAGTCCTTCATCATTCAGGCAGCTAAGGAATTCACCGATGTTCAGTTCTGCCACGCTACCGGTACAAGAGCACACACCGAAGGACTTGACAACTATCACAACGCTTTCGCTTCCATCTATGAAGGCAGATATCTTGCAGGTGTTGCCGCAGGTATGAAGCTCAAAGAAATGATCGATGCAGGTAAGTTCACAGCCGCTGAGGCTAAGATCGGTTACGTTGGCGCATTTACATACGCCGAGGTTATCTCCGGTTATACATCCTTCTATCTCGGTGCTAAGTCCGTAGTTCCCGAAGTTACTATGGAAGTTCAGTTCACAGGTTCTTGGTACGATGAGTCTGCCGAGAAGGAAGCCGCAAACGCACTTATCAGCAGAGGTTGCAAGCTCATCAGCCAGCACGCAGACTCTATGGGTGCTCCCAAGGCTTGCGAGGAAAACGGTATTCCCAACGTTTCCTACAACGGAAGCACGGTTTCCGCTTGCCCCAACACCTTCATCGTTTCCTCCGCTATCAACTGGGCTCCTTATATGGAATATATGATCAAGTCCGTTCAGAACGGCACTGCAATAGACAAGGATTGGACAGGCACTATCTCGTCCGGTTCCGTAGTTCTCAGCGACATTAACACAAATGCTGCAGCCGCAGGCACGGCAGAAGCCATTGCTACCGCTAAGGCAGGTCTTGCCGACGGCACTCTCCACGTATTTGACGTAAAGAACTTCACAGTCACCGTTACAGCGGATAAGAACGTAAACGCAAAGGTTGATGCCGACGGTCACCTCACAAGCTATATGGCTGACGTTGACACAGACGCTAACTACACCGCTGATACAGAGGTAGTTTCCGACGGTTACTTCCACGAGTCCGAGAAGCGTTCCGCTCCTTACTTCGATATCCAGATCGACGGTATCACACTTCTCAACGCAGCATTCTGATGACGTTATTTGATCACTTGACATATCGTAGTTTTTCAATTATAATATAACCGATAAGCAGTTACGGGGGCTGACGCACCGAGGTGCGTCAGCCCCCATGCTTCTTTGATAACCGAATTAAGAAATAACGAAATAACGAAACAAGGAGGCTTGATGGCACTATGAACAGAGCTCCCGCAATTGAGCTGAAAAACGTAACAAAAACCTTCGGAAGCGTAGTGGCAAACAAAAATGTCAACCTGTCTGTGGATCACGGCGAGATACTTGCAATTCTCGGTGAAAACGGAAGCGGAAAGACTACCCTTATGAATATGATCTCGGGTATTTATTTTCCGGATGCGGGACAGATACTTATCGACGGTAAAGAAACCGTGATAAGATCTCCGAAAGACGCATTCGACCACAAGATAGGAATGATACATCAGCACTTCAAGCTGGTGGACCTTTTCACCGCCACTGAGAATATAATTCTCGGCATCAATAACGGCGAAAGATACAATATTGCGAACTCATCCGCAAAAGTCGCAGAGATATCCAACCGCTACGGGTTTATATTGGACCCCAACAAAAAGATATATGAGATGTCCGTCTCCGAAAAGCAGACCGTTGAGATAATCAAGGTGCTTTACCGAGGCGCCGATATACTTATCCTCGACGAGCCGACGGCAGTTCTGACTCCGCAGGAGACGGAAAAGCTGTTTGATGTTCTGCGCAGGATGAGAGATGACGGAAAATCGATAATAATTATCACTCACAAATTGCACGAGGTTCTTTCGATCTCCGACAAAGTTGCCGTACTCCGCAAGGGAGAGTATATCGGGACCGTCAAGACCTCGGAAACAAACGAATCCGAGCTTACCGAGATGATGGTCGGCAAAAAGATCACACTTAACATAGAGCGTTCCGAGCCGGAAAACGCACGCGACAGGCTTATGGTATCGCACATAAACTGCGTTGATCGTGAAGGGCTAAAGATACTTGATGACGTATCCTTCACCGCAAGATCCGGAGAAATACTCGGAATCGCGGGCATCGCGGGAAGTGGGCAAAAAGAGCTGCTCGAAGCGATAGCGGGACTTCAGCACATAGAAAGCGGGGAGATCACCTACAATAATCCCAAGAACGGTGAAACGGTCAACTTGCGCGACAAAACCCCTATGCAGATAAAGGAGCTCGGTGTAAGGCTCTCATTTGTCCCCGAGGACAGACTCGGTATGGGACTTGTCGGCAATATGGATATCATAGACAATATGATGCTCCGCAGTTACAGAAAAGGCAAAACGGCATTCCTTAACCGCAAAAAGCCGAAAAATCTTGCGGAAGAGATCATCGAAGACCTCGAAGTCGTTACGCCGAGCGCAAAAACGCCGGTAAGACGTCTTTCCGGAGGTAACGTTCAGAAGGTGCTCGTAGGACGTGAGATCGCCGCAGCTCCCACCGTGCTTATGGCGGCATATCCCGTAAGAGGACTTGATATCAACTCGTCATACACGATCTACAATCTTCTTACCAAGCAAAAAGAAAACGGCGTTGCCGTAATATTCGTCGGCGAAGATCTTGACGTACTCATCGAGCTTTGCGACCGAATACTTGTTATCGGCGGCGGCAAAGTCACAGGTATTGTTGACGGTCGAACCGCTAAAAAAGAAGAGATCGGACTTCTTATGACAAAGACCGCAAATGCAGATAAGGAGGATGAATAATATGGACAAGCAACAAGTACATATATCAAAAAAGTCCGCGTCCGGTTCGCGCGAACCAATGTTCCACATAGTCAAGCGCGACACGCTTCCGTGGTGGAAGTCTCTTCTGATAAGAGTCGGCTCGGTGCTTGCGGGACTCATATTCTGTGCTCTTGTCACCGTAATACTTACCGATAAGAATCCGATAGAAGTGTACTCCGCTATGTTCAAAGGTGCCTTCGGTAACTCATCGACGTTCAAACGTAAAATATGGGTGCTTATCCACGACGTTGCGATCCTGCTCGGTATCTCGCTTGCGGTCACACCGGCATTTAAAATGCGATTTTGGAACTGCGGTGCCAACGGGCAGGTACTCATGGGAGGACTTGCGGCGGCGGCGTGTATGATATATCTTTCGGACAAGCTTCCGACACCGATATATTTTGTGGTAATGTTTCTCCTCTGCGCACTCGCGGGTGCCGTTTGGGCGGTCATTCCCGCATTCTTCAAGGCACATTGGGGCACAAACGAGACCCTCTTCACGCTGATGCTCAACTACGTTGCCACTCAGCTCGTGCTCGTATGTATAACTTTTTGGGAAACTCCGAAAGGGTCGGGTGCCGTAGGCATTATAAATCAGCAGACCGAAAGCGGTTGGCTGCCGAAAATAGGCTCCGCTAAATTTCTCGGCAAAAACTATTTATTTAATATCGCGATAGTTGCCGTGATACTCATTGCCATATTCATCTACCTTAAGTACAGCAAGCACGGCTACGAGATCTCCGTTGTCGGCGAGAGTGAGAACACCGCAAAATACATAGGCATCAATGTAAAAAAAGTCATCATAAGAACCATGGCACTCTCGGGCATCATCTGCGGCATTATGGGTATGCTGATAGTTGCGGGGGGCAACAACCACACGATAAACTCTAACATAGTCAACAACCAAGGCTTCACGGCTATTATGGTATCCTGGCTTGCTAAATTTGACCCCTTCGTTATGATCTTCACCTCGTTCATACTCATATTCTTCGACAAGGGCGGCGCACAGGTCGCTACTGACTGCGGACTCAACAAATCCTTCTCAATGATATTGACGGGCATCATCCTCTTCTTTATCATCGGCTCGGATTTTCTCATAAACTACAAGATAATGTTCAAGAGATCAAAAAGGGAGGTCAAATAAATGCTTGCAACGATAATACAAAAAGCAATACTTCAAGGTATACCTCTCCTGTTCGGCTCGACGGGTGAGATAATCACCGAAAAATCGGGAAACCTCAATCTCGGAATTCCCGGAATTATGACGGTCGGCGGCGTTTGCGGAGGCATCGGCGCGTTCTACTATGAAAGCTTGCTCCCCACTCCCGTGGCAGATCACATAAACCCCGTACTCGCAATTCTTATTCCGCTTCTCTGCTCACTGCTCGGATCCCTTGCTATGGGACTCATATATGCTTTTCTTACCGTAACTCTCCGCGCAAATCAGAACGTAACGGGACTTGCGCTGACTATGTTCGGTACGGGCGTAGGTGACTTTTTCGGCGGCTCCATCACCAAGCTTGCGGGCAGTGAAACGGCATCCTTTGACTTTGGCGCGACGAGCAAATTCTTCTGCGCTACTCTTCCCTTTGCCGATAAGCTCGGCTGGTTCGGAACGATATTCCTCAGTTACGGATTTCTTACCTACGTTGCCATTGCCATCGCCATAGTTGTATCAATAGTATTCAAGCGCACTCGCGTGGGACTCAACCTTCGCGCAGTCGGTGAAGCACCTGCCACCGCAGACGCTGCAGGCATAAATGTCACCAAATACAAATATTTTGCCATTGCGATCGGAAGTATGATCGCAGGACTCGGCGGCTTCTACTATGCTATGGTCTATATGAACGGCGGCTGGTCTAACAGCTCACCTATCATCGAAAGAGGTTGGCTTGCCATCGCGCTCGTAATATTCGCACTTTGGAAGCCGAATATAGGCATCCCGGGCTCGATACTTTTCGGCGGACTTTATATACTCTATATCTACATTCCCGGTCTCAGCAGTGCCACGCGCGAGCTCTTCAAGATGCTTCCCTACGTGGTAACAATACTCGTTCTCGTGCTCACAAGCATTCGAAAGAGACGCGAGGATCAGCCTCCGGCATCACTCGGTATGTCTTATTTCCGAGAGGAAAGGTAGAAAACAACAAAGTTTGAATAAAAAAACGATAAACGATATAAAAAACGGCTGCACGAGGTCATCAAAGCTTTGCGCAGTCGTTTTTGGCGTATGGGAAATGTTCGTCGGCTCTTTCAAGACTCAAATTTCATTCAAAACCATTCACGAAAAGTCATATTAAAGCTTCGGAATAAATAAATTGTACTGTATACTGTTATGATAAATTTTGGAGGCAGATATGAAAAGAACACGTTCCCTTTTGTCCGTTATGTTTTTACTTTCTATCCTAACGGTCTTGACTCTGTTTTATTCTCCGCGGACTTATGCGGCGCTCGGCGCTTCATCGACCTCAGATGTACTTTCTTCGGTATTGAGCGGCGGGAGTGCCGCAGATGTTGATCAAATATCTTTGAGCGGCGGCAAGGAAAAAAACTCGTATATTCTTTCTCCCGCGCTCAATGTGCTTTCGGCTAAGCACGGAATGGCAAAATGGACTCTGATCGGTAACGATATATACTTTTGCGAGGATGATTTTTGCCGTGCGCTCAACCTCGCAGAGATCCCTTACATCACCGTTACCAAGCTCCCCGAGAAGGAATTCGGCACGCTTGTTCTCGGAAGCACGCCTGTAAGCGAGGGGCAAACGCTATCGGCATCAAATCTTGCACTGATGAAATATGTGCCTGCCGACGACACTACCTCGGCGTCATCTTCGAGCTTTGAATTTACCTGCGGAGAAAACGTTTATACGACGGTCTGCACACTGTATATCATTGAAAAAAACAATTTTGCTCCGACCGTTTCCTCGAAAAGTGCCGCAAGCCTTACCTGCGGAACCTTTCAAGGCATTACAGCCCACGGAAGTATCGGCGCATACGATCCCGAGGGCGACGCTCTCACGTTTGAGATAGTGGAATATCCGAAGAACGGTTATCTTAAGCTCTCGGATCCGTCGAACGGAAATTGTGGCTATACTTACACTCCAAAAGACAATTATTCGGGCAAGGACAGCTTCAAATACGTTGCAATAGACAAATACGGCAACTATGCGCCATCGGCAACCGTAAATATTACGGTCAACAAGCGAAAGACCAATATAGTATTCTCGGATCTCGATAACAGCAAATATCAAAGTCACGCGGTATCGGTTACAGAGGCGGGAATTATGAGCGGAACGCAGATCGGCAACGGCTACTATTTTTATCCCGAGCAAAGTGTCAGCCGTATCGAATTTCTCGTTATGGCTATGAATGCCGCCGGTATCACAGAGGTAGCCAACGTCAAAAATACAGGCTTCTATGACGACGCGGATATTCCATCCGCTATGAAAGGATATGCCGCGGTCGCATACAGACTCGGATATCTTCACGGTACGGTCGAAAACGGCGAGCTTTGCTTCAAGCCGCACGAGGCGATAACGAGAGCCGAGGCGGCGTATATATTCTGCAACATCTTAGACCTTGAGTACGCTGACAACACTGTCACGGTCTTTGCGGACAGCGTTCCCTCTTGGGCAGAGACCGCAATCTACACTATGAACTATTACGGAATACTCAGAGACGACAATGGAAAGATCTCTTCCTATGCTAAGCTTTGCAGAGGTGATGCCGCGCAGATGCTTGATGCCGTCATAAGAATGAAGGGCTGAAGCATCAAAAGATCCTTTTTGCCATAAAGGCACATTATTGGTAAAAATTTGTATAGTCAAAGAGAATGATGTCGCATAAAATACTACTAAGGAACCAACGTCACGAAAAGGTTGCGTCGGCTCCCAAAATCAAAAAAGTGGTATATGCTATGTCATTTGATAAATTCGGTCCAAACGAATATTTGGAAATAATTTTCGGATTGCTCGTGCCTTTCATCGGGACCGCGCTGGGAAGCGCCTGCGTATTCTTTATGCGAAAGGCTATGAGCAGTCAAATAAAACACGCGCTCGCGGGATTTGCGGGCGGTGTAATGGTCGCGGCGTCGGTATGGAGTCTTATCATTCCCGCAATAGAGAGCTCCGCTCATCTCGGACGTCTCAGCTTTATTCCCGCAGTAGTCGGAATTATGCTCGGTGTGCTGTTTTTGTGTGCCACAGATCCCCTTATCCAAAGGATAAACAAAAGTCGTTACGCTTCACCGAACGAAAGGAGCGACAGCTCCGATGTCTTGGCTACATCCGACCGACGAAGCTCGATGCTCTTTTTAGCCGTCACGCTTCACAATTTTCCCGAAGGAATGGCGGTCGGAGTCGCTTTTGCGGCAAGCATTTATGCGGAAAGTCGCGCGGCTCTTACCGCGGCAACCGTGCTTGCCATAGGAATCGCAATACAGGATTTTCCCGAAGGAGCCATCATATCTATGCCGCTCGCAAGTAACGGAATGAAAAGATCCAAGGCTTTTTTGTTAGGTACGCTCTCCGGGCTCGTTGAACCTCTCGGAGCGGTGCTTACAATACTCGCGGCAAGTCTTGTGCTCCCCATACTTCCATATCTCCTTTGCTTTGCGGCGGGAGCTATGCTTTACGTTGTTGCGGAGGAGCTGATACCCGAGATACACGAGGACGAACATTCCACGCTCGGAGTAATAATGTTTGCTGTCGGTTTTTCGGTTATGATGATGCTCGACGTAGCTCTGGGGTAAGCACTTATTGAGCTTTTTAAAAATACGATCAAATACAAAATCGCCTGACGATTTATTTCCAAAACGTCAGGCATATTTTTTATTTATAAAACCCATAAGGTCAATGCGGCATAGGTGAATATTCCCTATCTACCGTTATCACGCAGTAATAATTCGGATAGGTATCCTTGACGAGAGCGGAGATCGCCGCCTTGATCTCGCCGTCTGTCATCTCGATATCAAACGGAACGACGCAGTCAAATATGACGTTGGTATTCGTCGGACCCTCAACCACCCTCAAGTCGTGCACGGTCATATTCGGATATATAACTTTGACCTTGTCGGCAAGCCACATACGAAGATCGGTCGCCACGCTGTTCGTAGTGGAAATAGGGTCATAATGTATTATTATATGCAGTCCCGGATCCTGCAAAAAGTCTCGTTCAATGTTGTCGATCACCTCGTGAGACTCAAGCGTATCTTTTTCCGCCGCCATTTCAACGTGGGCACTTGCGAATATTCTTCCGGGTCCGTAATCGTGCACCATAAGATCGTGAGTGCCGAGCACTCCCGGATACGACATTATCTTATCGTGTATCATTTTTACATATTCCCTGTCAGGAGCCTTGCCGAGCATAGGATCCACTGTTTCCTTGACAAGCCCGAAACCGCTGTAAAGTATAAACACGGCAACGGCTATTCCTATCCACCCGTCAAGCTCAACGTTCGCAAAATGCGAAATAAGCAAAGCTACAAGCACCGCCGCGGTCGATATAACATCATTTCGACTGTCAGCCGCCGTCGCTATCAAAGCGTTTGAAGATATCCGCTTGCCTATCTTTCGGTTAAAAAGCATAAGCCAAAGCTTTACGAAGATCGAAGACAAAAGAACACCTACGGTCACCCAGCTGAATTCCACTTCGGTAGGATGCAATATCTTATCTAAGCTTCCTTTAAAGAGTTCGACCCCGATAACAAGAATGAGCACAGCTACCGAGAGTCCCGAGAGATATTCGTATCTGCCGTGACCGTACGGATGCTCCGGATCGGCGGGCTTTGATGCCATTTTAAAGCCCAGCAGATTTATGATGCTCGATGATGCGTCGGAAAGATTGTTTACCGCGTCCGCCGTTATCGAAACAGAGCCCGACAAGGTTCCTACCGCTATCTTTCCGGCAAAGAGTACGAAATTGCATAGCATACCGACGATGCTCGAAAGCTTACCATATGCCGTGCGCACCTCTTTCTTTTCCGCGTTTTTGTGATCCTTTATAAACCTTTTGATCAAAAATTCTGTCATATCAATATGTCATACCTCAAAATCAAATTATCGATTATTCATCGACGCGAGTCGTGTCGTCCTCACTTGACTCCAGGTCAAGTTCCGCCTCCGGCACGAGCTTAATAAGAACGAGCTCGGGACGGTTGAAGACTCTCGGGATCGAGCTTATTGCAAGACCGCGGCTCACTATCATCTTCCCGTTGTCAAGGTCATACTCTCCGCCGGCATATTTGGGGAACAGTCCCTGACCGGGCGCATAAAGTCCGTTGAGTACGAAGGGTATTCTTACCTGACCGCCGTGCGCGTGACCGCAAAGCACGAGATCGAAGTTACAGGTGTTGTAATATTTCACGCGCTCCGGACGGTGCGAAAGCAAGACGGTAAACGCCTCATCGTCCTTTTCGTTATTAAGTCTTACCAACTGCCTTGCAAAGGCTTTACGCTCTGCCGTTTCATCGGCTCCGCAGACGGAGATACGCTGTCCGTTGACAAACGCTGTTCCGCTCTCGCCCGCAAGCACACAGATCCCGTAGGACTTTATGAGCTTTTTGATATTTTCTATCTCACCCGTGCGGTGCTCGTGATTGCCGGGCACGTAATAGCACGGATATTTTTGCCCTATCGCCTCGAAAAGCATTATCGATCCGTCGTAGCAGACCCTATCGTCCACAACGTCACCGGAAAGAAAGATGATATCCGGTTTCTGTTTTTCTATAGCTTTGAGCAGATTTTTTTGATTTGTACCGTAGATCGTGCTGTGCAGATCCGTGATTAGCAATGCACGTACAGTATCGGTAAGCTTCGGAGAGCTTACGGTATATTTACGCAGCTTAATTTTTTCGCTCGTTGCGGCGGCAACCGCCACGGGAACAGCCAGAGCAGTCGCGACCTTAAGCTTTGTTTTCAGTTTCGGCATACTTTTATCCTTTCTTTAAGACCTTGAATGATCGGCGAACGTAACCGACAGGCATCAGTTAATAAATCCGATATTATAGTACCCCGCCGCTTTGAGTATCGGACAAAGCTCGGCGAGTGTGGACGGTAACAAGATCCGTATGTTGTATCTTTCAAGATAGTATATGATGTTTATGGAGTCAAGATATTCACAAATTTTTGCCGTATCGTTCGGGTCGTAATCAAATCCCGTAAGATCTATCGAGAGACCGTCGCAGCATCTTGACAGATATGTAAGATATTCTCCGATATCTTCGTTTGAAAATGCCGTGTGGGGTATTGCGACGTTCACGACGGCAACCGTTTTTCGACCGGCGTCGCTTACAAAGTTGAATACCCGATCCGAGCTTGCGTAATCTGTCGGCAGTCCCATAAGCACGATCTCATCGACACCCGCGATCCCCGCCTCGGTTATAATTGACACTTCGAGCGCCTCCTCGGCTATTCTCGTCACACCCGTATAATTATGCGATGTGCAATAGAATATTCCGCAGGTTTTAATGCTCTTCTCCTCAAACGCAGAAACTGCATTTGCAAGATCATATCTTCCGTCAAGCTTAACATTGGGATCCATAGCTTTCTCGGCTTCGCTTATGAATGTAAGCGAGCCGTCTGCATTTTTCAGGTTGAACGCCACCGAGTCGTAGCCGTTTTGTATTATCTCATTTAAAAATTCAGAGCTTGCATTTTTTACGGTGTCGGTAGATACGGCAAGGCAGTAGAGTGACGGAGTCTTAAGTACCTCTCCCTCAAACGGATGTGATATCACATTCTTATATTCATCGGGAAGCTCGACATCACCTTGATCCTGCTTTACCGTTCGATCAAGCAAAGTTCCGACGACAACGGCAAAAAGCAGTGCACCGAGCGCACATATCACGGGTATCATTATGAGATAAGAAGCGTTGTCCGTCGCTCCGGAATATTGACTTTTATAACGTCTCCTGCGTCTTTTCAACTGCTCTCACCGTCCTTTGATCTTATATTATTGCATTTTTGTAAGGTCTATTGAATTGAATAGATCATTCGGAGTAAACACGAGCTCATCGCGACATTCCGACACAGCACAGCTGATCTCGTAAAATTGATATTCATCCATAAGGCTCGAGATATTAAGCATAACGTACTGCGGATCCGGTTCCAGGCGCTTTATGATAACATAACCTCCGCCGGAGCTGATAACCTCGCTGTATCTCCCGTAGCGAAGCTCCTCGGTGACCTCGGCATAGCGCTCATCGACCTCCCCATCAAGAAAATACATACCGTTCTCAGCGCTCATATCGCTGTCCTCATTGTAGCGCTCCATAACGCTCTCAAACGACTCACCGTTTCTCAACGCCAGATAAGCCTCGTTTGCAAGTGCTCGGCTCTCGGCATCGTCTCTCCCGTCTTTTTCGGCGGAGATAAATATATGAGCGGTGTGGAAGAAAAGATCACCGTCCATTATCATCTCGTAGATCTCATTCATATCATTTGAAACTACGCCGAGATCGATATACGCATACCTGACCGCGTTTTCAAGAAAGTCGGTGCCGATCGTAAGCCGGAGAAAGCTGTCGGTCATATAATTCTCTTTGAGGTATTTTTTATACTTGCTCATACCTCCGAGCTCCTTAACAAGATCCTCAAGAAAGCTGTCAACGTATTCCTGTACCGACGAATCACTCAGTCCGTATCCGATACCTCTCGCAAGCTTTATTACCGCACAATCACGCTTTATGGCAGAGGCGACCTCGTTCTCGAGGATCTCGCGGTACAGCTCGGCGGTCTCTTCATTTTCCCATATGCCTGCACCGTACGCATCCTCGATTTTTTTCTTGCAGATCATCGTAATATAACGAAGCTCCTCGTATTTTACCGCGTATGAATCGATATTTCCGACGACTGCACTTTCCTCCTCGGTACTCTCTATCGGTTCGTATCCGCAAGAACAAAAAGCCATACACACCGCAACCAGAAGCGCGACAAGAGAATATATCCTTTTTAAATTATTTTTCATCTGCATTCGATATTCGGAGCCGCAGTATCACTTTCCTGCGGTGCTGAGTGTGCTGTCGGGAGTAAGGGTAACAAGGTCGAGCGTTTTTCCGAAGTCATTGAGTTCCAGCGAAAGCTCTGCCCGTCTTGCATTTACTATCTCGAGCATCTTTGCGTAGCTTATTTGATTTGAGTACTGCGAAATATGAGTGTTCATAAATGTTCTGTCTTTTTCAAAACGCTTAATAACGTAATATCCGTCATCCGTCTTTACGACATCACTTATACCGCCGACCTCAAGCGCGAACGCCGCATCCTCATAAGCTTCATCCATCGAGCCTTTGACAAAGTAATAGCCCGCAGTGGAGGGTCTGCTGAGATCTTGGTCCGTCCCGTTTCTGATATAATCCTCAAGCTCGACATCTCCTTGTCTGAGTGCGTCACGCACCTCGACAGCCTTGGCGTATTTTTTTTCAAAGTCCTCGTCGTTCTCGCACTTTAAGAATATATGATCCGTGCAGATAAAATCATCCGAGGTCATTATCTCCCAAATATCATCATCGCTGTAAGGAATGAGCTCCTTCTCGCAAAATATATCATAAAGCTTGGATTCGGCATACTCCACGCCGATGAAGATCCTCATTACGCGATCCGTAAGCCCTTCTTCACGAAGCGTCTTCTCGTAATATGCGTAAGCCTCCTTCATCTGTGCCGAAGTAAGCGTCGTATCCTCATCGGTCGCGGCTTCTGTTGTTGTCCCCGTCTCACCATTCGACGAAGTGCTTCCGGAGTTATACTTTTCATCATATGCGGCGCACACAAGAGTGTAGATATAGCTGTCTACGCTCTTTTTGATATCCCTCTTTTTGAGCGCATTCTTGTATCCGTACTCATCGCAAAGCGTTAATATGACGTAATTTGCCTTGATCCCCTCAAAAACAAGTGCCTCAAGCTCTTCGCGATACTTTTCGGCAGTCTCGGGGTCGTCCCATATACCCTCGCCGTATTTGTATTCAAGCGACTTTCTGTATTCGAGCGCCAGAAAGCTGTATTCATCATAATAGATATCATAATCGCCTATCTTTCCCACAAGCTTATTGTCAAGCTCGGTAGGCTTCAGCTCGTCTGTCTTGTATCCGATAACGGAGCAAGAGCTCAAAGCAAACGGAAGCATCATCACCGCAACCATTGCGATACATATAAGTCTTATTATCTTTCTCATTTATATTTCCGCCTTTGTTTAATATACGTATGGGTACACCCATTCCATTTTATTATACAACATTATTGTGACAGTATTGTGAATTTACCTTGCGTTTTTATGATTTTATGCGGATATATCTTATTGACAATTAAATATCAAGTTCATATATTTGTTCTTGACATTTCGGAGTATATGATGTATAATATTCTCCGTGATGTTTTCTTACGAAAGGAATTATATCAAATATGAATTGCGATCGAGATAAGATCAAGGTAAAGATAAAGCTCCTGCGAGATGTTGAAGTACCGACATATGCGACGGAAGGCTCTGCCGCGATCGACTTGCGCTCGGCGTCCGATGATATGATCTTGAATCCCGGTGAACGCGCCGTTATTCCCACGGGCATCGCCATAGAACCACAGACGCGCGATGTCGTTGCCGTTGTTGCCGCTCGCAGCGGTCTCGGAGTAAAGCACGGGATCACGTTGGCAAACGGTATAGGCGTGATAGATTCGGATTACAGAGGCGAGATACACGTTTGTCTTGTAAACAACGGAAAGGAAAGCTTTAAAATATCGAGAGGAGACAGGATAGCACAGCTTATGTTTCTTCCCGTTTTTGCCGCCGAGTTTATACAGTCCGAAACGCTCGGAGATACCGACCGAGGCGCGGGCGGTTTTGGCTCTACCGGAATAAAATAAAGGCGTAAAAGCAGTGACGGTTTCGATCGAGGCTTCGATGCACAGCCGTCTTACGTCCGAATTTGTGCCGCCGTGCGCGGCGGAATGGAGATTACAAATGATTATGAAAAGATCCAAAGCGTCCGTTCTCAAAGGAGTCGCGCTTATCGTCATATGTCTTTCGCTTATTTTTTCGCTTGTTTCGTGCAGTAACTCGGCACCGGACATTGAGGAGATACGCGAAAGAGTCGAATATCTGATAGAGGGCGCATTTGAGATCAATGAAATATTTTTCGGCAACGGTCTGCCCATAGACGAAGGCGGCGCCGTCATCTACGGCGAGGTAGAGGGCTACGATTACGTTTCAAACGAAGCCAAATACCGCACCGTCATACAGATAAAGGAAGCCGCGGAAAAGATCTATTCCGCAGATTATCTCGAATACATCTACGATACCGTATTTCAGGGATATGCAGATCCCACGGTGGGCATTATCACCGCGCGTTTCATCGAAGAAAACGGAGAGCTTCTGCAAAGCAGTGACAACGAACCGCTCTACAACGGCGTACGCAAATATGATTATTCGACTATGAAGATAGTAAGACCGAGTAATTCAAGCATCGTAAACATCGATATCACGGCTTGGATAGAAGGCGCAGAACTTCCGGACACATCTTATGATTTCAGCGACGAATACAACGATATGATAAGCGGTCAGCGACACACGGTTCGTCTGACTCTCGTAAAGCAAAACGGAGAATGGTATCTCGATACCCCCACATACTGATTGACAAATATTTAAGGAGAAACACAAATGAAAAAGATAATCAAAGCCCTTATCGCTTGCACACTTCTGCTCTCTTGCCTTATGGCACTTCCCTCTTGCTCGAGCAAGAAGCAATATACCTCGCTTGAAGGATATTGGATAATCGAAGACGATACGACGTCCGTAATAGTCGCCATATCAATAGAGAAAAAGAAGAATTACATCACATTTCTTGACAACACACTTGAACTTAAAGCAATAACCGCTACATTCAAAATCGAGGGCAAGAATCTCGTAATCACCTGCGCTGACCCGGATGAGATGAAATATCTCGGCGGCGAGGATAATCTGCTGACTACCCCCTACACACTTTCCGAGGATGGATTGAAGCTTACCCTTTCTTATGCGGGAAAGACCGTAGAGCTTACTAAATTCACAAAGGATCTTTCAAACGTTCCTACTATCGATCAGATAAAGTAAAAAGCGGAGGATTTCCCTATGATGTATCTTTCAACCTCAACTTCCATTATGAGAGCTATCCCGGGCAGTCGGGAAAAATATACGGTCGAAGAATGTCTCAAAGCGCTTAAAGCCGCGGGATATGATCGCGCCGACGTCAGCCTGTGGAGCTTGTGCGGACACGGCGATATAATGGATTCGGATAATTGGGAATCAAGCATCGAGAGCATAGCCGCGGCATCAAACGAGCTGGCTCTTCCCGTATATCAGACACACGGAAACACATACTCGGGACTCCAATGGGATGATCCCGCCTTCCCGGATCACGAATATATATTTATGACGAATATGCGTTGCCTGAAAGCGACAAAGATGCTCGGCGCCAAATGGATGGTAATGCACCCGTACAATCTTCCTCACGAAAAGCTTTACAGCACAAAGCGAGGACTCGAAGAGAACCTTTTGAAATTTGCTCCGTACATTGAGGAAGCCAAAAAGCTCGGCATCGGTATCGCCATCGAAAATATGGTAGACTTCGGCAGACGCCGCAGACGCTATTGCGGCGGGGATATATTCGAGCTTATCGAGCTTGTTGACACGATAAACGACCCCTCGGTCGGCATCTGCTTTGACACGGGACACGCAAATGAGTCGGGTATGGATGCCGCAGAGGGCATAAGAGCCGCGGGAAAACGGATCAAATGCTTACACGTCAACGACAACAAAGGCGTAACGGACGATCACCTGCTTCCCTACTTCGGCACTATAAATTGGGCAGACACCGTCCGCGCGATCAAAGAAATCGGATACGAGGGGGATTTTGCCTACGAGATCGGCTCGCAGAAGATCCCGCGCGAATGCCGCACGGAATGGTTAAGATACACCGCCGAGCTCGGAAGAAAGCTTATGGCGCTGTAAGACTCTTGTTCGATCTACAAATTTAGACTTGCGAATTTATAAGTAAAAAAGCTTACCGTGATTTAATCAAGCGGTAAGCTTTTTTGATCCTTGACAGAAGCTTTGTTTTATCTGCTCGGGTAAACTATATTGTTGATCTTTGCGATGTTGATAAACATACGGATCCCGCTGACGCAAGGCGTCGGGATCGACAGGATCTTGCCGCTCCGCATCACGAGTTTGACGGTAAACGGTGTCACGGCAAGAGATTCTATTTCGGTATACTCCGCGTCGAAGCGTTGTCCGAGGGCACCGAAATAGATAAATCCGTCCTCGCCGCAATAGATTTTGATGCGGCAGGCGCAAACGATAAACAAAATACATACAGCGATAACGGCACCGAATACGGCTATCCAGACAGGTGTTAGGTTACCTATCAGCCCGAGAAGTGCGCAGAGCGCTATGACCGCCGCAAAAAAGACGTTAAATCTGTTCGCTCTGACCGTAGCACCGCCCTGCTTCATTTCCGATCCCCCGTACAATATCATTTGATGTAACAACATTGTACCACAGTTCGACGCTTTTTTCAAGTACCGAGCTGACGTTTTTTCATTCTTTGCCAATTAATAAATCCGTAAGTGTCGTTTATCAAAAACACGGTAAAGCATACGACCATAGGAATGTACGAGCTGTCCTCGAGGCTCGCAAGCACCCACAGAATGATAAGCACGATGTCATTTGCGGCGTATGCCAGCGCGTAATAGTGACTGCGCATAAAAGTAAACGCTACCGCAAGAAAGCTCGTGCTGACCGACACGGTGCTGAAAAACAGGTTTTCGGTGTGAAGAGCCTTTAACACGAAGTAAAACGCCGTCGTTACGGCTATCGTCATAACGAAGATAAGCAGAAGATTTTTTCGGCTGACGCGATTTACCTTTACCTCGGCAGAACCGTGATAAGGATTTTTCGCCCACGAGATCGCGCTCATAATTGCCATCGGCGCACTCATACCGAGATAGGTTATCATTTCGCCGTAGTAGGCGAAATAGAAGGATATTATACCGTAAAAGACGGCGAATACGACCGTAAGTATCTGACCGATAACGTAACCTTTGGCTACGAATATCAGTGCCGTAACACCGATGAGCGAAGCGATAAGGCTCAATACATCATCGGACGGCGACAGGGCATAGCACGATATTATAACAGCGAGCGACGAAATCCATATCGTACGCTCGAGCCGAGTAAGCTCGGTAAAGCACTTAACGATTTTTTTGAGCTTTTCAAATTTCATAAAAAATACCTCCAAAAGTATCGGAGACCGCCTCCGACAAAATAAAAAACGCCGCCGTGTACCCTTTGCGTCTTCAAGGACCTAACGACGCTCAGTGCTACCCGGTGGCAGTTCATATATTACTACGATGTCATTATATCACATCCGTTGAGATATGTCAACAGGTTTCAATGCTTTTCGGTCGATGTTTTTATCATTTTATGGTTGACAAACTCCCAAACATCATGATATAATGAATTCGTAGGAAAGCGCCTACAAATATATCGCAAATATTCAAGTATGAGGAGAAAAATATGAGAAAATTTTCTGTATACTTTTTAGTTTTTGTTACGCTGACCTTTATGATGTTATTCACCTATGGTTGTTCTTCGACAAAAACGCCAAATAACAATGATGACTCCGAGCACGACTTTAAAGAAGAACTGAAAGAATTTTGCGATCTTGATATGACATCAAAACCGACAAGAGCAGATATGGAAACCATACGCGTAGATATGCCTTTTAATGAGGTTGTGGAAAAGATAGGTAAGCCGCATAATCTGGCAAAAGGGTTCAGTGCGTCGGGCTATTTCTGCTGGATCACATCCGATGATTACTATTACGTCATAGAACTCTGCCCTGACTTATCCTTATCACTCGAGGACGCGGGCAATATGTCAATGTCTGAGTATTACAGCACCTCAACGGTAAATTCTGTGTTGTTCGGCAAACCCCTATCGGAAACCGAGTCTTCCGATTAAGACGTTTTAAAACGCCAAAGTAAATATAAATATGGGACTGTCGCATTAAGGCAGTCCCTCTTTAAGTATATTATCGATTTACATTGACCTATATCTCAATAGATTTTAATATTTTTCGCATACGGTACTTGATTTTTGCGGTAAAATATGATAAAATTGTCTTCAATAGTGTAATTATATCTGCGAAAGGAGCTGTAAGATATGCTCAACGATATTCCCGTATCATTTTCCGGTGTTCAGCCCTCGGGCAACCTTACGATCGGAAACTATCTCGGTGCTATTAAGAACTTCGGTGCTTATTCCGAAAAATATAAATGCTTTTACTGCGTGGTAGATATGCACGCGATAACCGTGCGTCAGGTTCCCGCCGACCTGCGCAGAAGAACATACGAGACTTTGGCGCTTTACATCGCCTGCGGACTTGACCCCGAGAAGAACACGCTCTATGTTCAATCGCACGTGCCCGCGCACGCAGAGCTTTCTTGGATGCTCAACTGCTTTACTATGTTCGGCGAGCTCGGAAGAATGACGCAGTTTAAGGACAAGAGCGCGCGTCACGCAGACAATATAAACGCGGGACTCTTTACCTATCCCGTACTTATGGCGGCAGATATCCTTCTCTATCAGACCGATATCGTTCCCGTCGGCATAGATCAGAAGCAGCACGTAGAGCTGACACGCGACATTGCGGAAAGGTTCAATCAAATATATCCCGATACGTTTACCATTCCCGAGCCCGTTATGGCAAAGAGCGGCACGAAAATAATGTCGCTGAACGATCCCACGAAAAAGATGAGCAAATCGGACGAAAATCCCAACGCCGTCGTATACATTCTCGACGACAAGGACGCGATCATCCGCAAGTTCCGCCGTGCGGTCACCGACTCGGATAATGTAATAAGCTTTGAAAACGGCGGCGCGGGAATAAAAAATCTTATGTCGATATATTCTTGCTTCACGGGCAAGGAATATTCCGAGATCGAGCGTGAATTTTCGGGGCTCGGATACGGCGACTTCAAGCTCGCCGTGGGCGAGGCGTGCGCCGACGCGCTGGCACCCGTGCAGGCAAAGTACAGGGAGCTGCTCTCCGATAAAGCATACCTTGAAACGCTTATGAAGAAGGGCGCCGACGAGGCATCCTACTATGCAAGAAAAACGCTCTCAAAGGTCAAACGCAAGCTCGGATTTGTTGCGCTCTGATGCGATCCGCGCGAAGGTTTAAAAATTAAATATGACGGCTATACGCCGTCACACATCTACCCGTGGCACAGCTGGATAGCGCGCAAGACTCCGACTCTTGAGGTCGCAGGTTCGAATCCTGTCGGGTAGGTT
>CAZZFP010000023.1:0-20079 GCA_964653575.1 uncultured Lachnospiraceae bacterium
TGTCTGTCTGTCTGTCTGTCTGTCTGTCTGTCTGTCAAGAGATTATACACGACCCTACGCCTCCCTGTCAAGCTTTTTCGGGCAAAAACGTTGATTTTTTTGATATTTTAGCACCTTTTACCGTATTATAGCACAACAAAAAACGTATGTCAAGCTTTTTTTCAAAAATTACCTATTGTCAGAGAAATTCGCGCCGAGGATACCCTCCTCAAGTATTTTATACGGAGACACGATGACGCCGTTCACGGTACACATAAGATAGACTCCCGACGTTGAAGTGAATCCCGTCTTTCCCGCACATCCGACGCTCTCACCGACGGCTACCATATCCCCCTCGGAAAGGTTCAAAGCGGAAAGATGCGCGTAATAGGTCTTTATTCCCGCTCCGTGATCTATCACTATATATTTTCCGAGGTACTGCGAATACCCAGCGTATGCCACGGTTCCCGATGCTATCGCCGGTATGCTCTCGCCCTCGGTGACTCGGTAATCGACTCCATTCATCTGATATCTCGTGCCGTCGCCGAGTGTACGATAATGTCCGAAGCCGAGGTATATATTCGAATCACGGAACACCGAGTTCTCCTGATCTATCATCATATCCGTCGATATTCCCTCTTGAGCCGATATTGATGACAGAGTCTGCATTATGTTGTCATATTCTTCGAGCGCCGCTTCGGTTCTCGTCAGCTTTACGAGCAGATCCGAGACGTTATATTTTCTTTCCTTGCATACACGCGATGATACGGTATACTGAAGTGTCTTTATCTCGTCGCCGTACTTTACGTTGACAAAATAGGTCTCGGGCGAGGCGTCGAGCGGAACCGCAACAAAAGCATAATATGCGTCGCCGGCTTCGATAACATTTGAAGATGCCATCGCGGGAGTGGTACTTATCTCGATAAGCTCTCGATCGGCGACGTTTATCATCTTGATAACGATATATTCACCGACCGTAATGTTGTCAGTATCAAGGAAGCATTCAAACGCGGGGGCAGCGGGCTCGGTATCGGCAGGCTCGCTCTCATTCGGCTCGCCTTCGTTAAATGTGACCGTGAACATATAGTTTGCATTGCCGCAAAGTGTACTCGGGCGTTCATTCCATTTTGCCGTTATATGACAATAAAGGCGCTCATATCCTTCAAAGGAGCGTTCGGCAAGCGACTTGATATCACCGGAAAACACCGTTTTATCTCCGTTATAAAGCGTAACGGCACATTCATCGGGAGCAAAGTCGAAGCTCAAATAAAGATTGGAATGTTTCGAGGTGAGATTTTCCGTCGTCTCCTCGCCGTCATATGAAAGACTTACCTTCGCTCCGCTGTCAAGCACGTAATAATATTCCGAGCCTGACGGCGAGACCGCATTGCCGTTAAAATAGAGCACAGGCGGACGCGCCTCTACATCGATCGATGCGTCGGATGCGTAAAATTCCGAAAGCGCGCGCGCGTCCACGGCGTACACAGATGTATCATTCAGAACGTAATATGCCCTTTTCCCGTCAGCAGAAAAATAAAACTTGTAGTGGCTTATCCCCGTTTGTATATCTATGTACGCGCTGTCCGCATATTCGTCGGGCAACTCGCCGACAAGTATACTGTTGGAGGTAAGACGCAGGTAGGCATCCGTTGCCGATACGGGTTCAGCCGATGTTTCGGAGTCCTCCGTGACCGAGCTCTGTTCGTTGTTGTCGTTTGCCGCCGCACCCTTTGCGCTCTCTGCCATAAGCATAATTATTATAATTACCGTCGGTGCAAAAACAAGCAGGGCAAAGAGTGTGTAAAGCCACGCGCTTTTTGCCTTTTTCGGCGTTGGGGTCGTGTTATTATCCATTTTTTTGATCATCCTTTCATACTTATCCTAAAGCTTATTTTTTTGACTTTAGATCCTTTTTACGTATTTTTATTTTCAAACTTAATTATTTGCTTTTATCGCGTACATTGATCCCGTAGCTCTTGGCATATGTAGCCATGTATGTATTTGTCTCGCAGTAGACCGTAAGCTTTCCGGAGCAACCGTTGAATACGCCGTATTCCGCGCGCTCTATGCTCGACGGAAGTATCACACTTTTGAGTGCCGTATTCTCCGAAAAGGCAAACCATCCGAGACGCTTGACGCCCTCGTCGATCTCAATGCTTTCAAACTCTGTCCTTGAAAATGCGTTATCCGCGACAGCTTCGACGGGATAGCCGTCAAGGGTTGAGGGGATCAAAAGATATTTTCCGCTTCCCTTGTAGCCCGTAACGGTCGCCTTGCCCCCGCTTACGGTAAAGAGCAGTGTTATTTTATCGCTTTGACTACCGCTCGGAGTTTCGGTCGGAGACTGCGTAACTTTGTCCGTCTCTTTTTGCGGTCGTTCAGTATCCGAATCAGGCTTTTGAGTATCAGATGAACCGCTCTGCCCGCGGAGAGATTCGAGCTCGCGTTCAAGCGCGGAGATCTGTGCCCTGTATGCGGTATCCTGGACGTAAGAGTTGCTTTTAAGGCTTATCAATGTCGCTTCAAGCTCACTTATTCGCTCGTTGAGATACTCGATCTTTATTTCCGCCGCATTAGATTCTGCCGCGCCCTCGCCGCCCGAATTTCCTTCATTGCAAGAGCAAAGCAACAGTAAACTTGACGTCAGCAAAAGTACAAGTAAAGTGCTTGTGATCCTTATCCCGCGCCGCCTCTTCGAACGCAACGGGCATAAACATTTGTGTTTCATGGTATCATTCCTTTCTTTTTAATTAGGTAGCATAAGTTTATCACACAAAATGTAAAAAAACGCTCAAAGCCTGTCGAGCGTTAAGGTAACTTTGCGTAGGGTTTCCCCTTTATACGTTCATATTTTATCTGTTTTTATCCGCAGACCGATTTTTTGTCTCCGTGCGACAAAATAAAAAAAGAGCCGCCGCATAAAAAACTTATGCAAACGACTCTTATGTTGAGAGTCCTCAGCGGAGCTCTGGAGTCTGCGGCGTTGTCGGAGTTTCTCCGAGCGTGCCGTCTTTATTTTGTTTTGCTATCTTCTTAATATCCTTTTTAACTTGCTTGACCGCCTTTTGCTGAGCCTTCAGACTGTTATCGTTTGCCTTCGCGGTGCTTTTCGAGCCTGTTCGGCACGGCGTCTTTCGCTCTGCGGTTTTAGCTTCGGCTTTCTTTGCGATATCAGACTTTTTAGCTTTTGTTGTGGTGACCGTAGTCGTTACCGATTTTACGGATCTGCGATTTTCTTTGACCTTTACCTTGGTCTTCGTATCGGTTTTGCCGGGAAGCAAGGAAGCGATCGCAAGTGCCGTCGGAGCCACGAGGGTTGCGGGAGAGGATCCCTCGCTCGTGTTTCGGCTTTCGGAAACGGATCTTTTGCGTGTCAAGAGCAAAGCTCCGGCTCCCACTGCCGCGCCGACAGCTGCGGCTCCGAGCGTCACGAAAGCGGCACTTTTAGCCGATGTCTTGCCGTTTCTCCTGTCGTAAGACGCAGTCGAGATATTTTTATGCTTTTGCGCAAGCTTTCTTTGAAGCTTCGGCTTCTCTGTCGCCATTGATCTGTACACATATTCCGGTCTCTGATCATCTGCGACTGTTCCGGGAAGAACCCCGTCATCGACAGAAAGGATCTCGGAAGTTGAGGTCATATTCGGAATATACCTGTATCTTATCTCACAGTCTTCTTTTACATCTCCGTCGATCACGTTAATACCGTAATTATAATGCACCCTTGAAATGATATCCTTACCGCAAATGATATCGATCCGGTGACCTTCTCTGCCCTCGGATACGACCTTAGTATCCACCGTACAGAATCCTTCGCCCTCGACGAAGGAAGTCCCGTATCTCGCATTGAAATCGCCAACATCCAGGAAGGTATTACCGTGGCGTACCCATATTACAAGTGATGAACGCGGCTTTATGACCATTCCGTTAAGTTCTTGAATGTGTCCATCGGACGGCGACTTTCCCGTCTTAGTCCAGAGTCTGAGCGAATACCCATCAAGAGATATTTCACTGTGTGTCGTATTCCAAAGCGTAATATACGGGAATGGATTTGCAACGGACAATGCTCCGCCGTCAAGATCCCGCGAATACACCAGCTCGCGACTTAACGGCAAAACCGCGGAGATGAACACGGGAGTAAGCATCACAAACGCGGTATCGGCATATGATATCTTCTTTAATTTGTCTTTAACGTATCCTCTGACAACAAGGCTCAACCTTCTGTATCCGCCAATGTTTGGAGCAACAGCCCTCAGGACTTTTCGCTCTCCAGCTTCGAGCTTATCAATATAAAGTGTGTAATACGGAACCGTTTTTGATAGTTCAAAACCATCTGCATCCGACAGATAGAAATCCGCACGAAGACTCTCAACCGCGGTCTCGGCAGGATTTTCAATTTCCGCTACCACCGCATTCGGCTTGTCAACGTACAAAGAAAGTCCGACATTTAATTTGGAAATTTTGATCGGCTCGGCACGTTCGATCCAAACGGGAGCCGTAACCGTATAACCGCTGTTCGATACGATCTTGACGTAGTAATAATCAAATTCGGGCAAAAGTGTCACTTTCCAAGTATAACGCTGTCTTGCGCCGACGTTGATGCTTGCGACGGTTATATTATCCTCGGCAACGATCGAAATATTTCCGATGCCGAATTCGCTGTCCGTCGAAACGGATATCTCGGCGTTGAGCTCGGTCGGGTCATACAGCGTTGAACCGAGCCACTGACCGTTTATCTTATAGCTGAGCTTTAACGTCGGATCGCCGGTAGAATAGGTGCGGCGTTTTCTCATCGAATCGAGTATATTCTCCCTTGTCAGAGCAGGCGAAAGCACGCAAGTCGTTGAAAGTGTTTCCGTCGTCCAATTCGGGCTGTGGTTATCCTCGCTGAAAGTCGGCGAGGCGCGCCATCCCTTAGCAAGCAGATTTGCATATTCGCGGTCGTATCCCGCGCCCTTGATCTCGGAAAGGCAGACCTTTTTGCATATGTCGGGAGAGAAATACGAAAACTCATCGAAATTTCCCCAATGATATCCGGGATGATTGAACATAGCCACAGCATCCGGGTCTGACACGATGTGCTCGAAAAGCTTAGGCAGCGGAATATTGTTAGTATCGTGGAGTATCCAATCTGTATTGAGAACATTCATATGTCCCCACCAACCGTTATCCATATTCCAAGTCATTTCAAATCCGTAAAGAGCGGCAAACTTCCCGGGGTCATCAAACCGATCGGCAAGGTCTATGAAATTCGCGTATTCTTTGTCGGAATAATAATGTGAGTGATCGGTCACCGCAAAGAAGTCCACCTTGCCCGTGTCGCGCGCATATGTGTAGGCATCCTCGGGATATCCCGATCCGTCGGAACCGGTCGTATGACAATGGATCTCGCCGCGATAACAGAAAAGCTCCGAATTTGAACGCTTTTCAAAATGACTTATATGATAGGTCTTGTTGCCGAGCGTATCAAAGAGTGCAAGCTCGATGGTATGCTTGCCGTCCTTAAGTCCCTTTGCTGTATATTGGAAGCCGTCGGCATTCCACTCGACCTTTGATGAGACGTTCTTTTTATCTATGCAAAGTATACATTTTGATGTATTTACACCCGAAACATCAAAATATTTACCTCTGATCGTTACCTTTCCGTCGTTATCCTCGCTCTCGGTGACAGATCGATCCGACGGCGAAAGCTTCAGAAGTTCGGGTCCCATATTGTCATATAGATGAAGCGTATGCGGCTTTTCAGGGCTACCTGACGTCACTGTAACGAGACTGTCTTGGGCGGTTATAAAATAATCAAATCTTCTTAATTTGGAGATCGCCTTTTGCGGTATCTTAACGCAGTACACATATTTTTCATCCGTTGCCTCCGCCTTGACTTCAACGAGCTCGGAGCTTTCATCAATATAAGTCAAACTTGCATTGATAGGAAACTTGTCTACCACGCAAAAAGAAAGACACAGATCTCCGTCATTGATATATGCGTAAGTATTTTTTCCATCGGCAATTATAAGCGGGGCGAATATATCATTAAGATCCGGCACTGCCTGACCGACATCAAGGTATCCCGGGGTCGGTACAGCTCTTTTCGCTATGCGCACCGCGTTTGAATTTGACGGTAAAGCAAGATCTATACCCCAAAGCGAGGAATGTTTGACTCTGAAATCCCAATCAAAACGATCTCCGTCACGATTAAGCTTGACCGAAAACTTCGCGTCGTCAAAGCCCCCGTCACGCGGGGCTATCAAGATCGTATACGGAGCCTGCTTGCTCGGAAGTTCAAAGGCGTTAAGTTTAAGCTTCCACGAGCCGTCCGAGGCTTTGACGGATATTTCCGGTGAAAATATTTTCACATTTTGCGCAGACAAGCCGAGATTACCACATCCGTACTCGCCGTTTATAATACTGCAAAATCCCTCTGCGTCGGTATATTGACCGTCTCCCGCCTTATGAGCCGCAGGAGTCAAAAATCTCACGGCGGCACTCTCGCCGGGACCGAGCATAAGCTCCCCAACATTATCCGAGAAATAATTCTCTTTTATCGGCTCGTTTCCGGAACGCTCGTATCCCGAGTGCATCATAAGCTTATAATCATACAGATCCACAGGCTCCGACGATATATTCGTCAGCTCGACAAATTGTGTCGCCATAAGTCCGCGAGGTCTGCAATATATCTCCGTGACAATAAGTGCGGGCACATTTTTGAGAGATACCACCTCAAGCGTCTCCGTGAAGGCTATCTCCCCGTTGGCTTCTATCGAATACTCAAGACTGCCCTCTTCCCCGATCATGGAGGCGGGAATAACTGCGGTATATACGGTATAGACCTGTCCCGAAAGCGCAACGGTCTCGTACACTTCCATAGGGATATTCGCGAAATTCGGCGACTTTGATATGCGCAGACGCAGAGAAACGGCATCACAGTCGTCCTTTAAAATCGCGCAAGAGATCTGTCGGTCCTTGTTGGCAAATGAATATTTTGACGTCGAGTGGATAATTTTATTTAACTCCATCGTTACCCTACCTTTCAATATTTCAGTACGAAGATGTGTTATGTGAATTTGCAAAGCAAGAATTTTGTACACAAATATATATATTATTATATCATCTTTAAAACCATTTTTCAATACAAAACCGCCAAGTTTTTGAGCTTTTTAAGCAATGGTGAGATTTTTCATCCAAAATAAAAAATCCTATTGCATAATTCGCACGAATTTGCTATAATACGTATGAATTAAAATTTATATTCCTCAGGAGGTAATACGCAATATGGATATTAGGGAGATACTGAAAGATATAAAATCCGACTCAGTTAAGAACATCATTCTCGATACGGACGCCTACAACGAGATAGACGATCAGTTCGCCATCGCGTACGCTCTGCTCTCAAAGGACAGAGTAAATATTCTATCCGTAAACGCCGCACCGTTTCTGAATTCTCGCTCGACGTCACCCGAGGACGGAATGATTAAAAGCTATAACGAGATATTCAAGATCATAAAGCTTACCGATCAGAATGTAAGTGTCCCCGTCTACAAAGGTTCATCATCATTCTTGAAATCAAAAGCAGAGCCCGTGGAGTCCGAGGCAGCCGACAATATAATAAACACAGTGATGAATTCCGATAAGACGGTATATATCGTAGCGATAGGTGCTATAACGAACGTGGCATCCGCCATAATAAAATGCCCCGAGATCACAAAAAAATGCGTGCTGATCTGGCTCGGCGGACATTCTCTGCACAGCCCCGACACGCACGAATTCAATTTGTATCAAGACGTTTACGCCGCGCAGACAGTGTTTGATTCGCAAATACCTCTCATTCAGATTCCATGCGATGGAGTTTGCTCGGAGTTTGTCACAACGGTTCCCGAGCTTGAATACTATCTAAGAGGAAAAAATGATCTCTGCGACTATCTCGTAGACATAGTAAAAGATTATTCTAAGGGTAGGTACGGTTATTCCAAGGTCGTCTGGGATGTGACCGCGCTTGCCGTGCTCATAAAACCTCAAGCTCTTGAATTTGTCACAATACCTACCCCGATACTCAACGATGGATGCAGATACTCATACGATCCGTCAAGACATCATTACATATATGTAAGAAAGATCAAAAGAGACCCGTTGTACGCAGATCTTTTCGGCAAGCTCGCAACCAAAGAAAACTGAAACAATAAAAACGGAGGAATCAAAATGGCAAAGGAACTTATCAGCATCAGATTCACAGGCATAAGCGAAAAGCTCGCCGCGGGAGCCGCAGAATTGCTCCCCGCTCTCGGACTCCGACTCGAAGCAGACAACTGCACGGAAGTAGTAGCCGAAAAAGACGAACGTATATCCGTAAAAAGAACCGACCGCGGAATATGTATCACATATCCGACCGACGTCGGCTTCTACCGCGCGCTGTCATTTCTCCCGTCGGTGCTAAAAGGCGAAGAGGACGTGATCGGCAGCGGCGAAAAAAATTCCGATATGCTTTGCTATATGGCAGATATGTCACGCGATGCCGTATACAACCTTAGAAGTGCGAAACGTATGATAAGATATCTGGCTCTTATGGGCTTCAACTCCCTTATGCTATATACAGAGGACACCTACACGATTCCCGAATATCCGTATTTCGGACATATGAGAGGCAGATTTTCCAAGGAAGAGCTTAAAGAGATCGACGATTACGCTTTTATGTTCGGCATAGAGGTCATTCCCTGTGTTCAAACGCTTGCACATCTTGCAACGGCGTTACGTTGGCCCGATTTCAGAGGGTACAAGGACACGGATGACATTCTTCTTGTCGGAAACGAAAAAACATACGCTTTTGTGGAAGCTGTGTTGAAGACTATGCGCGAATGCTTCCGTTCAAATAAGATAAATCTCGGTATGGACGAGGCACATATGCTCGGCAGGGGGAATTATCTTGCTCAAAACGGATACGCCCCCGCCCACGAGCTTATGCTCGAGCATCTTGACAAAGTAGTAAAGCTCTGCGTAAAATACAGCTACGAGCCGATGATATGGAGTGATATGTTCTTCCGAATGGCTTTCAACGGCAGATACCGCGTCTCCGAAGGCGAGATCTCGTCCGAGATAATTTCAAAAGTACCGAAAGAGCTGACGCTCATATATTGGGATTATTATTCGCTCGAACCTCAGATATTTACACATATGCTCGAATGTCACAAGAAATTCAACAATTCCGTTGCATTCGCGGGTGGCGCTTGGAAATGGTCGGGCTTTGCCCCTCACAATAGGTTTTCTCTTATGTCCACGGAAATGCAGCTTGATATCTGCAAAAAAATGAAGATAGACAATATGATAGTTACCGCCTGGGGAGACAACGGCGGCGAGGCATCACAATTTGCTCCGCTCCCGGTCCTGCTCTACTTTGCGGAAAACGGGTACGGAGAAAGTCTTTCAAAGGATTGGCTCGAAAGACGGTCCCGGGAGTGCTTTGGAATAGGTTACGCGGAATTGCTTGAGCTTGACGCACCGAATGAACTTGACGGCATATCCGTCGAAAGCGGTAAATTATGCAATCCCGCAAGATATCTACTTTATAATGATCCGCTTGAGGGACTGATGGACCTCCATCTCGATCCGACATCGGCACCGAGATGCTTTGCCCAAAACGCCGAAAGACTGAAAAAATATTCATCACACCCCGATTTCGGATATATGTACGATACGCTCTCGGCACTGTGCGAACTGCTTTCGATGAAATGCGATCTGTCGATACGAACAAGGGCGGCTTACCTTGACGGAAACAAAGAAAAGCTTTCCGGCATATCCGCGGAGATTCCCGTTATCATCGAAAAGCTCAATGCGTTTATCGAAAAGTACCGCCGTCAATGGTATCTTGAAAACAAGACCTTCGGCTTTTCCAATCAGGAAATAAGGCTCGGCGGACTCCGCGAGCGTCTCTACTCTCTCAAGACACGCCTTGACGGATATCTAATCGGTGAATATCAGCAAATCGAGGAGCTTGAGCAACCGATGCTGTCCGTGACAGGAAGAAAAGAGCCCGAATACATAAACTATCAATCCTGGCTGCTTACCGCGACAGTCGGTGTTATGTAAGATCAAAATACAAATACGTGGGGCAAAAAATTCGCAAGAGTCTTTTGCCCCATTTTGTTGTTAATTATTTGTCGGAATGTCTACGCAATGATACAGATTGTTAATATTATATTGTCCTATTAACTCATAAAAATTAATATTGCACGATTGAAGTACTCGGTCGAATATGGTAGAATATTAAGGTTTTAAGGATTAAGGGAGTAGTCGGCGCGTATGCGTTGCAAAGGTCAACACACTGGAGCTATCCTGGCTTTGTATTAAATGACGAGACTTATCTGTTAGTGTAACGCAGCAGGTGGGTCTTTATTTTTTCCTCTGTTGCAAAAAGCAAGGAGGACTTATTTTTTTATGGGATTAATTGAGATACTTATTCTTTCGGTGGGGCTTGCTATGGATGCGTTTGCCGTAGCAATATGCAAGGGACTCTCGGTCAAAAAGCTCAAGGTCAAGCACGCGGTCATAGTCGGTCTTTACTTCGGAGGCTTTCAGGGAATTATGCCGCTTATCGGCTATTTTCTCGGAAGCGCGTTTGCATCATACATAACTAAATTCAGCCATTGGATAACCTTCGGGCTTCTCGTCATCATAGGAATCAATATGATAAGAGAGTCCTTCGACAAAGGTGACGAATGTGAATGTACCGACAGCTCATTTTCGGTAAAAGCTATGCTGCCGCTCGCCGTGGCAACGAGCATCGACGCTATGGCAACGGGAGTGGTTATGTCTATTGAGGGCGGCTTGAATATTTTCATTTCCGTAACTATCATCGCGATTGTGACATTTATAATCTCGGCACTCGGCGTCAAGGTCGGTAACGTGTTCGGAACACGCTACAAATCTAAGGCAGAATTTGTCGGCGGTTGTGTGCTCATTTTGCTCGGCATAAAATTTTTGCTTGAAGGGCTTAATATCATCAATTTCTGAATTAAAATTACGATAACTCAAAAGAGAGCTGCACATCGCGTCAGCTCTCTTTTCGCATATATGCTTATTTTCCAACGGTGCTCTCGGCTTCACCGCAAGGTGCTTTTCCCTTTGGTTTAAATTCTTTTATCCAATCTATGATATGTGAAGATACAGTCACCGTAATCAGCGAATACACGATACGTATAAGAGGAATATAGGTCAGTGAAAGCATAAGCACGACAACATCCGTAAACAGATATGCACGCGACAGACGCCAATGCAGTTTATACGATATAGTCAGTGCCAGCGCATCATCGCCTCCGCTCGAACCGCCCTGTCTTACGATAAGTCCGACGCCAACACCGACGAATACTCCTCCGAGCAATGCCGCAAGTAACGGATATGCCGACATATCAGGAAGCATCGGCGGGAACAACTCCCAAATTTTATAAAATCCCGATACGCTCAAGGTCGATATCACAGAGATCTTAATAAAATTTCCACCCAAAAATTTATATGCGAGCGCATAGCACGCAATATCGAGCACGGGAGTAATATAAGCCGGAGAAAATTTCAGCCAATGCTCCAAGAGAAGCATAAGTCCGATCACCCCTCCCTCGGTAATATTGGTGCGCTGATGTATGTTATGTATACCGAATGAGCATATCATAGCTCCGAGCAATATCAAAAATATGCTTTTCAGCGTTAAGCCGTCTCGAAGCTTATTCCAAACAGCCGATATCTTAAACTTCAGTTTCAATTTCAATTTCTCCTTGACAATATTGCAATAATGTAGTATTATAAACTGTATAGTAACAATAGTGTCAAGGGAGAAATTATGAACAATTTGTTTTCAATAGGAGAGATATCCAAACTTCAGAACATATCAAGGCAGACTCTGATATTTTACGATAAGATAGGACTTTTTTGTCCTTCGTATGTCGATCCCAACAACGGATACCGATATTACAGCTCAAGTCAGCTCGATTATCTCGATACCATCTGCGTTATGAAAAAAATAGGCTTTTCGCTTGATGAAATAAAATCACATATGAAAAGCTACAATATGGAAGATTCGATATCGGCACTTCGAAAGCAGATCGGCGTGATCGAGCGACAGATAGAGGAGCTGAAGCTCGTCAAAAGTCGAGCCGAGCACCGTTGCCGTCAGCTCGAAAGCGTCGCGTCTGTACGCGAGAGCGATGCTTCCGTAACGCTTGAGTATACAGAACGGCAGTATATTTTGCTTCAAAAGGTTATGCCGCCCCATTCGCTCGAGGAGGTTAGCCTTGCGACTAAACGTTGCTTCGTCAAGGCGTTTGATGAGCGTTTGCCCGTATATTTTCAAAGCGGAGCGATCATACCGTACGAGCGCATAAAGCAAGGCAGATATATCGAAGCGTCATACGCCTTTCTTCCGATTGAAAAGGCGGGGTGCTCGGGCAGTATAGCAGAGCTTCCCGAAGGAAAATGCGTATGTACCTATCATATAGGCGACTACCCTTCCATAGGCAGCTCATACGAAAGAATACTCAGCTATTGCAAGGATAACGGACTGCAAATATGCTCAGACTCATACGAGCTCGCCATAAACGACTATCTTTCGACCGATAATGAGGACGAATATATCACAAAGATAATGTTCTACGTTGAATGATAGTACAACTTTAAAGCAGTTCGGCTATCATTTGTTCTTTTGACATAGGCGAAAGATCTGCGGGAGCGATGTCAAATACAGTAAAGCAACCGCAAGCCCCTCTTTCCTTCATACGGTACAAAGCTCTCGCAAAAGCCACAAGCGCACCTGCCGTAAATTCGGGGTTTGAACCAAGGCGGAGGCTATACTCTATATAATTTACGTTCTCGCTTTCATATCCCGTTATACCCTTACGTATCACCGTACCTCCGTGCGCGAACGACATATGCTTTTCTCTCATTTCTTTTTCGTCTATAAAGGTAACGCTCGTTTCATAGCCTTTAAAATAATTCGGCATCGACCTTATTTTCTCCTCTATCAGAGTCTTATCGGCGCTGTCCGAAACGACTACGTAACACTCACGTCTGTGCATTTTTTCAACAGCAAGAGAAGAAATATCTGTGCCGCCATTTCGTATATGTTCTAACTGCTCCGCTATCGGAACGGTATATTGCCGTGCATCAAGCACTCCGTCGATCCTGCGTATCGCCTCCGTATGTCCTTGACTTACGCCTCGCCCCCAGAATGTATAGCTTTCCCCGTCCGGCAACAAAGCAGACGAATAAAGACGTTCCACCGAAAAAAGTCCCGGATCCCATCCTGCGGAAATAAGCGCTGCGCGTTCTCCCTTTCTTGCCGCCGAATCGACCTTTTGGAAGTGTTCGAATATCCTCTTATGTGTATCAAAACTGTCTACAACGTTAAAATGTTCGGCAAGTCTCGGGGTCATCAAAGGCAGATCCCCTGCACTTCCCGTGCATATTACAAGAACGTCGATCACTTTTTTAAAGTCCAATATGTCATTGATCGAATAAACGGAAGCTCCCGTAAGCGTTTTTATGCCCGTCGGATCTCTGCGGGTAAAAATACCGAAAAGTTCGACATCGGAATTTTGCTTTACGGCACATTCCACGCCGCGACCGAGCCTTCCATAGCCGCAGATCGCTATCTTCATATCATTCCCCCCATTCCGCACGACGTTATCTTAAAAATAAAAACGTCCGCGCTACATTTTACGTCAGCGCGGATCTATTTATTACATTGGGATTTTTTATTTTGCTTCTGATAATACAGCCGTGTTTTTTCTGTCTTTTCTCTTATTTATGAAGAATACCGCAAGATTGAGTCCGACCAACAGCAGGTTCCAAAAATAAGCCGCGAGGACGTAGGTATACACTCCCGAATAGAGCTTTGCCGATATTCCGGCTATATAGCCCACTATGATGAGCAAAGTAAAAGGAAGGCTCATTCCCTTAGCGGATCCGGTCTTAATATTTTTTACAAGAGATATGGGCCACGACAGACCAAAGCATATGAGCATTATCGTTTCAAGCATTTCTGACATAATTATCACTCCATTTTCATATAATTACACGATTGTTAATATTATACCATTGAATAATCATAATGTCCAATATATAATATATATCAAATCAATAGCCCAAAGGAATGGATAAAATAATGGAGCTTTCACAAATATATTATTTTCTCGACGTTGCGAGGACAGAGCATATGACCAAAAGCGCGGAAAATCTTCATATAGCGCAACCGTCTCTTACAAAATCGATACACAAGCTTGAGGATGAGCTTGGTGTTCCTCTGTTCGTTCAGCGCGGGCGGAACATAGTACTGACCGAATACGGAAGATATCTCTCAGACAGGCTCTCACCGATAGCCGTTTCCCTTGACTCGATAAAAGATGAGATACACGCGCTTGCAAGCATCGAAGAACGCACGGTAAGGATAAATGTTCTTGCCGCCTCAACACTTGTTACGGAAGCGATTATTCTTTATCAAAAGGATCATCCGGATGTGCACTTTAAACTGACTCAGGAAAACGAGAACAGATCATTTGATATGCAAATTACCACCGCCGCAGAACCGACGACATCACGCTTATGCACAAGAAGCCTTGCAATAGAGGAGCAGATCTTTCTTGCCGTTCCTCTAAACAGCGTATATGCCGAGGGGCAATCCATAAAACTTAGCGATGTAAGAGATCAAGGCTTTGTAAGTCTTATAGGCTCAAAAAAGTTCAGAGAAATATGTGACGGATTTTGCCGAAGTGCCGGCTTTGAGCCGAAAATAATATTCGAAAGCGACAATCCCGTCGCCGTGCGAAATATGATAGCCGCCAATATAGGCATAGGCTTTTGGCCCGAAATATCCTGGGGAACCAAATACCGCAATAACATAAAGCTCATCGCAGTTTCCGAGCCGGAATGTAAGAGAGATATCATTATACAGCAATATTCAAACAAGGTGCGAGAGGACACCGTATCGGACTTTTTCGACTTTCTGTACGAGTACTTCACAAAGCGAATCAAACCGAGGTCTTCAAATTAAAAATCAAAGCAACAAAACGCCGCCGTTTCCGAAAAAAGATACGGCAGCGTTTTTATTTGGATCATATATTATGAATCGCATTTTGAGAGTCCGACGATGTCTCATCAAGACCGTATTTCTGCATTTTTCTGTGCTCAAAGAACTTTGTTGCCACGTGTCCGAACATAGCATAGGAAAGAACATCTTCTTCCTGCTCCGAATACGGCGCGATCTCGGCACGGAGCTTATCGAGCTCTGGGCTGAGAAGATCCGCGGGACGGCAACTGACCGTCTCCTCGCCCTTGAGTATCTTTGCGGAAAACTCCGGGTCTATCGGAGATGCCGACATACCGTATGCACCTTTTATGAGTCCCTTGAATTCGTTCGTGACCATTTTATATCTCTCGCCGAGAAGCACGTTAAAGACCGCCTGAGAGCCGACTATCTGTGAGGTCGGAGTAACAAGTGGAGGATATCCCGCATCTGCCCTTACTCTCGGTACCTCGTCGAGCACTTCGGAAAGAAGTTCGGACTTTCCTGCGTTCTTAAGCTGAGAGACAAGGTTTGAGAGCATTCCGCCCGGCACCTGATATATCAGCGCATTTACGTCCACCTTCATCATCTTCGGATCGATGAGCCCCATCTTGAAATATTTTTCTCTGAGCGCGGAAAAATACTTTGTGAGCGGGCTGAGATCTTCGAGTGAGATACCCGTATCGTATTCCGTTCCCATAAGTGTGGCTACGATAGACTCGGTAGGCGACTGAGATGTTCCGAGTGCCAACGGCGAAAGTGCGGTATCGACAACATCGACGCCAGCCTCAACAGCTTTCAGTATAGTCATCGAACTGAGTCCCGACGTACTGTGTGTATGAAGCTGAACGGGTATATTTACGGTCTCCTTAATGGTTTTTACAAGCTCGTATGCGTTATAAGGAGTCAAAAGCCCTGCCATATCCTTTATGCAGATCGAATCCGCGCCCATTTCCTCGAGCTCCTTTGCGTATTTTGCAAAGGATTCGTTTGTATAGACGGGCCCCGTAGTATACGAGATAGCCGCCTGAAGATGACCGCCTTCCTTTTTTGTCGCGCTTATAGCCGTTTGCAGATTTCGCGGATCGTTGAGGGCATCAAAGGTCCTTATGATATCAATTCCGTTGGCAATAGCGCGCTGAACGAAATATTCCACAACATCATCGGAATAGTGGCGATATCCGAGCATATTCTGACCGCGGAAAAGCATTTGGAGCTTTGTATTCTTTACGTGATCTCTGATAACGCGAAGTCTGTGCCACGGGTCCTCGTTAAGATATCGGAGGCACGCATCAAAGGTGGCTCCGCCCCAAGCTTCGAGCGAATAATATCCGACCTTATCGAGCAGCTCAAGTGCCGGCAACATATCTTCCGTTGTCATTCTTGTTGCCATAAGAGACTGATGCGCATCACGAAGTATAGTTTCGGTAATTTTTACTTTAGCCATAGCTGTTATCCTTTCAGCAAAAATTCAAGCCATTCAAAAACATATCTGAGCCGAGCGTCAATCGAGCGTAACGACAACAGCGTCCGAGTCAACCGAGGAGCCCTGAGATACGTTTACGGAAGCTACTGTTCCGTCAATGGGAGAGGGAACATTGTTTTCCATCTTAAGCGCCTCAAGGACAAAGAGAGTCTGTCCCTTTGCGACGCTCTCGCCGACGGATACGAGGATCTTTACTACGGTTCCCGCCATGGGAGCGAGCACCTCAACGCTTCCCTTTGATCCCGATGCGGCTTTGGATACCTGAACGGGTGCCGCCGGGGTCGGATCCGATTGAATCTGATCTGCCGCGGGTGCTTGAACCGCGGGGGCTGATACAGGTGCCGATACGGGTACGCCGGCTCCCGCTTCCTCAACAAACACCTCGTAAGATGTACCGTTTACTGTTACTATATATTTTTTCATAACCAAATACCAAGCCTTTCAAAAATTCAAAAATGTTTATTTAAGTTCGATATATGCCGAATGTTCTCGTCGCTCATCTGTGTTCCGAGCGTCTAAAGGAAACGACTCTGAAGCCGCCCGCCTTGGTTCCGTTTGCTCTTGCTTCTTCGTCCCTCATCGCCATAATTGCCGCCGTGATAACCGCAACGAGCTGTTTATCGTCTGTACTTGAGGGAGATGTGACCGCGTTTGTAGCGTGAGATTCACTCTTCTCATCCGACGTCACGGTTCGTTTTGATGCTTTGCCCGCCAAAAAAGCCGCAACGAGCATCGCGATCAATGCGATGGACACGACGGTGAGTCCTTCCTTCGTCAGTCCGAAAGCAAGCTCTCCGATATTTTCCGACTCGAGCGCCGTTGCAAGTGCAACACGTGATGCCAAAATGTTTGTAATAGTATTCATATTGTACTCCTTATTTCACGAAGGCGGCTCAGAGAGGATCTACCGTGTGCTTACGCTTACAGCTTCTGTTTGAATCCGCAAGCATATAGAGTGCCGATGCAATACGCGCTCTCGACTCGCTCGGCTCAATAATATCGTCCACCTCGCCGACCTCAGCCGCTTTGACGGGAGAGAGGTTTTCAAGGCGCCATCTCTCTTCAAGCTCCTCTCGACTACCCTCTTTTCCCACAAGATCGTTTTCCATAAAAGCGACGGAGGCTTCGGGAGAAAGTGCGCCGATGCAAGCCTCGGGGCAAGCAAGCACAAGATCCGTACCCATAGCTTTAGATCCCATAAGGATCGCCGCCGCACCGTAGGCATTACCGATAATCAAAGTTACCTTAGCATTGGTCGAGGCTGTGTAAGCCATAGCCAGCTTTGCCATAGCCGCCGATATGCCTGCATCCTCGGAGTCCTTGGAAGCCTTTATTCCGTAAGAGTCCGTTATAGTTACAACAGGGATCGAAAAGCTGTCGCAAAAGCTTATGAGTCTTGCCGCTTTTTTTGCGCCGTTCGGCGTGATCCTTCCGAGATCATTCGACGGATCGTTTGCAACGATGCCCACCGTAACTCCCGCAAGCGTTGCAAGTCCCGTTACCATAGATCCATCATATTCTTTATAAAGTTCAACGAACGAGTCCATATCCGTAAGGCTCTCTATGTTCTCATACACACTGCCGTTCGTAATGTTTTTTCTTTCCGCAGGGTCTGCGCTCTCGGACACGGCAAGGCTCTCGGAGTTATCGGGAAGCATACATACTATTCTTCTCGCAAGATCGACCGCTCCATCGGAGTCCTCCGATACAGCACCGACAAGTCCGAGCTTTGCAACCGTTTCCGCTTTGCCGTACGCCTCTCCAATAGCTGACGGTGATGTGACATAAAGAAGTGTCTTATCCTTTACCGCCACGGTAATATCAAACATCTCGGCAATCGCCGCCATACTTCCCGCGCAAACGCCGTCAATTATCGCGAGCTGAGGTATGATTCCGGAAGCACCGGAAACGCATTTTATGATCCTTCCGTATGCCGCGACAGATGAGATACCGTCTCCGATCATCGCGCCCTTGCTGTTCAAAATACCTATAACAGGAGCGGCACTTCGCATAGCAGCTCTGTACAGAGCCTCGATCTTGTCCGCGTGGTACGAATCCAATGCTCCGCCGAGTCTGTCAGGATCCTGTGCAAACGCAAACACGAGTCGCGAATTGACAGATCCGTATCCGCAAATCACCCCTTCATATTCGTTTTCGCGATCCTTTCTTCTGATATATGCCCCGAGTTCAACAAACGTACCCTTGTCAAAAAGAGTCGAAAGACGCTCATACCCCGGGCTGTGTTCGGAAGCGTTTTTAACCTTCATCTTAGTCCTCCTGTCTGTATATCAAAATATTCGTATATAGAAATATGTCCTGAAATGTATCCAAAAAAATTTATGAAAAACAGCATTCGATGCCTATCCAAAAGCATCTGTTACCATTTCCATCTTCTTCCCCATTTTATCATAATTATACCGCTTTTCGTCGTTAATTCAAAGGACAAAGCATAAGAATTTGTGTGAATTTTTCATTAACGTAAAAACTGTCAGAGCGGAATACTCCGCCCCGACAGCAAAATATCAAACTTTAAGCTCTGTGAACTTAAGCATAAATGATAAGCTTTATGAGGTCACAGGGTTCATCGGATCTGTTTGCAATACAGTGTCCGTTGCCGGATGTAACTATTGCAGTATCTCCTGCGCTTATTTCGTACTCGGTCTCGTTATCGGTGTATACCGCGGTACCGTTAAGAATATAAAAGATCTCGCTCTCTCCCTCGTGAACGTGGTATCCTATGGAGCATCCGGGATCAAGATGGATTTTTCCGAAAGACCTGCACTTATTGTTAAGCTCTTCTTGAGAAACGAAGTCGATCGTATAAACCGTCCCGTCTCCACCTTTCATATTTTTCCTTTCATCGATCTTGCATTCATTAGCTCTTATTATCATAACATTCTCCATTCCGCCGCTGTAAGCGGCAATAATAATTTTAATAAATATACCGGCGTTGCAATACCGCAAAAACAGACGAGCGACATTTCGCGGTATATTTGCTATCGAGCCCCCGGCGTAGACCCTGATGTGTTCCTTCACACCATCTCAACGTTCGCGGACGTGTCCTCGGACAAGGATATTATATCATATTTTCCGTAAAAAATGAATAGTTGAAAATAAAAATTTCGATTTTAAGCAAAAAACAACTCGAACCTGACTTGCAGATCCGAGTTGCGTATGGTATGACCCGTGGGAGAATCGAACTCCCGTTACCGCCGTGAAAGGGCGGTGTCTTAGCCGCTTGACCAACGGGCCAAAATGGTAGCGGAGATTGGACTTGAACCCATGACCTACCGGGTATGAACCGGTTGCTCTAGCCAACTGAGCTACTCCGCCAGACGACTTCGATATTATATCATATTATTTCTTGTTTGTCAATACCCTTTTTAGATTTTTTTGCTCTTTTTGCGGATTTTTTACCCATCAAAATGTAAGTTTTTTTACATTTTTTATTTTTTCTTCCGAATAGGTATTGACTTTTTCAAAAAAAGTAGTATAATATATTTGTTGGCTTGTTGCGCATATGGCAAATATGCGAGAGTGGCGGAACTGGCAGACGCGCACGTTTGAGGGGCGTGTGGTTTAC
>CAZZFP010000024.1:0-17330 GCA_964653575.1 uncultured Lachnospiraceae bacterium
CCTTGTCCGAGATCGTAGGACACAGCAAAGCGAGCTTCACGCTCGACACCTACGCCCATGTGACGACCGATATGCAACGGAATGCATCAAACATCGTTACGAACTATCTGACGGATATTCTCGGAAAGGAGTTGAAACCATGAGACGTTCGGAAGCGCCGCCGGCGGCGGATGAAACGACAGATAAGGAGTGGCAGCAACAAGGAGAATTTCGAAGTGGGAGCGAGAAAGGCGACTATGTGGCAACAGGAAAAACGCAAAAAAGGATAAACTATGACCAAGAAGAAACGTAAGAGTGGCGACGAAACGGTAAGACAACGCAAGGACGGTCGATGGGAAGGCAGGATCGTTGTCGCATACGATGAAAAAGGCTTGCCAAAAACGAAAAATGTTCTCGCCAAAACAAAAGCGGAATGCGTTGAAAAACTAAAGAAACTGAAAGCGGATCTCGGAACATCGGAGCAAATAAAATGTTCATCGGATATGCCGTTCGGTGAGTGGATAGACTATTGGTATCGCACATATTGCAAAAACACACTGAAAGAATACACACAAAAGACTTACGAGCAACGCATCTACAAGCAGATCATCCCAAAGTTCGGTCACTATCCGCTGAACAAGATCACCGCGGGAACGCTTGAAAAATTCTATGCCGAACTGAAAACTGACGGCAGACTTGTCCAGCGAGAGCAGAACGGCAACGGGCTTTCCGATTCGGTCATACGGAGTATCCATGCCCATTGCCGAGCCGCCTTGCAAAAAGCAGTCGATGATGGACTGATCTTAAAAGTTCCTGCGATAGGCTGTAAATTACCGCCGAAAAGATATACGGAGATAAAAATACTATCGCCCGAGGAAATGCAGAAACTGCTCTATCAAGCACAGATCGAAGGCTTTTACGAAATGTTTCTGCTCGACTTGTCAACAGGACTTCGCAGAGGAGAACTGCTCGGGCTGAAGTGGGATGACATCGACTTTGATGAAGGTACGCTGTCTGTCAAACGACGAGTACGATTTGAAAATGGCAAGTTGATCATTTCTTCACCAAAAACGAAAGCATCCGAACGCACCATCGTCCTGCCGCCGCCAATCGTTGAAATACTGAAAGAGTACAGAACGAGAACAAATTCTATGTGGCTCTTTCCGTCACCCGTGAAAAACGAGGATGTACCGAGAGATCCGACCGCTTGCCGAAAGAGACTCTCACAGATATTGGAACGAGCTGGTTGCAAGCACGTACCGTTCCACGCGCTCCGCCACACGTTTGCCTCGCATGCTTTCCATTACGGTATGGATGTCAAAACGCTCGCCTCGACGATCGGTCACGAAAGCGTGGAAACGACCTTGAACGTATACGCCCACACCTCCGAAAAGATGAAGCAAGATGCAGCAAAGCAGATCGAAAACACTATCGGCACGGCAACGGGAGAGAAATTCGCCTTGTGTGGCGAGAGAGAAAAAGACGAGGACTTACCCGAAAACAGTTCCAAACAAGCCACACAAACGGTATTTGAGCCGTACAAGCCGAAATACCGCCGCCGTGGTACAGGTTCGGTCCATCAGATCAGCGAGAACACGTGGGAGAGCAGATATACCCCGACCGTGAACGGAAAGCGTGTCGCACGAAACATTTACGCACACAGCGAACAGGAATGCGAGCAAAAGCTCGCAGAGCTAATAAAAACGATGAAAGCGGAGCTTCGCATCATGGGTTAAAAATTATACTGCAAAACAAAGATCAGGCTTTCGGAATCTTCAAAGTGGAAGACTCCCAAAGCCTGATTTTCTCGCATTGTGGTCAAACATGTGGTCGAGGATATTTTATAAGCGTTGTCGGCAGACTAAAATGTCACAATATTAGTTGATAACAAACAAAGTAGCAAAAGAAAAAATCCGTAGAAATTGTGCAACTTCTACGGATTTTTGATCTGAGTGACAAGACTTGAACTTGCGGCCTCTACCACCCCAAGGTAGCGCGCTCCCAACTGCGCCACACCCAGATATATAACAACGCCAAACGAGTGTCATTTCCTCACGACTCATATATTATATCACTAGGTTCAAATTTTGTCAATAGGTATTTTTAAGATTTTTTGAGTTTTTTGTCTTATTTACGGATTAAAGCAATTTCACTTCCCTGTTTTATCTATGAATATTCCGAAAAACGTACACAACGATATGCAACAAAAACTTCGCCATATACTTTTTTGATTTGATGAAAGTATATGGCGAAATATATTTTTAAGGCATAACACGTTTACCTTTTATAAGCCTGTTTTTATTGATAATATAAAGCACGAGGAACACAAGATCGGTTATAAACCAAGAGACGGGATAAGCGATATACAGAGTCATCAACGTAGGGCTGAGTCTAAATACCGTATTGACCCATACGATCCTCAATCCGCAAGCGCCGATAAGTACGCCTATCATTGCGGTAAGCGATGTTCCCATACCCCTCATAGATCCGACCAAAACATCAAGAATGCCGCAAAGGAAATATGAAAGGCATACGATAGAAAGTCTTACCGCGCCGTAATCTCTTGCCTCAGCTGACTCTGCTTTAGGAAGGTATATTTTCAAAAGCGATTCACCGCAAAATACTCCCACGAGCACGCCGAGAAATATTCCGACAACGGTCACATATATCAAGCATTTCAGAAGAATTGAGGTAGTGCGTTTCCTTTGACCCGCCCCGACAACTTGACCCGTAAATGTAAGGCAAGCGTGATAAAATGAATTCATCATAGTATAGACAAATCCTTCGATGTTGGAAGCGGCGGTATTTCCGGAGACTACGGTATCTCCGAATCCATTGATCGACGATTGAATTATTACGTTGGAGATACTGAAAAATGCGCTTTGTATCCCCGCGGGCACTCCGACGGTAAGTATTTGTACCAACATTTTTTTGTTTATGCGAAGCTTGTTGAGCTTTAACTTGACAATATCATTTGAGCGCATAAGATAAACTATCATTGATATCGCCGCCAGCGTTTGCGATATGGTAGTAGCCCACGCGACACCGTCAACGTCCATACCGAAGACCAAAACGAACACGATGTTCAAAGCGATATTAACCACGCCCGCCAAAGATATGATGACAAACGGAACCTTGGTGTTCCCTACCGAACGCACGATAGCGGCACAGAAATTGTATACCATATTTGCGGGTATGCCAATAAAATATATGCGCATATAGAGCGTCGCTTTATCTATCAATTGTGTGGGAGTATTCATCCAACTCAAGAAAGTATACGATCCGATTTCTCCGACGATCATTACAAATACGCCTGCAATAATACTGAGCATAACCGAGGTATGTACTGCTCTTTCGACTTCCTTTTCATTGTTTGCTCCGAAATGTTTGGAAACGCAAACGCTTGCCCCGACCGAAAGCCCCATAAATACGTTCACCAAAAGATTTATGAGTGAACTTGTAGATCCCACTGCTCCGAGCGCTTGTTCGCCATCTGCCGCAAAGCGTCCGACAATTACGACGTCCGCGGCGTTAAATAAAAGCTGTAACACACCCGTAAACATAAGCGGGACGGCGTACTGCAAAAGTGCCGTCCAATGCGATTTGTTTGAAAGCTCCGCGGCATTTATCTTATTTTTCATTGTTTTTCCTTTTTAACTTTCATCAGTAAATAGAATAATTATGTCCTTGAATTTACAATCTTACCGTCGTTTTGAGTCGGTTGATCTGATGCCGAGCCTTTTTCTTAGTTTCAACAGATAAAACGAGATAATCTTCGTCATCGCTACATCGTAGAGAATAAATATCGCGTTGCATATCAGATATGTAAATACGCTCAGTGAATAACCTATATCCGGGATCGCAAAAACATACTTTGTCGCAAAATAGATAAGTGTAAATTCAAAATTGAAAATCAGAAGTTTCAGTAACCATTGCGCTAAATTCGGAAGCTTTTCGCAGATCCGCTTTATCATAGGGTAGTTTCCCGCAAAAATGATATATACCACCGCAACAAATTTGTTCGGTAGCATCAATACACCGATCACACTAACGGTAGCATATGTAAGATACGGCCAAGCTCCACCTACTTCAATGACTACAAAGGTGCATAACATAGAAGCAAGCATTGCCGCAGTAAGATCAAGTACTTCGATCACCGAGCCAACGTACATAAAAACGATGCTGAGTGCACTCATAAGTGCACTCAAAGTAAGGTTTCTAACCTTAGCGGTATAAGTATTTCTATTTTGCATATTTTTCACTCATTATCTTCTGCAACAACAGTCGAGCAGGATAAGGAAACCGCAAATGTGGCACGGCGAGCATCCATCGCTCTCGGAAACCGTGTATCCTCTTCCGTAATCCTCTGCGCGGTTGTTCATATACGCGCGTGCTCTTCTATATTCATAGTTGTACGGGTCTATCTTGCAAGCGGTATCAAAATGAGTCTTTGCCTCGGAATAATGTCCGCGTTTAAGTTCGATAAAACCTTTCAGATAATGCCACTCGCCGTTTCGGTCTCCTTCGTGGACCCCGAGTAATATTTCATCTGCCTCATTCAACATTCCGGAGTTGATATATGAGCGCACCTGAACATACCTATGATCTCGAGATCCGCTCGATCCGGTACTGTTCGCTCTATATGTTCCCGAGGTTCCCTGATCATAGTTTGACTTCCCCGAACGTATATTCTGTATTTCCTCATACGCCGCGTTGATCTCTTTCATTTTGTCCTCTGCGGCTTTTGCAAGTTCCGGGTCGTTTGTATATCTGTCCGGATGGTATTTTCTTGCAAGATCTCTGTACGCTTTTTTTAATTCATCGTCCGTAGCATTCGGTGAAATTCCAAGTGTTTTATATGGATCGTTCATTGTAACTATTATTTCCTTTTTAAGTTAAAATTTCAATAACCGTCATTGATCATCTTGTGTCGAAGTGGTAAAAAAGCTATCTACGCTACGTTTTATTTGCATAGGAAGCGCTACATAAATAATATTATTGACGATCCCTTGGAGCAATTGAGCGCTTTCGGCATAAGTGTAATCTATCAAATCAAACGCAGGTTCAGCGTCGGCTAATGTGTTCATAAGCGCAACTCTCAACGTGTCCCTTATTTCGTCGCCGTTACTTTCAGCCGTTGAAGCTCCTTCTGTGATACGCAAGAGCGGATTAAATCTGTTCTTCTTGATATCATCGTTATAATCTTCGATAGCATCTATAATGTATATAAGTTTACCGATATTTCTTCCGATATTGGAAGCTATCGCGAAATCCGTGCCTTTGAGTCCGTAAGAGAATATCGCCTCGATCATATTTCCGCTGATATCGGCGCATTCGTCAAGAGATGACTGCCGTTTTTCAAGCTCAGAAAGCTCGTCAAAAAGTTCGCGCAACCTCAACTCAAGCTCGCCGAAACGTTTCCTCGATTTTTTATACGGCGAAAGAAAGCACAAATTCAAGATCCTCGCTTTGAGTCTTGCAAGTCCTTTTTCGTCGCTTATATCATCAGATATCTTAACACCGGTAAGCAAACAAGCGGAATACGCGCAATATTCAAGTGAACCGTTTAATTTAACGAAGCTTTGCTTTTTGAGAGGATGCAAAAAGCATCTTTTCTTTTCATAAGCGATATCATCCTTTGTAATCGCACAACGTATCGCGGCAAGAAAGACAAAATCGTAACTCAGTGTACATCCCGAGCATTTTCCCGTACACTTTCCCATAGTCCGGCAAAGTCCGCAATAGAAAGCTTTATAGCAGTCATATTCTTTTACCTTAAGCTCGGAAATATATGGCTTTACATATCCAAACATCGCGGTGTTTTATTCAACCGTTAATTGAGCTTTTGCTGTGCACACCAGATTTTCATCACGATATCTGACGGAACGATTTTTGAAAGGCAAACAAGCGCCTGGGTTGCAAGCCCACATATCGATACATCCTTACCGTTTTTCATATCTTTTATCGCCTTCGCAACAACGGCATCAGCTGTATACATACGGTAGTAATATGTCACGACATTATTCTTGTTTGCACGATCAAAGAACTCGGTTTTTACCCATCCGGGGCAAACCGCCATGACTCTTATCCCCTTATTTCTCAATTCATAATTAAGTGAACGAGAGAAGCTGAGGATAAATGCCTTTGTTGCGGCATAAATGCTCATATAGGGTAACGGCATAAACGCTGACATGGAGTCGATGTTATATATTCTCGAATGTTTGTTCATATACGGGATAGTGATATGAGCAAGTGACACATAAGCTTTTACATTAAGGTCTATCATATTCTGCTGATCTTCAAGGCTTACGCTTTCAAAGGATCCGCATTTGCCGAATCCGCTCGCGTTTACAAGCACTGCAACGTACGGTCTGATGACCTTAAGCATACGTTCATACTGCGCAATACCCTCTTCTTTTGTAAGATCAACGGAAATGGGGCGGATGTTTGCCCTTACTTGACCCGCCAATGCTTCAAGACGCTCGCGGCGACGTGCGATGACCCATATTTCATCAAATCGCTCGGAGGCATCTATCTGTTTTACAAATTCTCTGCCCATTCCCGATGATGCACCCGTAATGACGGCTATTTTCATAATTTATTCTCCAATCGTGTTATTTGAATTTTGAAGATGTACTCTGCTTAAAGATATATTAATGGATCACAAAAAATTCGGGAAGACCGTTAGTAAATTTCGGACAAGCCTCACCGTTGATCAAGGGAAGAATATACTCAAGACATTTATCGGTCACGTGATTTCCGCGCTCGTTTATATATTCAGACGGAACTTCTTTTACCATATTTGCTATCAAAGAAACGTCGGAATGTGAGATGGTACTCTCGTAAGGTTTGTCTGATACTCGAACTATCGTCATCATTTCTCTTGTAACACCTTCAGATGCAGCCTTTACCGCAGCTTTTCCTACCTTCACAGACTCATTGATATCGGTCAATGACGCTATATGAGATCCACAGCGTTGGCTGATGTTAAGCTCTACCGAACGCACCTTACATCCAAATCTTTCTTTTACGGCTATCTCGAGTGCTTTTCCGGTTCCGGAGAGATATTTGTGACCGAAAACATCCGTAGCACCGCTTTGTGTTCCCTCGCCTACGTACGTACCGTCGGAAAATCTTATGCCTTCCGAGACAGCTATTACGACGTTGGGGTGCTTTTCAAACGCCGACTCGATGTCCTTGAAGAATTCTTCCATATCAAACGTACATTCGGGAAGATATACGTAATCGGGTGCAATACCGTTTACAATCCTGCCAACTGCTGCGGATGCCGTCAACCATCCCGCATCGCGTCCCATTATTTCCACTATCGTTACCGCTTTTGTGGTATATACGGCGCAATCTCTTATTATCTCTTGCATAGTAACCGCTATATATTTTGCCGCCGATCCGAAGCCGGGAGTATGATCGGTTACAACAAGATCATTATCTATTGTTTTGGGCAGACCGAGAATGCACATCTCGTATTCGTGTCCTTTGGTATACTCGGAAAGCTTTGCAACCGTATCCATTGAATCGTTTCCGCCTATGTAAAAGAAATAACGTATGCTGTACTTTTTAAATATAGCCAAAAGTTTTTCGTATACCTCATCGTTATCTCCAATCTTCGGCAACTTTTTGCGGCAAGATCCGAGAGCGGTTGCGGGCGTATTTTCAAGCATCGCGATCTTATCGTCCGTATCAAACATTTCGCTGAGATTTACAATACGCTCGTCAAGCAATCCTTCGACGCCGTTGCGCATACCATACAGCGTTCCGATAGCACCGTTGTGAAGATCTTCCCTTACGCCTCTAATTACACCTGCAAGTGTTGCATTTATCGCCGCAGTCGGTCCCCCGGACTGTCCTACAATCGCATTACCAATCAATCTTTCCATTGTTACCTTCTCCTTGGGAATATTCATTGTATATAAAATACTACTAAAACTCATTATAACATATTATGACAGTATTGTCAATCAAAAATTTCAATATTAACACATCGGACACGCAAGTAACAAGCCTACTCTTGAATATAATTTTTTACATTAAGAACACGGAGGACTCAATATGTTCCATTATCTGTTTTCGCTGATCTCCCATATGCTCCACATTATGCTCGGTATAGGCACACCGCAAAACTTTCCGGCACCATTATCAGCAGAAAAGGAAGCCGAATACTTTATCGCCGCCGCCAACGGCGATGCAAATGCACGAGAAGAGCTTATACTTCACAATTTACGCCTTGTCTCTCATATTGTAAGAAAATATTACTCTATGAATGACAATCAAGAGGATCTTGTCTCTATCGGTACTATCGGACTGGTAAAAGCTGTAGATACTTATAAACAAGCAAGCGGAACAAGATTTGCAACTTATGCCGCCAAATGTATTCAAAATGAGATACTTATGTATTTTCGTGCAAGAAAAAAAACCTCAAACGAGGTGTCGCTGAACGAAACGATAGATATAGACAAGGATGGAAATCCGTTAACTTACAGTGATGTCATATGCAGTGACGAAAATTTTACCGAGGACATAGATAAAAAGATAGACATAGAACGACTTATGTCCCTCGTCGAATCCGTGCTTACACCGAGAGAGCGTCAAGTGCTTATAATGCGATACGGACTATATCAAAACGATCCGCTGACGCAACGCGAGGTAGCCGAAAAAATGGGCATCTCGCGTTCGTATGTCAGTCGGATCGAAAAGAGCGCGCTCGAAAAGCTTCTTGCCTCGTTCGAAAGACGTTAAGTCCCCTTCTACTCTCGGGGCTTAGGCTTAAATACAAGCGCCGCCAAATATCCAAAGCAAAGCGCTGCCGCAGTACCGCCCGCGGCGGCGCTGAGCGCCCCTGTAAATATTCCTATAAGACCTTTTTCATTTACCGCTTTCTTTATACCTTCGCTTATAAGATATCCGAAGCCTGTTAAAGGAGTCGTGGCACCTCCGCCCGCAAGCTTAACAAAAGGCTTATAGATACCGATCCCTCCCAATATAACACCAGCGACAACGTAGATAACAAGTATTCTTGCCGGTGTCAGCTTGGTTTTATCAACTAAGATCTGAGCAATTACGCAGAGTATTCCTCCGCAAACAAAAGCCCATATATATTCCATAATATTCATACATTTAAACCTTTGACCTGTTTATTCACATCGAGGATTCGAAGATATATGCAACAGATGCGCAATTCCGGGTATTCCCTGTCCTTGCTTTATACTTGAAGGACTCATAAGCGCGCCCGTTCCGAGAAATAAAACATCATTCAGTTCCCCGCTTTTTATTTTTGGTATTATATAAGATGCCATAACGACCGCGGAGCATCCGCATCCCGAGCCTCCCGAGTGTACATCTTGTTTTTTTCTGTTGTATATCATCATACCGCAGTCATTATGATTGCCGGATATATCAATATGCTGTGATCTCATAAGATCGCAAAGCATTTCGCTTCCATCAAACCCGAGATCTCCCGTCACTATTATGTCAAAGCAGGACGGATCTTTCCCGCTTTCGGCAAAATATCTTGTCAGAGTACTTGCTGCAGATGGTGCCATAGCACACCCCATATTGTTGCCATCCTTTACTCCCATATCAATTATCTTTCCCGCTAATGATTCCACAATAAACGCTCGTCCGGATTCGCGAGACTTTTCGTCTGCCTTTCCTATTATGAAAGCTCCAGAGCCCGTTACCGTCCACTGAGAGCTTTGCGGGCGTTGCCCTCCGTACTCCAAAGGGGTCCTAAACTGTACCTCCGCAGCACAAAAATGTGACGATGTAACAGCACCGCAATACCTGTATATATCATAAGACGTCATAATCGATGCAAGCATCATAGATTCCGCGGCAGTCGAACAAGCACCGTACAAGCCCACAAAAGACGTATCAAAATCGGAAAGTCCGTATGTCGCCGCAATACACTGATTCAGCAAATCTCCCGCAAAGATCACATCAATGTCAGTATCCTTAAATTTAAGCTTTTCAAGCGCCGCGCCGAATGCAAGCTTTTGCATTTGGCTCTCGGATTTTTCCCATGTATCTTCGCCGAATCTATCATTTTCATCAAATGCGTCAAAGCATTCTCCGATAGGACCCATATGCTCTTTATTTCCAACTATCGATGCACTACTGAGAATTTCGCTGTTTAATTTAACTATTTGTTTTCCAACGCTCATTTTTTTCGATACCGCTCTTCTCCCGTTATTCAGATCTCATAAGGTAAAACTTTGTTTCTGTGACTTTACTAATATTATTTCGAGTTTTTTTGTATTTATCCCTTGAATATTGTGTACGGATATGGTAAAATTATGTTATAGTAAATGTATTTTTATGTTTTAACAACAGTCAAGTCTCAAGGAGGAAATATTATGTTAGATACAACAAACCTTCAGTATCACTTAAAATGCAGACCCGGCGAAATCGGAAAATACTGCATACTTCCGGGGGATCCCGGAAGATGCGAGAAAATAGCGGCGTATTTTGACAAGCCCTATCATCTCGTTTCTAATCGTGAATACAATATCTGGTGCGGTTACATATGCGGAGAACTCGTGACCGTTTGCTCGACAGGAATAGGCGGTCCTTCGGCTTCCATAGCAATAGAGGAACTTACCGCCTGCGGAGCAGATATATTCATACGCATCGGTACCTGTGGCGGAATATCTCTTGATGTAAAGTCCGGAGACACCGTGATAGCTACGGGTGCTGTAAGATTTGAGGGCACGAGCAGAGAGTATGCTCCTTTGGAATTTCCCGCTGTTCCGTCTTATGACGTGTTGTCCTCGCTTGTACGAGCAAGTGAAGAACTTGGACTAAAGGATAGCACTCACGTAGGCATCGTACAATGTAAGGACTCTTTTTACGGTCAGCACTCGCCCGCAAGAATGCCTATATCATACGATCTCTTCAACAAGTGGGAAGCTTGGAAGAAACTCGGTGTACTTGCAAGCGAGATGGAATCTGCCGCTTTGTTTGTTGCGGCATCAGCTCTCAATGTTAGATGCGGATCGGTATTTCATGTAGTATGGAATCAAGAAAGATTTGATGCAAAGCTTGATACAAACGATAATCAAAGCCACGATACAGATACGGCGATAAAGGTGGCGATAAAGGCAATTGAACTTATGATAAAAGACAATAAATAAAAAACTTTTAAATAATAAAGCCCCTTAAAACTTTTCACAAAGCTCAAAGCTTTATGATGATTTTAAGGGGTTATATTTTTATATGATTTTACACGACCGTCAGCTTATCAGCTACCTGAAGTATCAACTATCAATCCGTTGCCTTCAAGCCATCCTTTATACAAAGCTATCGGATACGAGGCTTCTCCCTGAGATGCTGCATTAACATTAACGTATTTCTTTATGTTCAATTTAGTATTGTTGGTTGAATAAAGGGTGCGATACTCCTCCAACTTAGCCTTATATTCATCGTATGAAGTTATGGCTTTAAGTTCCTTTTCAACCTTTTCGGACTCTTGAAGTATTGCCTTTATTGCTTGAACATTTACGGTACTGATATCTCCTCCGGCTTCTGTCAAAAAGTCAAAGCCCAACAAACAATCTATCTTCATATCCTGGTTTTGCTTTTTAGCGTATTCCCAAACATCGGCAGACATCCCTTCTTCAGGATATGCGATAAACACATTACCTGTCTTGTTGATATCCATAAAATACTTGTTGCTATCGGTACGCTTGATAGTTCCGTCGGCTTTCACTGTATAGTTTACATTTTCAATGCCGTATTGAAGAAGATTTCTGAAGTCCGAATTTGTATTAAGATAAGTGATAACTTCCATAACTCTTTCGATGTCGGATTCGTCGCGTGCTTCTCCACCGTATTCACATACAGCGAACATAGACTCAAACACATCCTCTGTCGAAGCTCTCGGATAATCAATTACTTTTACGTAATATTCATCGGAATATTCATCCGCAAGTGCAGCATCGCCCTTTACGATTGAAAGAGCAAAATCCTTTTCGGAATTTTCATCGGCATAGAAATCGTAGCAATCATAGTACTTAAGTGCCAAAAGCTGAGATTGATAATCCGATTTTGTAAACAAAGAAGTAAACGCAAGCTGTCTGCTCGTTGCGGTCAATTGGCTAAGCGAGCTTCCCTTAACAAAATTGTATGTTACATTGTTTTCGAAAATACTACCGATTATCGAGAATTTGCTCGAGTCATATTTAAGTGTATCCGGATCGATGCTCCAATAATGAACGAGAGTAGGCTCTCTGTAACTGTCGTAAGCTATAGGATCATAGTCCTTTTCATAAGCTTTTACATCTTCAAGGAACTCTTTTGCGTCCGTTATTGAAGTAATGTCCGAAACGCCGTAGTAGTATTTATCCATAAGATCCTTGCGGAGAAGGAGATATGTATACTCGCCTATGGCTCTATTGTTTGGTATAGCGCATACCTGACCGTCTACAATAGTCATAGCTGCAAGCAGCTGATAGTTTATGTAGTCATCGAGCTTCTTGTTGGCACCCTCTTCAAGCTTGCTGTCGAGCGGGCAAAGCCAACCGTTCTCCACATACTCTTTGTACCTTTCAAAGCCGCCAAGGAAAAAGATATCTACCTGATGTTCTTCAAATGCTGGATATTTGTACTCGAGGAATCCGTTCTCGTTTATTATCGTTTCCTCTTCGGTAACGACTTCCTCTCCATCATCGGGTTCAGGATCGATATCATCGGCAGCTTCCTGAGCCTCACGCATAGCTTCAATTTCCGCCTCAAGTTTAGCATAATACTCATCTTCGGGGACAAACTTTATGTCAAGTCTCGTCTTAAACTTAGACTTAAGTATCTTATTTATGGCCTCTTCGACCGCCTCAGCCTGCTCTTCGTCCATTCCGTCCTCAGCCATTACCCACATAACGTATGATTTGGTGGGACGAGAACTCTCCTCCAAATCTGATTTTGTCTCATCGTCTTCTTTTGCGCAACCGACAAACAGAGCGGTTGGCAATATCATAATCAGACAAAGAATCAATGCTAATAATCTTTTTTTCATAAATCCTCCTGGTTAAATAACGTACGCACGATAAGCGCATATTAATCAATACCTATATTGTACACCTTTTTATTAAATATGTCAAGGGTAATAGCGCGTTATTTTTCTGACGATACTGTGAAATGTTTTTGTGAAATTAACAGTGCGTCTACAATCAAAGTATATTATGCACAAAAAGCGCAAGACGAATTAGTTAAATCTGCCATTTATTGTGGGTGTTTTGAACATTTGGCGGAGCCAAAAATTGTGTAAATTGACAGTTCAAGTTATTAAGAAACGATGTCCCCTAACACGACAAAAAGCAATTTCTGTGGTAAACATCCGTCAAAAATTTCCCGTTTGTACAACATTTTTTAACTTTTAATCAAGAAATCCTTTGAGGTGACGGGCTCTGCTCGGATGACGAAGCTTTCTGAGCGCTTTCGCCTCTATCTGACGTATTCTCTCTCTTGTAATATCGAATTCTTTTCCCACCTCTTCAAGTGTACGTGTTCTTCCGTCGTAAAGTCCAAAACGAAGCTTTATAACGTGTTCTTCACGAGGGGTAAGCGTATGAAGCTCTCTTTCAATGACCTCGCGCAACATGGTGGTAGCCGCTGCTTCCGAAGGAGCGGGAGTGTCCTCGTCCGGAATAAAATCTCCGAGGCGGCTATCCTCTTCTTCACCGATAGGAGTTTCTATGGAAACGGGATCCTGCGCGATCTTCATAATTTCTCTTACTTTTTCGGCACTCATATTCATCTTCTCGCCGATCTCTTCTGCAGTTGCCTCGCGGCCGAGTTCTTGCAGCATCTGACGGGAATATCTGGATACCTTATGAATGGTCTCCACCATATGAACGGGAATTCTTATGGTCCTTGCCTGATCCGCAATAGCCCTCGTTATTGCCTGACGTATCCACCAGGTTGCATACGTGGAAAATTTATAACCTTTTGTATAGTCAAACTTATCGACTGCTTTCATAAGTCCGAGGTTTCCCTCTTGGATCAAGTCAAGGAAGAACATTCCTTTGCCGACGTAACGTTTTGCGATGCTTACGACGAGTCGGAGGTTTGCTTCGACCAACTTCATTTTGGCTTCATCGTCTCCATTAGCCATTCGTTCGGCGAGTTCCTTTTCTTCTTCCGAACTTAACAACGGAACACGGCCTATCTCCTTGAGGTACATACGGACAGGGTCATCTATGAGAATTCCCTCATGTTCAAGCAGACGTTCCATATTCTCGCCGTTGCCAAATTGATCAACATCTTTGGCAATCTGCTCATATTCACTGACATCGTCCCCGCTGACACCCGGTACGCCTATATCGCCGTCATCGACGGAGTCGCCGACATAAGTGCCGTATCTTCCGAGCGTAAATCCGTCGTCAAGGTCGGATTCCATCTCATCGGGACGCAGTCCTCTATCCTTTACCGTTTTTTTGTCGGATGATGCCGTTTCGCCGAAATCAAATTCGGGGTCGTCGTCAAAATCATCTCCAAGCTCAGCCTCGGCATCCGCTTTCGCGTCTGCAAGTGCCGCCGCTTCGGGAGATTTGAAGCGCTTATCGAAGCCAAATGACTCGTTTTCCGTATTGTCATCTTCCGCTTTAATCACATCGGTGGTATTTTTGTTTTCTAACATTTCTTTTCCTTCCTCGTGTATGTACGGTAAATTCCCGTATCTTTGATATTTTAGTTGTTTTTCCTTTTTGATTTCGCCCTATCCTGCTGCTTTTTCAAATCGGCAAGCCAATCGGTATCACCGGATGAATGCTCTGACTTCAGGGCGCTTACATTGGCTCGAAAGACATCGATGTCGTTTCTTGTAACGCTGCGCCTTTTTTGTTCCATCTGGGTTATACGACCCATTTCCTCAACGTTGAATCTTTCGGCAAGAAGCGAGAATGAAAACCCGCCCTCGGACGTTTCAAGCTCGCATATCGCCTGAAAGCAACGCTTGCCGAATTCAGTAACAAAGTCAGCTTCATTCAAAAATGTGCTGTCGGAGCAAACCGCCCCTCTGTATTCCGGGTAGAGCAGCATCATACCTATGATCGCTTCTTCAGCCGCCGCCGCGCGAATATTTTTTGCGGCATCCGGATTAACACGGTCGCCTACATTCATAGCCGAAATTTGCGCTTGTTGTCCTTCTTTCATCGTTTTTTCGCGTTTGAAAGAATAGCGCATCCTCTCGACATCATTTTTAAGTGAATCTTTTGATATTCCCAGCTTATCCGCAACTATCGATATATAGACTTCCCTCTCAACGCCCGAAACCGTACCCGCAATTATGGAGCAAAGTGCGCTTGAAGCTTTGATAAGTTGCTCGGATGAACTTATATCGTACTTGCTGAGTATACCGTTCATTTTATACTCAAATCCCGTTTTACTTCCCGATAGCAGATTTTTAAATTTGTCTCTGCCGAATTTTTTAATATATTCGTCAGGATCCTTGGCATCAGTTACCTGCAATACTCTCACATCAAGTCCGACCTCACCGAGAAGCCTCATAGCTTTATCGGCGGCAGTGCGCCCTGCGTCATCGCTGTCATAGGAAATGATGACTTTCTTGGTATATTTCGCCATAATTCGAGCGTGTTCGGGCGTTATAGACGTTCCGAGCGTTGCAACGGCATTTTCAAACCCCGCTGAATGAAGCGCTATAACATCCATATACCCCTCGCAAAGTATCATCTCTTCCGCACAATGATGTCTCGCGTAATTGAGCGCAAACAAGTTTTTGCTTTTTTTGAATGCGGGAGTATCTGACGTATTGAGATATTTCGGCTTTGAGTCATCCATAACTCTGCCGCCAAAAGCAACTATATCGCCACGCGTATCTATAATTGGAAATATGACACGATTTCTGAAGTAATCGTACGGCCTGCCGTTCTTTTGGCTTATGCCGCAAAGAAATCCTGTCCGCAATTCTTCGGCACTGAAGCCTGCTCTCGTCATATGATCCGTCAGAGCGCCAAATCCGTCCGGCGAAAATCCAAGTCCAAAGTGCTTGATGACCTTCGAAGAAAGCTTTCTTTCGTCCACGAGGTAACGCATAGCTTCAGCACCAATCGTGGGATCAAAAAGCTGCTGTCTGAAAAATTTTGCCGCTTCGAGATTCATATCAAGCACACGCTTACGCGGCACGCCTCCGCTCTCGGTCTTTGCATATCGTTCACTATTGATTGTTATTCCCGCTTTTTCGGCAAGAAATTCTACGGCGCTTACATAATCAAGATTTTCCGCTCTCATAATGAAGGTTATAACATCTCCCCCGGCTCCGCAACCGAAGCAGTAGAAGAATTTATCCTTTGTGTTTACAGAGAACGACGGGGTCTTCTCGCTGTGAAACGGACAAAGCCCCACATATCCCGATCCTGACCTTTTAAGATGCACGTAAGATCCGATTATTTCCTCTATATCGGTCCTGTAAAGGATCTCATCTATTACTTCACGAGGAATCAGCATTTCCCCCTCCACACCTCGGGTACGAACAAGTCTTTATACAACTCTATTGCATATCTGTCCGTCATTCCGGAAACATAGTCGCAAACGCATCTCTCAACAGGCTCGGTCTGAGTGTTACGATAATAAAGCTCCGGCATCTTCTCGGGGTACTTGACATAATATTCAAACAGCCTTATAACAAGCTCTTTTGCTTTATTCTCCTGTGCTTTCGCGATAGGATTATAATATACATTTTCAAACAGAAAGTCTCTCAGCTCGTTCATAGCCTCACCGATCTCCTCGGTCATAGTAATTTGAGGTCTGCCGTCACTTGCGGTAATGACCGAGTGTACCAACGTATTTATCCTCTGCGAATGTGTCTCGCCGAGCAACCGACGAAGCTCTGCCGGAATATCATCAAGTGTCAAGATCCCCGCACGGCAGGCATCGTCTATATCGTGATTTATGTAGGCTATTCTGTCGGCATATTTTACGATAACGCCCTCAAGGGTGGATGCCATCATCTTGCCCGTATGATTGAATATCGCATCGCGTACTTCCCACGTAAGATTAAGCCCTTTACCGCCGTTTTCGAGTTTTTCAACGACCCTTAAGCTCTGCGCATAGTGCGCAAAATTGGGATCATAACACATACGCATAGCATCTTCTCCAGCGTGACCGAAGGGAGTATGACCTATGTCATGACCGAGCGCCGCGGCTTCGCAAAGGTCCTCATTAAGGCTGAGAGCTCTTGCGATGATCCGAGCTATCTGTGTTACCTCAAGAGTATGTGTCAAACGAGTTCTGTAGTGATCACCCACCGGAGCTAAAAAGACTAGAGTTTTATTCATAAGGCGTCTGAATGACTCTGAATGAGATATTTTATCACGGTCACGATG